>CAZKJW010000025.1:0-21941 GCA_964553125.1 uncultured Oscillospiraceae bacterium
GCTCTTTTTTGGCGCGCAGGGCGCGCCTGAATTCATCCGTCACTCCGCCTTTTTCTCCAGCCGGCACTGGAACACGCGGCGAAGCCCCTCGCGCAGAACGTATTCGTTCGTCCAGCGGAGAATCGGGAAGCTGTATTCAATCAGCACCTGCCGCGGGCTGGAGCGCCCCATCGACATGAGATGATAGCCCGTTTTCAGGTTTTCAAACTCCTCCAGGAAGAACGACCACGCCTCGTCCGCGCACTGGAGCATCACCGCGCGGGCAAGCTCGTCGAACACGCCCGGCGCATCCGCTTCCTTGGCGGCCAGCACCTTTTCCGCGCCCGCGGCGTATGCGCTTTCATCCGGCACATCGGTGACTTCGGGCATTGCGTCGGAGCCGAACACGCGATGGAACGCAATGCGGAAATCGGCGTAGCGGTTCTTCGGGTCGGTGTATTCCTCGCGCAGCATGTGTACGGCGTTTGCAATCATCGTGCGCAGGACGCCCGCCGGGTCATCCGTATCCAGAAGGCTGTTGCGCTCCTTGAGAAAGTTGAAGCGATGATCCTGAAGGATGCAGTCCGCTTCCAGCGCGCCCTTGCGCTGGCTGAAATCGGCGTCCTCGGCGCGCAGCTGCGCGCGGCGCACTGATTTGCGGTTGAGCGGCCCCGGCTTTTCATCGCCGAACAGGCGCACAATGTCGTCCTCCTGCGAAACAAAGAACCTGCTCTCGCCCGGATCGCCCTGCCGGCCCGAGCGGCCGACCAGCTGATCGTCCACGCGCTTGGAACGCTGGCGCTCCGCGCCCAGAACGAGCAGCCCGCCCGCAGCGCGCGTTTTCCCGGCCTGCGGTTCCTTTCCGCCGCCAAGGCGAATGTCCGTGCCGCGTCCCGCCATGTTCGTTGCAACGATCACGCTGCCGGGCATTCCCGCACCGGCCACAAGCGCCGCTTCGTCCGCGTCCTGCTTTGCGTTGAGCACCTTATGCGGCACGCCGCGCCCCGCAAGCAGCTCGGAAACCTGCTCGCTGCGGCTGTCGTTCGGCGTGCCGATGAGCACAGGGCGCTCCGCGCGCCATGCTTCCAGCGCGTCATCCGCAAGCGCGGCGAGCTTCTCCTGCTGCGTGGCAAAATAGCGGTCGGGTCTGTCCAGCCGCACGCACGGCCTGTTCGGCGGAATGCGCCGCACCTTCACGCCATACGTTTCGGAAAGCTCACGGCGCGCGCTCCATGCCGTGCCCGTCATGCCGCAAAGCCAGCTGTACAGCGAAAAATATTTCTGGTAGGTAATCAGCGACAGCGTGCGGCTCTCCTGATGGATCTCCACGCGCTCCTTCGCCTCCACCGCCTGATGCAGCCCCGCCGCATAGCGGCGGCCGTCCATGATGCGCCCGGTGTTGCGGTCCACCAGCTGGATTTTGCCGTCGCGGATGATATAATCCACATCCCGCTTGAGCGTTCCATAGGCGCTGATGGCCTGCAGAATGCGGTGGTGAATTGCAAGGTTTTCCAGATCGGCCAGATTGTCAATGCGGTAATACTTCTCCGCGCGCTGGATTCCGCGCGCCGTGAGCACGGCGCTTTTGCGCCGCTCGTCCACCACGTAATCCCCGTCCAGATCGTCAATTTCCATATCCTCGTCAATGGATGAGAACACAATCGGCTTGAGGTATTTCACAAACGTGTCGGCAACCTTGTAATCGCGCACGTCGCCCTCGCCGCCGCCAGAAAGAATCATCGGCGTAACGGCTTCATCCAGCAGAATGCTGTCCGCTTCATCGACGATCGCGTAATACAGCCCGCGCTGAACGCGCAGGTTTTTGCGACTCGCAACGCCGTCGCGCAGGTAGTCAAACCCCGCCTCCGTCGCCGTCGTGTAGGTGATATCCGCCTGATAGGCCGCCTGCTTTTCCGCCGTGCTCATGCCGGAAAGCGACAGCCCCACGGAAAGCCCCAGCGCCTCATAAACCGGGCGGTTCGCTTCAAAGTCGCGCCGCGCAAGGTATTCGTTCACGGTGATGACGTGCGTGCCCTTGCCGTCGAGCGCGCGCAGGCATGCCGGAAGAATCGACGTGAGCGTCTTGCCCTCGCCGGTGTTCATCTGTGCGATTTCGCACTTTGCCAGAGACGCCCCTGCCATATACTGCACCGGATACGGCGTCAGCCCCAGATGCCGCCGGCAGCTCTCCGCCGCCGCGCCGAACACACGCGCCATGCGGCGGTTCATCGATACGCCGCGCGCGGTTTCTTCGCGCAGGCCGTCCATTACGGCGCGCAGCGCCTCGTCCGACAGCTTTTCATATGTGCGGCGATGTCTCTCCGCCGTTTCGGCGATTCGTTCAAAGAATGGATTCATTTCCCTTCGCCGCCAAGCCGCTTTTTCAGGTCGCTTTCAAACTCGGGCACGGGCTTGAGGCTCATAAGCGCGTAGCCCTTCTCGTCCGCGCGCACATAGACCGGCACCATGAAGAACGTCAGGTAAATTCCGACGATCAGCAGCGCAAACGTCAGATACAGCAGCGGGAACACCAGCGGCGGATAGGACTTCACGCGAAGCGTCGAAATGTTCAGCGGCTTTTCAAAGGCGTAATCCACGCCGTCCACGGTCAGCGTCGTGCCAGGAATGACAATGCCCGCCTTGCTCTGCTCGCCGTCCACAACATAGACGGAATAGACCGGGTTGGGGTATCCAAGCTTGGAGGTATATACCGGCAGCACGGAGCCGTCGTCGCCCTGCGTGTAGTCGGGATAAATGCCGGTGAAGGCAACGCCCTTTTCGCCGTCGAGCGTGAGGAAACTGTCGATGTCCTCGTTGGTGAGGGGAATGGAATCAGTCTGGCCGTTATATGTAATGGCAACCAGCCCCTCGATGCCGTATCCCATCTGGAACAGCTTCTGCCCGCCCACGGTGATGGGATAATTGACGGTCACGCTCATCTGGCGCTCCGCGCCGTTTTTATCCGTCACCGTTACGTCGCTCTGATAGGCGACTTCGCCGTTTTCGTCGGAGGAGGAGAACGCATCCAGCCGCATCACGGAGCCGTCTGCGAGCGTCATCGTTTCGCCCTCGCGCAGCGACACATCCTCGTTCACGCTGAAAAACAGCGCGCCCGCGGCGCACACCAGCAGCAGCAGAAACGCAAGATGCACAATGAACGTGCCGTAATGCCCCACGCGGTTTCTGGCAAACACCTCGCCCTTTTCCGTGCGGATCTTATGGAACCTGCGCCCCTTGAGGAACGCTTCCACGCTGCCCTTTTCCGCTTCCAGCGGCTTCGCCGCAGCCTTCGCGCACGCCTCCGGCATGGCCCGGACGCCCTTTGCCGTGCGGCCGATGCGCAGCACCGAGCAGAACAGCAGGTTCAGGCACAGCAGCAACAGCACCGCAATGAAATACCAGCTCTGGAAAATCGTATCCAGCTGGAGCCACAGGAGCGGGCCGTTGAAGTTGGGGTAATACAGCTGATAATATCCGGCTTCCTTGCCCTGCGGGATCAGCGAGCCGATGACCGAGCAGATCAGTACCAGCACCAGCAGCACCATGCCGAACTTCATGCTCTGCAAAAACCGAAACGCCTTTTTCATTTGCACATCCTCCAACCCATGCGGAACGCTCCGCTTATTCTTCTACGATTGTCCATCCGCGCGCGGGCACGGTTGTCTGCGTGCCAAACGCGGGAATTCTCTTGGCATGGCTGCCCCGGTTCAGGCACAGCACAACGCCCTTGCCGTCCTGATGCCGCCGCACACACAGAATCTCGTCGCACGGCGCTTCGATTTCCATTGCGCCGTCCAGCAGCGGTTCGCACTCGCGATAGCGCCGCAGCGTCTCCGCAAAGAAAGCCTGAAGCTCCCCGTCCTCCTGTCCCCACGGGAACGGCGCGCGGTTGAACGGGTCGGTCGCGCCCTCCATGCCCGCCTCGTCGCCGTAATAGACGCAGGGCATTCCGGGCATGAAGCACATCAGCCACAGAAGCATTTTTTCCAGCCGCTTGCCCGTCTCACGCTGGCGGGCCGTCAGGCGGAGTTTTCCGCGCTGCGCGCGGGGAATGTCCTCGCCGTCCGCGCCGCACAGCACGTTGAGCACGCGCGCGCGGTCATGGCTGCCCATCAGGTTCAAAAGGCACTGCGCAAACGGCGCGGGGTAGTTTTCATAGAGCGAATCCATGCGCCGCTTGAACGCGCCGGCCGGCTGCCTGCCCGTCAGGAAATCAATCGCCGCCTCGCGCAGCGGGTAGTTCATCACGCCGTCGAGCGTATCGCCCAGACAATAGCAGCGCATCTCTCCATAGCTGACCTTGTTCGACGCGTCCTCCCAAACCTCGCCGAGAACGAACGCATCTCCGCGCTGGGCGCGCGCGTTTTTGCGCAGCTCGCGCAGGTAATCCATCGGCAGCTCGTCCGCCACGTCGAGACGCCAGCCGGCGCTTCCCGCCCGCAGCCAGTGCCGCACAACGGAATCCTCTCCGGAAAGGAAATGCTCGCGCACTCCCGGATGGTTCTTGTCCAGCTCCGGCAGGTTGCGGAACCCCCACCAGCATTTGTAGTCGTCCGGCCAGTTGTTGAAAACAAACCAGCCGAACCGCTCCGCGTCGCGGCTGTGTCTCGCCGCGAGAAAATCCGGGTTCATCGCGCCCGCATGGCTGAACACGCCGTCGAGAATGATGCGGATGCCGCGCTTTTCAGCCGCCGCGCAAAGCGCGGAAAAATCAGCCTCGTCGCCCAGCAGCGAATCGATGCGTTTCCAATCGACGGTGTCGTAGCGGTGGTTGCTCGTCGCCTCAAAGCTCGGGTTGAGGTAAATCGCCGTCACGCCGAGCGCTTCGAGATACGGCAGCTTCTCCGCAATGCCGCGCAGGCTGCCGCCATAGAAGTCAAGCGCCTGAAAATCGCCCGTTTCCGGGTCGGCGCGATACGGCACGGGCGTTTCCCACGCGAGCATATCGCGCTTGCCTGCGCGATGCGCCGCGCCGCCGTCCTTGCGGAAGCGGTCGGGGAAAATCTGATAGAACACCGCGCCGCGCGTCCACGCCGGCGCGCGGAAAGCGGGATCGTATGCCGTAATCTGGAAAGAGCGCGCGCTTCCCCAGACCGGCGCGCCCTCGCCGCCGAGTCCGTCCTCTGCGTTGCCATACCAGAAAAAATGCCCCGCCGACCAGACATGAAAGTCATACCAGACGAGACATGGCGTTTCCGGCAGCGCAAAGCGCGCCTTATACAGCGTTTCATCGCTCTCAACGGGCGACATCTCGCAGAATCGCTCGCCTCCGTTCCAGATGCGCAGAAGCACCTTGTCCGGCCTTCTCTCATCTTCAACACGGAGGCGCAGCGTGATTTCCGTTCCGCAGGGCTGCGCGCTGGAAGGCGTGCGGTAGAGCGCCTCCCGGCTGTTATGATAGCAGTTCATGTTCGTTCCTTTTACCACTCGATCGGGCTGAGCCGCCAGATCTTTTCGTTATATTCCGCAATGGTGCGGTCGGAGGAGAAGAAGCCGGAGCCGGCCGTGTTGGCAATCGCCATGCTCCACCACTTCTGCGGGTTGCGGTAATCTGCGTTGACACGCTCCTGCGCCATGGTGTAGGAGCCGAAATCCTTCAGCACCAGATACGGATCAGCCATGCCGCCATGCTCGCCAAAGAGCAGCGAATGATACAGCTCGTTGAACGTGCCCGGCTCGCCAAGCGTGCCGTCGATCATCTGCGTCATCGCCTTGCGCACTTCCTGATTGCGCTCGAACACGTCGCTGGCGTGGTAGAGGCCGCCGCTGTAAATCGCCTCGACTTCGTGCGCGCGCGCGCCGAAAATATAGATGTTTTCGCGTCCAACGGCCTCGTCCATTTCGACGTTCGCGCCGTCGAGCGTGCCGATGGTGAGCGCGCCGTTCATCATGAACTTCATGTTGCCGGTGCCGGAGGCTTCCTTGGTGGCCGTGGAAATCTGCTCGGAAAGCTCGGTGGCCGGGATGAGCACCTCGGCGGCGGAGACGCAGTAGTTCTCAAGGAAGATCACCTTGAGCATCTCCTTGGCGCGCGGATGCGCGGCGATCAGCTTGCCAACAGCGTTGATGAAGTGAATGATCTGCTTGGCGCGGCGATATCCGGGAGATGCCTTCGCGCCAAAGACCACGCAGCGCGGCGGCATGGTGAAGTTCGGATCGTCGGCAATACGGTTATAGAGCACCAGAAGGTGCAGCGCATTGAGCAGCTGGCGCTTGTATTCGTGCAGCCGCTTGGCCTGCGTATCCACCATGAAGGTGGGGTCAAAGCCGTCGCTCTGGCTGAGGATGAGCCACTGCGAAAGCCTGCGCTTGTTATCCATTTTGACCTTGGCGAATTTCTCGCGGAAAGCCGCGTCGTCCTTGAACTTCGTCAAATCCGAAAGCTGCTGCGGGTCGCGGATCCAACCGTCGCCGATCGCTTCGCAGATCAGGCTGGCAAGCCCCGGGTTCGACAGCATCAGCCAGCGGCGATGCGTGATTCCGTTGGTGATGGCGCTGAATTTTTCCGGCATGACGCCGTAGTAGTCGGAGAAGGTGCTGCGCTTGAGAATATCGCCGTGCAGCTGCGAGACGCCGTTGGTGGAGAAGGTGTAGGCCACGCAGAGATTTGCCATATGCACCTGATCGTAGGCGAGAATGGCCATGCCCGCGATGCGGTTCCAGTCGCCCGGATACGCCGCCCACAGCTTTTCGCAGAGCCTGCGGTTCATCTCCTGAAGAATCTGATAAATGCGCGGCAGCTGCGAGCGCATCATATCCTCCGGCCAGCGCTCCAGCGCTTCCTGCATGATGGTGTGGTTCGTATACGCAACCATGCGCCGCACGATGCTTTCGGCTTCCTCCCACGAGAAGCCTTCCTCGTCCATGAGAATCCGCATCAGCTCCGGAATGGCAAGTCCCGGATGCGTGTCGTTGATATGGATGACCGCCTTGTCAGGCAGCCCGTGCAGGTCGGGGCCGAAATCGCGCTTATAGGCGGCGATGATATACTGCACCGTCGCGGACGTGAAGAAGTAATGCTGGTTAAGGCGCAGGGACTTGCCCGCCCAGTGGTCGTCCTCGGGGTAAAGCACCTTGCACAGCACTTCCGCAAGGCCGCGCACTTCAAGCGCCTGCTGGTATTTTCCCGCGCCGAAGGTCTTGAGGTCAATCTCCTTGGGCGAGCGGGCGCTCCACATGCGCAGAACGTCCACCGTGTCGGTGTCGTAGCCGACGACGGGCATGTCGTAGGGAACAGCGATGACAGGCGTATAATCCACCAGCTTCACGTTCAGCGTGCCGTTGGACCAGTCCTCCTGCAAGCGGCCGCCGAAGCGGATCTCGAAGCTCTCCTCGGGCTTTGCAACCTCCCACGCGTTGCCGTTGTCCAGCCACGAGTCGGGCAGCTCTACCTGCTGACCGTCAACGATGCGCTGGCGGAACAAGCCGTATTCATAGCGGATCGTGCAGCCCATCGCAGGCAGATCCTCGGTGGCGAGGGAGTCCATAAAGCAGGCCGCAAGGCGGCCGAGACCGCCGTTTCCAAGGCCCGGCTCCGGCTCTTCATGCAGGATATCCTGAAGGTTCAGCCCCAGCTCCTCAAACGCCTGCCTGTATTCCTTCGTCTCGCACAGGTTGAGGATGTTGGAGTGAAGCGAGCGACCCATGAGAAACTCGACGGACAGATAGTACAGGCGCTTGCCCTGCTGCTGCCGGACGGACTGGCGCGTCGCGACGAGCTTGTTCATGATCTGATCGCGCACGGTATCGGCGACGGCGTTGTAAATCTGCTTGGGCGTCGCTTCGCTCAGCGAGCAGCCGTTGTGGCGCTGCAGCTTCGACACGATGCTCTTTTTGATTTCGTCCTTATCGTAAACCGCATATTTCTGCATCTTTTTCTTCCCCCTTACCACTGCTTGGAAAGCGTGTCCGTAAGCATGAAACGATATACGTCGGAAGTAATCTCGTGCGCTGCCGTGACGGTGCAGTTGAGAATCCGCGCGCTCACCAGCAGCACTTCGCTGCGCTGATAGAGCGGAATCACCGGCAGCTCGCGGTACAGCTCCTCAAAATACGCCTCCAGCATAACCGTCTGGCGCTGCGGGTCGCTCTCCTGGCAGAGCCACGCGAGAAAATAATCCAGCATGTCGCTGCGGTAGCCGCTCAGATTCAGGTGGCTGCTTCCCGCAAACAGATTCGCGGCCACGGCCGCGCGCTGCGGCAGCTGGCGCGCCATGAAATACATGTCGCACTCGTCGTTCTCCACCGCCGCAATCAACTCGTCAAGCGGCACGGGGTTGAGCGTGACCTTCATGCCCAGCCTGCCGAATCCTTCGGCGATCATGCTCGCCGCCGTGTCCATCACCGGGCTTGGCGTCGCATAGCTGAAGGTGAATTCAAAGCGCGCGCCGTCCTTTTCCAGCCAGCCGTCTGCGCCCTCCGTCCAGCCCGCCTGCTGCAAAAGCCGCTTGGCGCGCTGAAGGTCGTAGGCGTAGTCCTCGCCCAGAACGCTGCTGTTGAGGCTGAACTCGTCAAACTCCATCTGCGTGTTCAGCGTGGCGTAGCGCTCCAGCGTGTTGGCAAGAATCGTCTCGCGGTCCAATCCCACGGCAATGGCCTGCCGCACGAGCGTATCGGAAAACAGCTCGCTGTGGAAGTTCATGCCCAGGTAGCCGACCGCGGAGTTCTCCCAGTTGTAGAGGTTGACAAAGCCTTTTTCGTAATCCCAGATTTCGTCGACGTTCTCGGCGTTGCCCATCATGGTGATGATGTCCACATCGCCCGCGAGCATCGCTTCCATCTCGTTTCCAGAAGGAACGACGAGCAGTTCAACCGTGCCGATTTTCGGCGCGCCGCGCCAGTAGCCCGCGTTCGCCTTCAGCACCGCCCGATCGCCCTCTTCCAGCGTTTCCAGCGCGTACTGGCCGTAGCAGGTGCGCGACGGATCGGCGTTTCTGGCGCGCTCCAGCGCGTCCTGATAATACGCCTCCTGCTCTTCCCTCGCCAGCCCTTCGGGGCGTTTCATTTCGCCCGCCTCGCTCACGCGCAGCGCGGGAATCGCCAGAAACGCCTCTGCCGAAGCGTTCTTGCCATCCAGATCGATCGTGAACGTTTTCTCGTCCACGCGGCGGATGCCCTCGATGGATTCGCTCCCGCCGTAATAATACGCGCTCGCGCCCTTGATCCCCGCGGAGGATGCGTCATAAACGCCGTCATATCCGGGCGTGAAAAGCAGATAAAAGGCGTTGATGAAATCGTCGCTCGTCACCGGCGTGCCGTCGGCATAGCACACGCCCTCGCGCACGGTGAAGGTGAAACGATAGCTGGTGTAGTCCGTTCCCTCGATGCGCAGCCAGATTTCCTCGGGATAGACCAGCTCCTTTGTCATCGCAGCCGCGCCGTCCCCGGCGCTTCCGTCGTTTCCGAAGAAAATCAGCTCGTCGTACATCAGCGCGGTCAGGTATCCGTCGCCGGTCGTTTCCGCAAAAAACGGGCTCGTCACGCCGTAAAGATCGCTCACGCCGATCACCAGCGAGTCCGTTCTTGCGCGCGCCTTATCGGGCAGATAGTCCAGCGTCTTGGCCGTAAAGCCGTTTGTGCGGCGCACAGAAGCCACTCCGGGCAACGCCGCAAAAAGCAGGCATACCGTCAGCAGCAGAGCGCCTGTTTTTTTGACCTTCATTCGTTTTCCTTTCCCGCGCTGCGCGCGGTTTCCTCGCGTTCCTCCGCGGGACTGCCGGCGCGGCGGTACAGCTTGCGGTCAAGCGACCAGAGCTTCTCCGAGAAGCCGCCGGGCGTCACGCGCGAAAGCGCGGCGTTCATTTCAAAGATGCGCGCATCCAGCAGATCGAGATGGTGCAGCACCTCCGCCTCTGGGAACATCGGCGGCTTGGGGCTGCCGTATTCGGGCACGCCGTGATGCGAAAGCACCATATGCTCCAGCATCATCAGAATCTCCTCATCGCACCCGAGCGCGCGCCCCGCCTCGTCCATGCGCGCAATGCCGCGCACGAGGTGCCCGATGAGCATTCCGTCCGCGCTGTAGCCGGAAACGATGCCAGTTTCAGGCGCGGCGTTGATCTCGCCAATCTTCGCCAGATCATGAACGATAACGCCCGCCACGAGCAGATCGCGATCCAGCGTGGGATATTCGTCGGCGTAATGGTTCGCCATGCGCAGCATCCCCGTCATGTGGTGCAGAAGCCCGCTGCGCTCGGCGTGATGCAGCTTCGACGCCGCCGGGAAATTCACCAGCGTCTCGCCCGCATCGTCCAACAGTCTGCGCACAAGCCTGCGCAGGTCATAGCTCCGGATATTCTCCACGGCGGCGTTGACCTCGTCGAGCATCTCCTCGCCGGGCTGCGGCGCGCATGCGACGAGCGCCTCCATCGGCACATTGTCGCTCGGCGCAAGGCCGCGCATCCGCTCCACGCGAATCTGCAATCTGCCGTTATATTCATGAATCGTCCCGCGAAGGCGCAGAACGCTTCCCACCTTCGGCGGCTCCACCGTGCCGTCCCATAGCTTTGCGTTGATTTCGCCGGTCTTATCGCCCAGCGTCATATCCAGATATTTCGAGCCGTTCGACGCGGAACGCTGATCCGCCGTGCGCACCAGCAGAAAGCCGTCGAAGCGGCTGTCCTTCACAAATTGCGAAACCGGAACACTCTCCATGCTCGTTCCTCCTTACCAATAGTCTATGATATCGAAAACAGGGCGGCGTGTCAAGTAATCGCGCGCATTGCGCCCACGCAAAAAAGAGCCGCCCTTGCGGGCTGCCCCAATGGAATTGCGTTATGATAGATATAAGGCGCTCCGCGCCGGAAGAAAAACGCGCCCGTTCCGCGCTTTTACAGGTACGCTTCCCCGCGCATGACGATCTGCACCCGACCCGTGATGGACACGCTTTCGCCGTCGGCGCACACCACAATCGTCCCGCCCGGCTGTCCGACGGCGACCTTCACAGCGCCGCCGGCCTTGCGCGCCATCGCCGCGCCATAGGCCGCGCTTCCGCTTCCGCAGCCGCGCTCCCACACGGCGCTTCCGGTCGGCTTCACCAGTACGAGCGGCCGGATTTCATTGCGCGCGAAATCGCACGCCACAAAGCCGACGGCCTCCTCCTCAAAAAGCGGCGCCCATGCGCGCAGCAGCGCCTCCGCTTCCGGCTCGTACTTGCGGTCGATCAGGATATGTGCAATGCCGTCCATGCGCACGCAGACGGTCTCATAGTCCTCGCCCCCGCTATGCAGGATGCGCCGCTCAATCGCGCGCGGCTCCGGCATCTGCACGGTTCCTTCAAACGCGCCCTCGCCGAGCGCGCGCACGCGGCATGAAAGCACGCCGTCCGCACCGGAAACCTCAAGAGGAATATCCGCCTCGCACCCCGCCGGCATTTCGTCCTGAAAGCAGAGAAACGCGGCGAGCGACATCGTTGCATTGCCGCAGAATTCGCCGCCCATCATCTGCAAACGCGCGCGCGCACGGGCGCTCTGCGCCGGCTCAATGAACCCGACCTGCTCGCAGTATACGCCCGCGTAGTCCATCAGCTTTTCGGCAGCCTCTGCGTGACGCTCGCGCGGCAGCGGCGTCTCCACCAGCACGGTCATATTCTGCGTCGGGCTGATTTTCACAATTTTCAGCCGTTCCATTTATCCCTGAAGCCTCCTGAGAAACTGCACGGTTCGCTCCTGTGTCGGATGATCGATCACATCTTCAGGCGCGCCCTGCTCGACGATCACGCCGCCGTCCATGAACACGACCGTATCGGAAACCTCGCGCGCAAACATCATCTCGTGCGTAACGATCACCATCGTCATCTTCCGTGCGGCCAGATCGCGGATCACGTGCAGGATTTCGCCCGTCAGCTCCGGATCGAGCGCGCTCGTCGGCTCGTCGAAAAACAGCACCTTCGGGTTCATCGCCAGCGCGCGCGCAATGGAAACGCGCTGCTGCTGCCCGCCGGAGAGCTGATACGGATACGCATCCGCGCGGTCGGAAAGCCCCATCTGCCGCAGCAGCTCCTCCGCCTCCGCGTATACCTCGTCCTTTTTGCGCTTCTGCACGAGGATCGGCGCTTCGGTAATGTTCTTCATGACCGAGTAGTGCGGAAAGAGGTTAAAATTCTGGAACACCAGCCCGAACATGCCGCGAATCTGCGCCAGCTCCTTCTGCGGCGCGTAGACGGCGCGGCCGTTTTCGTCTCTGGCCGCATAGCGGCCGGAATAAATCAGATCCCCGCCGTCCATGGTTTCCAGCAGCGTCGCACAGCGCAGCAGCGTCGATTTGCCCGACCCCGACGGCCCGATAATCGAAACGACCTGCCCCTCCGAAACGGAAAGGTTGATATCCGAGAGCACCTTGTTTTTGCCAAAGTCCTTGCGACAGTGGTTGATTTCAAGAAGTTTCATTGCCTGCCCTCCTCAGCGGTAATAGCTCATGCGCTTCTCGCACAGCGACATAACCGCCGACACGATAAAATTAAACACAAAATAGAACACGCCCGCAATGACGAACGGCATAAAGCTCGTCTGCGAATTCGCGATCTGCTTGCCGATGGAGAACATTTCCTGATAGGCAACCGTAAACGCCATGGACGTATCCTTCACCAGCGTAATTACCTCGTTCGTGACGGACGGCAGAATCCGCTTGACCACCTGCGGCAGGATGATGCGCATAAACGTGCGGAATTTTCCATAGCCCAGCACTTCGGCGGCCTCGTACTGTCCGGCGGGCATGGATTCAATGCCCCCGCGATAAATCTCGGCAAAATAGGCCGCGTAGTTGATGGAATAGGCAATGATAATGGGAACCAGCTTGTTGCGCGCCACGCCTGCGCCGAAAAGATAAAACGGCCCATACGTCACCGCAAGCAGCTGCAGCATCAGCGGCGTTCCGCGCAGGATGGAAATCAAAATCCGCGCCGCATACTGCACAGGCTTGAATTTCGTCATCCGCAAAAGCGCGACGATCAGCCCCAGCGGCAGCGAAAACACAAGCGTCAACGAGAAAATGGCGAAGCTCCTTCCGAGGCCTTCGCTCATTTTCAGAATCATCGCAGAAATCGTCATTTCCGGTTCCCCTTTTTTTACATGGTTTTGGGGTCAGCGCGCTTTCGCGCCTGATACGAATTTTCTTCTGAAACATAGCACAGAGCGCAATGAATTTTCCGTTCTGGCAAAGCTGAGTGGGGTGCAGCGTACTGGACGTACGCGCGAACGGAACGAAGCAAAGCCAGAGCGGAAAAGACATGCGCGAATGCTTATGGTTTCGATGAGAATTCGGATTTCCCCTTGTTCCTCATCGTTTTGCGTTGCCGCTTATTTGTTCAGCAGGCACAGCGCGTTCGTGTCCAGGCCGTATTTTTCAGCGAGGCTCAGATACGTGCCGTCCTCAACGAGCTTCATGTACGCTTCCTCCACCTGCGCGCACATTTCCGTGTCGGCCTTACGGAAGCAGATGCCGTACTGCTCAGCGGCGATGGATTCATCCAGCATCACATATTCTTCGCCGTACTGCGCGATTTTGCCTGCCGCCACGCCGATGTCAATCGCAATCGCGTCGATGGAACCGGCCATCAATTCGGTGAAGCAGGTGTTGTAGTTCTCGAAGCGCTGCAGCTCGCCAAAGGTCGCGGCCAGCTCCGCCTGATCGTTCTGCAGGAGGATATCGGCCGAGGTGCCCAGCTGCACGCCGACAATCTTGCCCGCGAGGTCGGAAAGCGTTTCGATGCCGTTGGACTTCTTCGTCAGAATCATCTGCGAGTTATTGGAATACGCCATGGAGAGCGTGTAATCCTCTGGGCTGATCACATCGATGGTCAGACCGGACCAGATGCAATCCACTTCGCCGGCGTCGAGGCTGATGAGCTTCGTATCCCAGTTGACCGGAACGAACTCCATCTTCCAGCCGAGGATATCGCAAACGCCCTGACACATTTCAATGTCGAAGCCGGTGTATTCCCCATCGTCGCCCATGTAGGTGTACGGCGGATATTCCGCGTCGAATCCCATCTTGAAAACCATCTCGCCCGCCATCGCAGGAACCGTCGCCAGAACCATCATCATTGCAAGAACAAGCGCCAGCATTTTTTTCATTGTCGTTTCCTCCTCAAATTTCATTTGAATTACCGTATCTCTGCTACGCTGTTACTGTATCACTTTATCATGATAAAGTCAAGAGCTTTTTTTCAATTTTTTCGCGCTTCGCGCCTTTTTTCTGCGCGCCATGCCGCCCGCCGTTCCTGCCGCGCGCATCTTGCGCGCTCGCTTCCGCATCCGCTTGACAGACTGCGCGCCGCCCGCTATCCTGTATCCGTCGGGCCGGGAGCGCTTCGTTCCCCTCCTTCATCCGCACAAAAACACAAGCGGCAAAACAACTTGAAAGCAGGCGACGTCCATGGCGAATCATCAAACGATTATCGCAGAGATCATTCCGGCGAAGCTGCATGAAATCGAACAGCGCGAAAATGTCCGCATTCTGCACTGTGTTGAATCCGGCAGCCGCGCATGGGGATTCGCCTCGCCGGACAGCGATTATGACGTGCGCTTCCTCTATGTCCGCACCGCGGAGGATTATCTCCGGCTGGACAAAACGCGCGACGTCATCGAGTGGCAGCTTGATGAAACGCTGGATATCAGCGGCTGGGATCTTCAAAAGGCGCTTCGTCTGCTGCACAGCTCAAACCCCACCCTGTTTGAGTGGATCGCCTCGCCGCTCGTATACAAAACCACGCCCGAATGGGCGCGAATTTCCGCCGTTGCCAGTCGCTTTTTTCAGCCAAAGGCCATGCTCTGTCACTATCTCCACACGGCCAGAAAAAACTGTCGGGCATGCTGCGAGGGCGACCTTGTAAAGCTGAAAAGGTATTTCTATGCGCTTCGCCCCATTCTGGCCTGCCGCTGGATCCTCGAAAACCGCACGCCGCCTCCCATGCTCTTTACAGAGCTTGCCGACGCGTTTCTCGATCCCGCCATGGCGCCTGCGGTTCGCGAGCTGTTGCGCCGCAAAATGGAAACGCCCGAAGTCGGCATGATTCCCGCCGACGCTGCCCTCAACGATTATCTGAACGCTTCCCTTGAGGCGCTCGAACCGTTGATTCACGCATTTCCACGCGCCACTCCTATCGGCTGGGATGCTCTGAACCGCCTTTTCCTCGAAGCGTTCCTTCCGGCAGACTGAGCCATGCGCGGCGGTCGTCCGAAGGCGCTTTTGCGCGCCGGTTCATCCCATACCTCACACAACGCCCCGTCATCCTTGACGCTCTGAACCGCCTTTTCCTTGAAGCGCTCCTTCCGGCAGGCTGAGCCGCACGCGGCGGTCGTCCGAAAGCGCTTTCGCGCGCCGGTTCATCCCTCGTTCCTCGCAAAGCGCCCCTGTCGGCTGGGCTGCTCTGAACCGCCTTTTCCTCGAAGCGTTCCTTCCGACAGGCTAAGCCATGCGCAGCGGTCGTCCAAAAGCGCTTTTGCGCGCCGATATTTCTTTCCGGCTGCCCCAGCGCGATATACGCAAAGCCCCCGCTCTGCCTGTCCCGGCAGAAAGCGAGGGCTTCATCTATTTATGTTTCACCGGTGCGGCGCGTTATGCGCGCGGTTCCCCGTTTCGTTCCGCAATTTCCGCTTCCGGGCGCGCCGTCAGCTCCACCCACGTCGGGCGGAAGCCCGCGCGAACGGCGTTGCGCGCCGATTTTACGTTCGACCACGCGCAGCAATAGAACGGCGCCTTCCCGCGCTCAATCGTTTCCAGCGCCAGACGGCTTGTCAGCGCCGACGCGACGCCCCTGCGGCGATACTCCGGCAGCACGTCCACGCCAATCTGCCACATTGTCCAGCAGTCGGCAGAGCAGCCCGCCAGCCCGACGAGCCGCCCGCCGTCATACGCGCCCACCGCGAGCACATCCAGCTCGCGCCGCTTTTCACAAAGCGCGTTCGACCATTCCGGGCGGTACAGCTCCGTAAGATCCATATGGCGCAGCACGCGCATTTCATACGGGCATTCCAGCGGCTTGAGCCGGTTCATGTCCGGCAGCCAGTATTCCGCCATGGAGCACACGTTCAGCCCGTGCGGGCGCAGCGCGTCCATGAGCACATGCAGGTTCGGCGTTTCAAAGCAATGCTCCGCCGGAAACCGATTGACATATGCGGCCACGGTTTCCTTCAGCTGCGGCGCAACGGACGCAACGACGTTCCCGCCGTAGCTCGTCAGGCTGCACGAAAAGGGCAACTCCAGATACCGCCGCGCGCCCTCGTTTTCGACGGATTCCACCACCACGTTTTCCGCGCGCAGAAAATCCTCCGGGCGGCAGCCGCTGTCCCGCGCCGATTGCTCCAGCGCCATGCAAAGCAGATAATCGTTCGTCATTTCTTTTCGTAGTCGGCGTCCATGCTGCCGTCGTCCGCGGCGCCCTCGGCAGAAGCGTCGTACTGATCCGCGCCGGCCGCGCGCATGGCGGCAGAAAGCTCGTCGTATGCGCCGCGCAAATCGCGATGTTCCTTGTCGGCAATCGCCTTTTTCACCCGCTTGAGCGGCTCCTGCAGGGAAGCCTTGTTTTCGCGGCTCATCTTGCGCATCGCGTTTTCAGCCTGATAGACCAGCTGCTCCGCATCGTTGACGAGCGTTGCCGCTTCCTTGCGGCGCTTGTCCTCCTCGGCGTACAGTTCCGCGTCGCGGATGGCGCGTTCAATGTCGCTCTGCGACATATTGCTTGAGCCGGAAATCACAATCTCCTGCTGCTTTCCGGTGCCCAGATCCTTCGCCGACACATTGACGATGCCGTTTGCGTCGATGCGGAATTTCACCTCAATCTGCGGCACGCCCCGCGGCGCGCGGCGAATGCCGGTGAGCTTAAACTTGCCGAGCGATTTGTTCATCGATGCAACCTCGCGCTCGCCCTGCAAAACGTTGATTTCAACCGACGACTGGAACGGCGCTGCCGTCGTAAAAATCTGACTCTTCTCAATCGGGATGGAGGAGTTGCGGCTGATGATGCGCGCATACGCGTCGCCCACCGTCTCAATGCCGAGGCTCAGCGGGGTCACGTCCAGCAGCACCAGATCCTTCACGTTGCCTTCCATTACGCCGCCCTGAATCGCCGCGCCCATCGCCACGCATTCGTCCGGGTTGATGCCCTTGAACGGCTCCATGCCGGTGAAGCGCTTGACGGCCTCCTGCACGGCGGGAATGCGCGACGAGCCGCCCACGAGCAGCACCTTGCTCAGCTGGGAAGCGGACAGGTTCGCGTCGCTCATCGCCTGCCGGACGGGCTCCATCGTCTTTTCGACCAGATGCGCCGTCAGCTCATTGAACTTTGCGCGCGTGAGCGTGGTCTCCATGTGCTTCGGGCCGTCCTTGTCGGCCGTGAGGAACGGCAGGTTGATCGAAGCCGTCATGATGCCCGAAAGCTCGATCTTCGCCTTCTCCGCCGCCTCGCGCACGCGCTGCATGGCGATCTGATCGCGCCGCAGGTCGAAATGCTGCTCGCGCTGGAATTCCCGAACCAGATACTCCACGATGCACTCGTCAAAATCGTCGCCGCCAAGGCGGTTATTGCCCGACGTCGCCATGACCTCGATGACGTCGGAACCGATTTCCAGAATGCTCACGTCGAAGGTTCCGCCGCCGAGGTCATACACCATGACCTTCTGCGAGCCTTCTTTGTCGATGCCGTAGGCGAGCGCCGCCGCCGTCGGCTCGTTGATGATGCGCCGCACGTTCAGCCCCGCGATGCGGCCCGCGTCCTTCGTCGCCTGCCGCTGGCTGTCGGAAAAATACGCCGGCACGGTGATGATCGCATCCTGCACGGTTTCGCCCAGATAGCTCTCCGCATCGCTCTTGAGCTTCTGCAGAATCATCGCCGAAATTTCCTGCGGCGTGTAGGCTTTGCCGTCAATCTTCACCCGGCGGTCGGTGCCCATATCGCGCTTGATGGAAGAAACCGTGCGCGCCGCGTTCACGACGGCCTGCCGCTTCGCCACCTGCCCGACAAGCCGCTCCCCTTCCTTGGAAAACGCCACGACGGACGGCGTCGTCCTGCTTCCGTCTGCGCTGGGAATGACGACAGGCTCTCCGCCCTCAATCACCGCAACGCAGGAGTTTGTCGTACCCAAATCAATGCCGATAACTTTGCTCATAGCTGAACGTCCCTTTCCCCGGACAGAGTTTCGTTTTATGTGGATGGCGCGCAGGGCGCGCCGAAAAAAACCGTTACGCCTTCTTGGAGAACGAATGACCGCACTGCTTGCAGGTGACGTTCACCTCGCCCACCTTGCGCGGCAGGCGCATCAGCGTCTTGCACTGCGGGCACTTGAAATAGCAGTATTTGCGGCTGTTTTTCAGGCGCATAAACCACTGCTTCACGCTCTTCATGCGCGGCCGCACCCATGCGAGAAACGCCGCGTTTTCAGCGTAGCGCTTCTGCGTGTTGCGCGAGAACATGCGGAAAATCGCCCACACGAGGCACGCAAACCCCAGTGCGCCGAAAAGGCTTACGCCCGAAAGCGCCATGATGATATTGAGAATCAGCGCGCCATACACCAGCGCAAGCGAAAGCTGATCCGCGCCGCTGCGCCCCGTCATGAAGTTGGTCAGTCCGTTTTTCAGTTTGTCCCAGAATTTCATTTTATTCCCTCCCAGCGCGTATCATACGCAACATTTGTAAACGGAAAATGAACGCGTCCGCTTTCTTTTGAAATAGTTTAGCACAAATCCACTTTGTTGAAAAGTTATTACAAAACTATTTGCATTGTTACGAAAGTATGATATACTGTAAGCAACCGACTATGTCTCCGCAGACTGACAAGGAGGAACCGCTATGAAAGCCGCTCGCATTTTTTTCGTTCTTCTTCTCACGCTCTCTCTTGCGCTGCCGCTGTGCGCACAGGCTGAGCCCATCGTCACGGGAGATTTCCAGCAGGGCGCAAAGCTGCTCAACAGCGCGCAGGGAGACGACGGCAGCTACACGCAGATGTATCTGGACGGCGAGGACTTTTACATTCTCTGCGGCCGCGAACCCGCCTACTACGAGCTGGACGACATCCTCTCCAACATGCTCTCCGACTGGTATTCCGACGTGGACGCGCCCGACAGCATGGAGGACGTTGAAATCGACGGTATGCCGGCCAAGCGCATGGACGTAACGCTCTTGCGCGGCAGCGCGCCCTCGCAGGTCAGCCTTTTCTGCGTGCGCGACGGCGACTGGCTGCTCTACGTTGAGTTCACCTATCCGCTGGAAAAGGCCGAGGCCGTTGCCGACAAGCTCAACGGCTGGATCGATTCGCTCCGCCTTGTCAACGGCGATTTCGGTGACGGCGACCTGCAATGGGACGAGGTTTCGATGTATCGCGACGTCGTCTGCTCCGAAACCTTCCCCACGCTCGGCGGCCTGATCGAGTGGGCCGCGCCCTCCTCTTACAGCTGGAAAACCGCCGACGACGGCGTGGAGGTTACGCTCAGCACGCCCGGCGGCATGTTGACCGTTCTGGCGCAGGGCGCCGAAAAAATCCTTCCCGGCGACGCGCAGAACATCAGCGACCTTCCCACGGACGCTTACGGGCTTTCCTTCCGCCTCACGCAGCTTGTCTGGACGAGCGGCGATTTCCTCTTTGACGCGCCGCGCAGCTTCACGCCCGGCATGAACATCCAGAGCCTGTTCGACTCCTTCCCCGACGCGATGATTCAGATGGTTTCCAACTCGCAGTACGGGTTCACGCAGTCGATTGAGCTGACGGTTGAAAACCCCGAGGACGACGCGCAGTACGCCACGCTCGTCTTCTATGGCGCGGACGCCATTGTCGGGCAGATCGTTCTGACCGTGAACTGACGCGCCGCATCCCCATACGCCACACTTGCTTTCTCCGCGCCTTGCAGCGCCTGCTGGGCGCGGTTCCTTTTCGTTATATTTCCCTTGTGCAAACGAAAGAAAGGAGTCATCCTCATGACCGACCTTCTCATCATCGGCGGCGGCCCCGCGGGGCTTACGGCCGCGCTCTATGCCCTGCGCTCCGGCAAAACCGCGCGCATCGTTGAAAAATCGAGCTTCGGCGGACAGATTGCATCTTCCCCGAAGGTGGAAAACTATCCCGGCGTGCCCGCCGCCCCCGGCGCGGAACTTGCCGACAAAATGCTTTCGCAGGTTCTCGATCTCGGCTGCGAAATCGAGATCGGCGAAGTGACGCATGTTGAAGCAATCGAAGGCGGCTTCGCCGCGCGCACTGCCGAAGGCGACTGCTTTGAGGGCGCGGCGCTGATCCTTGCGCCGGGCGTGAAGCACCGCCGCCTCGGGCTTTCCAACGAAGAAGCGCTCGCCGGCAACGGCGTGTGCTACTGCGCCGTGTGCGACGGCGATTTCTATCGCGGCCGCGACGTGGTCATGGTCGGCGGCGGCAACTCGGCGCTTCAGGAATCGCTGCTTCTCGCCGACGTCTGCGCGCATCTGACGGTCGTGCAGAACCTTGATTTTTTCACGGGCGAAGCGCCTCTTGCCGCAGCGCTGACGCGGCGTGAAAACGTCCGCGTGATCTTCGGCGCAGTCGTGACGGCGCTCAATGAAAAGGACGGCGCGTTCTGCGGCTGTGAAATCTGCAAAACCGCAAGCGGCGAAACCGAATCGCTCCCCGCCGACGGGCTGTTCGTTTCCATCGGACTGGAGCCGAATAACGGCGCGTTCGCCGCGCTGGCGGACTTGACCGACGCGGGCTACTTTGCCGCCGATGAAACGTGCCTGACGAAAACGCCCGGCGTGTTCGTCGCAGGCGACTGCCGGCAAAAGAGCGTGCGTCAGGCGACCACCGCCGTTTCAGACGGCGCAGCCGCCGCGCTCGCCGCCCTGCGCTATCTCCGCACGAAGGAGCAGTAACGATGGATTTTGAAACGCTGCTGAAAATTGAGAACGAATCGGAACGCGTCGCCGCGACCTATGAAATCTTCAACGAGGATACGCGGCTTTCCTCGCGCGCTGCGCGCGTGGAGTTCCTTACCACGCTGCGCTATCTCGAAAAATACCTTACGCCCGGCGCGCGCGTTCTCGACGTGGGCGCGGGCACGGGCGCATACAGCGTCCCGCTCGCTGAAAAGGGATACGCCGTCTCCGCGCTGGAGCTTTCTGATGCGAACATCCGCGTGTTTGAAAAGAAGCTGCGCCCCGACCTGCCCGTCTCCCTGCGTCAGGGGAACGCGCTGGATCTGTCCTGCTATGCCGACGCGTCCTTCGACGCCGTGCTGCTGTGTGGCCCGCTGTATCATCTCAGCCGGGAGGAGGATCGCGTCCGCGCCATTGCCGAAGCCAAGCGCGTATGCAAGCCCGACGGCACGCTGTTTTTCGCGTTCATCGAAAACGATATGGTTCCGCTCACCGAGCTGTGCTATAACCCGCATTTCTTCACCGGCGACACCTACGATCACGCCACCTTCAAGATCAAGGATTTTCCGTTTGTTTTTCTCACGCTGGACGGCTGCCGTGAAACGCTTCGCCGCGCGGGAATCCGCGTGCTGCACGAAGTCGCCGCGGACGGCGTAAGCGAGCTGCTCGCCGACAAAATCAACGCCATGTCCGATGAAAGCTACGCGCAGTATCTGCGCTATCATTTCTATTGCTGCGAAAAGCCCGAAATGCTCGGCCGCTCGAACCATCTGCTGTTCGTCGGCAAAAAATAAGCCCCGCGCATCAGCGAGAACGTGCCCGGAATCCACGCCGCGACACGTTTTTTTATGGGCGTTTATACGCCCAAATCTGCCCCCCCTGCGTGCAAAAACGCCCTGTATTTCCCCTGCAAAACCGCTTCCAATTCCGGGGGGCGGCGCAAAACGTCTGCTGAGCTGTCAGTTTGCGCCGTTCCGCCAAGGCGGTTTTGCCGGATGCCATGGTCGGCATTGTATCCACCCGTCCTATCCACAGGCAAGTCATGCCTTTGCGCTGACGGGGTTTTATTTCGTTCTTTTTGTTTTTCGCGCCCTTCATCCCTCATGCAATTTACACCCTTGCGATGACGGGG
>CAZKJW010000025.1:22041-24125 GCA_964553125.1 uncultured Oscillospiraceae bacterium
AAAAAGCCGGCAACGCAAAACCGGCTTGCAGGCGTTTTACCGCCATGACAAGCCGGTTCTTTTCTTGCTTGGTTTATCTGAGAATTTCCTGCAGCACCCTGCCCTGCGCGTCCGGCATTTCAAGCCCGAGCGCCGCTGCGAACGTGGGCGCTTCGTCCACAAGGTTTGCGCTGGGCACAACTGCGCCCGGCCGGATGTGCGGCCCGAACGCGATCAGCGTCGGCTGCGGGCCCTTGTGCGGCAGGTGCCCGTGCGTGGCTTTGCCAAGGCGATAGTCCGCGTTATTCTGCGGCCGCACAAACGGCTTGGTGAAAGCGTTTGAGAAGGTCGTAATGCCGTCGCTTTCAATCGCAAAGCTGAAATCGCCGGACATATGGTGCTTCTCCTCGGCTTCGCGGCGGGTCATCACCTCGCCGATCCCCCATACGCCCTCGTCGCGCAGCTTTTCAAGCAGCGCGAGAAGCGCCGGTTCGTCCTCGGAATGCTTCACCTTCACCACCGCCGAAAGGCCGCCGGAATGCGCCCATGCCTTCCAGTCGCGGAAGCTGCCATCCTCATCCACCGTGATCCAGCCGTGCTCGGCCAGAATGGCGTTGAGCGCCACAGCGCGCTGGATGTTCAGCTGCCCATGATCGCTGACGATGAAGAAATCCGTCTCCTCAAAAACGCCGGCGTCCTCCGCCGATTTGAACAGCATTTGCAGCCAGCAGTCCGTCTCATGAATGCCATGCGTCACCTTCGGCGTAAACAGTCCCGTCTCATGCCGATAGGCGTCTATGTTCGCAGGATGCACCATCAGCAGGTTGGGCTTGTATTTCCGAATGATGTCGCTGGCACAGTGCATCATGAAAATATCGCAATACGGGTGCTTGCGGTGACGGCCGCTGAGCCAGTGGATGTTCGGCTCGATAATCTGCTGAACCATCTCCTCGCTGCTTCCATTCTCGCGGAAGCAGTCCAGCTCGCTTTCATCGCCCGGGCTCGGCCAGCATTCGTCGATGAGCCAGTCAATCGAAGGATCATTGCCGGTGACCGGCCAGAAAACCGACGCGGTCGTCATGCCCGCCGCCTTGGCCTGATCGAAAACCGAAACGCCGTGCACGTTCTCGCGCGTGAAAATCCACGGCGTAGGCGTCACGCCCGGAATGATCCGATCGTTGCGGATGATGCCGTGCTTTTCCGGATAAAGCCCGGTCATCATGGTGCTGTGACACGGATAGGTGATGCTCGGATAAACCGAGCGGACGCGCTCCACCTGCGCGCAGCGATCCCAAACGCTCGCCATTGCAGGAAGGGTGCGCAACAGCTGCGTATCCTCAAAGACCATGGCGTCTGCCGAAACCACAACTACTCTGCGGTTCTCTTTCATTCTTCTCACACCTCCAGCATTTCCCGAACCTTCGCCGCAATCGCCAGTCCCAGCGCGCGATGGCTCTCCGGTTCCATATGCACGTTGTCCTTCTCCGAGGGCTGCGCGTACAGCGCCGCGTCGAGGAACTCCACGCCCTTGGCCTTGCACATCCGCTCAAACACGGCGCTGAACTTCAGCGACTCCTCATAGCCGTTGCGAAGGGTCGTATCCGGATTATTCTTGATGCCAACGCCGACGCGGATGGGCGAAACGACGAGAACCTTCAGCCCGTTGGGGAACACCAGCGAGCTTTCCTTCTTATTCTGCACCATGTCTGCGAGGCTGATCAGCGACTCCACGCCCTTGGCCGCGCCCAGCGCGTCCGTGAACTTCAAATCGTTGGTGCCAAGCGAAATCACAAGCAAATCCAGCGGCTTGTGCGCAATGAGCGAGATGGGCAGCGCGTCGCGCCCTCTGCGCCACAGGTCGCGCATGTCGTCATACGCGCTGGTGCGGGCGTTCATGCCGTCCTCCACCACTGCGTATCCGTCGCCCAGCTCATCCTGCAAAACGCCGGTCCAGCGGGTATGCTCATCGTAGCGCACCGCCGTCAGCGGCGTATAGCCCCACGTGTTGGAATCGCCAAAGCAAAGAATTCGCTTTTTCATTGTTGTCTTGCTTCCTTTCTCTCAGGCCGGTTCCGGCCCGGTGTGTGAAAAACGCGCAGCGATAT
>CAZKJW010000026.1:0-2774 GCA_964553125.1 uncultured Oscillospiraceae bacterium
CACCGCCGGCTTCGTCTCCAGCGCCAGCCGCGCCGCGCGTCCCAGAAAGCGATGCAGCCTCCCCTTGCCCGTGCCGTAAAACTCAATCGCATGAAAATGCCGGATGCGCTCAAAATCCGCGCAGACAAACGCCTCCGGATCGCCGTGCACAGTCAGCGCTTCCGCCTGTTCGGGGATCAGCCCGCGCCGCACGGCGGCGGCAAGCGTCGGCACGTCGCGCGCCGTCAGGCCGATCAGCTTCGCGCTCAGCAAGTCCACACTGTGCGGGCATTCGCTAGCCAGCAGCGCGCCGATTTTCCGCGGCGTTCCCTGCGTGGGGCCGTTGCCCTCCATGGCGTACACCGCGTCCGTCACGCACAGCCGCGGCTTGAAATACGCGTTGAGATCGACGATCATCTCCGCAAAGCGCGTTTCATCCGGAAAGCGATAATGATACGCGCCCTTCGTCAGCCCCGGAATGACTCCGAAAAGGTTCTTGGCCGCGCCGGTCATTGCCATCATGCCATGCGTTTTCAGCTTGCACAGGTCGATGATTGCATCCGCGCTGTCGAGCCATGCGGTGTATTCAAACTTCTTCGCCTCGACGGCCTGCGGATACTCCGCCTCCTTCACGCTGAAATCGCGGTTCAGCCGCGCCCCTGCGTCCTCGGCCGCCTTCAATCCCGCGGCGCGGTAAACGCCCGCAAGAAACGCCGCCGTGAACGGCCCGCCGGGGCTGTCGCCCACAATGGCGCTCGCGCCGCGTTCCGCGAGCAGCCGCACCATTGCGGCAATGAGCGCCGGATGCGTCGTCGCGGCCGCATCGGGCTTCATGGCTGAAATCAGGTTCACCTTGATTGCAACGGTCATGCCGGGCTTCACCCAGCAAAGACCGCCGATGGGCTGCAAAACCGCGCGCAGCGCGGATAAAACCGTTTCTTCATCATAGCTGTCGCAGGCGACAATCGACACATCGCGCATAAGTTTCTCTCCTCCGTGCCTCTATTTTACCAGCCATTTCAGAAATTGACAATCGCAAAACGCACGGCTATACTATTCCTTAGCATTCCAGAGAAAGAAGGTCTTTTCATGTCCAAAATTGACGAGGTTCGCAAAGAAATGATGCTCGCGCTCAAGGCCGGCAACAAGCCGCGCAAGGACGCGCTCTCGCTGCTGCTCTCCGCGCTCAAATCCAAGCAGATTGACAAGCGCGCCGATCTGACGGAGGAAGAAGAAAACGCCGTCGTCTATCGCGAAATCAAAGAAGCGAAGGAAACGCTCGACACCACGCCCGCCGATCGTGCGGAGGTGATCGCCGAATGCAAACTGCGCATTGAAACCTACACGCCCTTCGCCCCGCAGCGCATGGACGCGGAGCAGGTCAAGGCCGTGCTGGGCGAAGTGCTTGCCGAGCTGGGCATCGACGCGCCCACGCCCAAGGATAAGGGCCGCATCATGAAAACGCTGATGCCGCGTCTGAAGGGGCAGGCGGACGGCGCGGTCGTTAACGCCGTCGTTTCCGCCGCAATGCAGGCATGACGCTCCTCCCCTTTGCGGCGTTTGCCGCCCTGCTGTTTTCCATCGCGCTGATGCTCGCGCCGTGCGGTAAGCGCGTGCTCTCCGGCGAAAAACAGCCGACGCTCGCATGGCTGACCGCCCTGACGGGCGCGTTCATGGCGGCCGGCGTGCCGTTTTTCGCGCTGGAAACGCTTTCCTGCGCGCTGGCGGAGAATCCCTCTGCATTGCCGCAGATGCGTTTCGGCACGCTGCCGTGGGCGTTTGCCGCGCTTGCGGCGGGCGCCGTCTGTCTTTGCGGCGCAAAGCGCCCGCTGTGGCTTCGCGCACTGGCCGCCGTTTCTGCGGCTGGCGCGCTCGTTGCGGCGCTGTGTTTTCTGGCTCCGACGGCAAGCGAAGCCTTCGCGCAGACGCCCGCGTTTTCCGGCGCGCAGCTGCCTGCATGGCTTGCAGCCGCGCTCTGCCTTGCGGCCTTTGCCGCGCTGATGTTTGTGCGCGGGCGCAAACGGTTCATCAACTTCGCGCTCTGGCCCGCGCTGGCGCTCGTGATGATTTTTCTGACCGGAAGCGGGCTGCTGCCGCTCCTGCGCAGTCTGCTTGCCACGGTGCGCGCGTTCTTTTCCGGCGCGTTTGCGCCCGCCGCAGAGGACGGCGCTTCCTCCGGCGCGCTCGCGTTTTTCGCCTACTGGCTCTGCTGGAGCCCGGTTCTTGCGCTGCACGCAAAGCGCGCCTCGTCGGGGCGCAGCGTGCGCCAGACGGTGCTGGGCGTATACGCGGCAGGGCTAGGCGCGTATGCGCTGCTGAGCGCCGTGTTCGGCGGGTTCGGCACGCGCCTTCTGGACAGCCTCGCCACCGCGGGCGAAACGACGCTTGCGCTCGGCTCCGGCGGCGCGCAGACAATGGCGAAGCTGATGCTTTCGCTGCCTTTCGGAAGCATGTGCGCGGCGCTGCTGCTGCTTTCTGCGCTTCTGACCGGCGTTGCGGCGCTGGGCACAGCGGCGGAAGGCGCGGCGGAAACGCTTCTTCCCGCCGGCAATGGCAGACGCGCGGCCGCGCTGTGCTTTGGCGGCGTGTGCGGCGCTGCGGCCATCGGCGCGCTATATTTCGGGGCGTCGTCCCTCGGCTGGAGCGTCGTCGGATATGCAGCGCTCCCCGCCGCCGCGTGGCTGCTCGGAGAATGCGTGCTTTCCGTCCGAAGCCTTCGCAAGTAGCGCAATGCCGCCCGGCGCATGGCGCGGCAAAAGCTCATACATGCAAAAAATCCCGACCGTCGTGTTTTT
>CAZKJW010000026.1:2874-17726 GCA_964553125.1 uncultured Oscillospiraceae bacterium
TCATAAAACATAACGGCGGCTGCCGCGCATTGGGCGCGTTGCGTCTGCCCAAGTCACCGGCTCAGCCGATGGTTACGGCTTGATTTCCGCGCTCAGCGCTTTGCGCGGAATTCCGCATCGCGAAACGCCTTTTCAAGTAGGAGCAGCATCGCGATCAGAAACGCAAGCAGGCTATACGGCATCATGCGCATTCCGATTCCGTTTGCAATCATGCCGAAAACAGGCGGCGTAAGCGCCGCGCCGACATACGCGCTCGCCATCTGAATGCCGACAATCGCCTGCGAGTTCCTTTCGCCGAAATTGTCGGGCGTGGAATGAATGACGCTCGGATACACCGGGCCGCACCCGACGCCAAACACCGTCAGCCCCACAAGCGCCAGCGTATCGTCTTTCACCGGAAGCAGCAGGCAGACCGCGCCCGCCAGCGCCACCGCGCAGCCGATGCGGATGCGGCTCGCGTCGCCCGTTTTCTCCGGCAGGAAGCCGGCCAGAACGCGCCCGGCCGTGATGCCGATATAGAACAGCGAAGCGAACGCCGCCGCGCGTTCCGCCGCCATCTGCTTGACGGACACCAGATAGCTGCTCGACCAGAGCATCGCAATCGACTCCAGCGCGCAGTAGCAGAGCATTCCCAGCAGCATCGGCGCAACGCCGCGAATTTTCAGCGCGCCCCTGAGCCCGACGAGCGGCGCGTCGTCCTTTTGCGCGTCCTCATGCCTTGCGCGGTTCGCCTTCCACAGAGGCAGCGTCGCGGCCAGCACAAGCGCGATTGCAAGCTGAAGCATTGCAACCGTGCGATAGCCGTTTGGCCACGAGGAATGCACGAGCGCGTTGCTCATGATGTACGGGCTGATCATCGCGCCAAAGCCCCAGAACGCATGAAGCCAGCTCATGTGGCGCGAAGCATAGTGCAGGGCGACATAATTGTTCAGCGCCGAATCAATCGCGCCCGCACCCAGCCCGTAGGGAATTGCCCAGAGGCAAAGCTGCCAGTACGCGTCCGTCGTGGAGAAGCCAAACAGCGCGATCGCCGTCAGCAGCACGCTGCCCAGCGTTACGTATTTTGTCGTCAGCTTTCTGGTCATCCGCTCTGAAAGCAGGCTGGAAGTGACCGTGCCCAGCTGAATGATCATGGAAATGCCGCCCGCATAGGACAGCGGCACGGCAAACTCCGCCCGCATGACGGGCCACGCCGAACCAAGCAGCGAGTCAGGCAGCCCGAGGCTGATAAACGCAAGATAAATCACCGCAAGCAGCAGCGTATACATAAACTCTCCTCCTGTATCCCGGATACGGCAGCGCCAATCATAGCACAACCTGCGCGCCCCGTCCATAGCGGCAGAAAAAAATCCGCCGCATTTCCGACGGTGTTTGCAAAACAGCAAAAGCCAAGCTGCAAACGCAGTCTGGCTTTTATCCTTGTTCGCGCCGCATGGCAAAATGAAGCGAATAGAAGCGCATCCTTCCCTTTGGAAAATCGGGAATTTGTTATTGCACCCCGTTGAAGTTGGTTTTGCTTTCAAACGGGCGATTGAAAGAGCCGATCTCAACCAAGTTCCCCTCCGGATCCGCAATATAGCAAGTCCGCTGTCCCCATGGTTCGGTTTCCGGCTCCAAAACAGAGCGGCCGCCTTGTGCAACGATTCTTGCATATTCTTTGTCAACTTCTTCAGAGGTATCAACGTACAGGGCGATTTCAAAACCGAGAACATCTCTGTAAAAGCGAACCATTGCGGGCATATCGTCGACAAACAAGCCAAAGCCGTCAAGTCTCATTTCTATACCTCCCCCGCCGGTTCCGGGCGGCTTCGCGTTTTTTGGCCGCCCTGCGGCCAAAAGACAAACCGTTACTTCAGCACGTTTGCAAGGAACGCCCTCGTGCGCTCCTGCGCCGGGTGGTCGAGCACCTGCTGCGGCGCGCCCGCTTCAAGGATGATGCCCTGATCCATGAACACAACCTTGCTTGCCACGCTGCGCGCAAAGCCCATCTCATGCGTGACCACGAGCATCGTCAGGCCGCTGCGCGCCAGTTCCTGCATTACGTTCAGCACCTCGCCCACCATTTCCGGGTCGAGCGCGCTGGTCGGCTCGTCAAAAAGCAGCACCTCTGGATCCATCGCCAGCGCGCGCGCAATGGCCACGCGCTGCTTCTGGCCGCCGGACAGCTGGCGCGGCCGTGCGTTGATGAACTGCTCCATGCCGACCTTCGCCAGATATTTCATTGCGTTTTCGCGGCTTTCCTTCTCGCCGCGCCCGAGCGCCTTCATCTGCCCGTACATGCAGTTTTTCAGCACCGTCATGTTTTCAAACAGGTTGAACTGCTGGAACACCATGCCCACCTTTGCATGAAACGCCGGCATGGACATGCTTGTCGTCTGAATGTTCTGCCCATGGAAAAGGATTTCGCCTGCGTCGGGCGTTTCCAGAAGGTTGATGCAGCGCAGAAGCGTGCTCTTTCCGCTGCCGGAGGAACCGATAATGCACACCACTTCGCCCACCTGCGCGGAAAAATCGACGTCGCGCAGCACCTCGTGCTCGCCGAACGCTTTGCGAAGATGGCGGATCTCCAGAACGTTGCTCATTTATTTTTCCTCCGTGACGGTAATCACCGATTTGCTGTCCGACTGCGAGCCGCAGATGACGTAATGGTCGGGCCCTTCGAGTTTCTTTTCAATCAGGCGGATCACGCGCGTGACCACAAGCGTGAGCACGAGATAGATGCAGCCCGTAATGAAGAACACTTCAAAATAGCGGAAATACGTGCCCGCCGCGGACTTGGACTGGAAGAACAGCTCGGAAACCGAGATCACGTTCAGCACGCTGGAATCCTTGATGTTGACGATGAACTCATTGCCGATGGACGGCAGAATGTTGCGCACCGCCTGCGGCAGCACCACGCCGGTCATCGTCTGCCAGTGCGTCAGGCCGATGGAATGCGCCGCCTCGGTCTGCCCCTTGTCAACAGACAGAATGCCGCCGCGGACAATCTCGGCCATATACGCGCCGGTGTTGATCGACACAATCAGCACGGCGGCCACGATTTCGTTCATCGTAACGCCCAGATACTGCATCGCGCCGTAATAGATGATCATCGCCTGCACGATCATCGGCGTTCCGCGGAAAACCTGAATGTATACGTTGATGATTCCATGCAGGAGCTTTATGGCGAAGCGCTTCGCCCGCCCCGCGCCGCGCGCAGGCTCCAGCGTGCGCGCAATGGCAGCCAGCAGACCCAGCAGGAAGCCGAACGTCGTGCCGCAGACGGCAACGAGCATCGTAACGCCTGTGCCGCGCAGGAAAAGCACGCCGTATTTTTGCAGAAGAAACCAGACCCAGCCAAAGAACGTTGTCGGCATAAGAACCCCTCTTGTGTTTTATTCGGATACGGGCTGCGCCGCAACGGCGTCGTCCATAATCTGCTGGCGCTCCTCGCGGCTGATCTGCGCGAGCGCAGCGTTGATGGAATCCTTCAGCGGGCTTTCCTTCACGATGCCCACGGCGACGGCGACATCTTCGGGAGACGCTTCAAAGCCCGCGCCCTCCGCGAAGGAAACATACGTCAGCTCCGGGTTTGCGGCCACGGCGGACACAGCGCCGGGGCGCTCGGAAATATAGCCGTCAATCGCGCCCGCGTTCAGCGCAACGATCATCGCCGGGAAGGTTTCCATTGCGGTCATCTTCTTCACGCCGGGAATCTGATCGATCACGGTGTAGTGGAAGGTGTTCAGCTGGCCGGTCACACGCGCGCCGCTGAAATCAGCAAGGCTCTGCGCGCCGGCATACGCGCCGTCCGCGCGCACGACGACGACCAGATCGCTCTCGTAGTAGGGATCGGTGAAGTCGATGGTCATCTTGCGCTCCTCGGTCGGGCTCATGCCCGCGATGATCGCGTCAATCTTTCCGCTCATCAGCGCCATGGTCAGGCCGTCCCACTCGATCTTGACGATTTCAAGTTCCATGCCCAGCGCATCCGCAACGCGCTTTGCAATGCGCACGTCGTATCCGTCGGCGTAGCCGCCCGCAGCGATCGGCACGGCGTACTCGCTTTCCTCCGCCTGCGTCCAGTTGAAGGGCGCGTAGTTGCATTCCATGCCCACGCGAAGCGTATCGGCCAGCGCAGCCGAACCAAGCAGCATGACAAAGGCGAGTCCCAGTGCAAGAATGTTTCTGATCGTTTTCATTTTTCGTCCCTCCGCAAAAACTTAAAAAGTCGATGCGTGGAACGCATCGACTTCGTGAAGAATCATTGATTGAAAACCAATAACAATGAAACCACTGCCAATAGCGCTCCACAATCCAAGATTGTGACAGTCGGCCGGATATTCTCCGTCCGCCCAGCTTCGGCCCTTTGCAGAAAGCCTCTGCTTCGGCAGGATTTCCTTTTGCACGGACTCTGCGCCGCTGCAGCGGCTCCTCCGCGCTACTGATAAACCCCGCGCCTCTAAATGCAGTCGTTCTATGGGGCTGGCGCCCTATGAACTTGGGCATAGTATACCTTTGCCGCCGCGGTTTGTCAAGCCCCGGCGGCAAATTTCTGCATATTTTTGTCCGGAATCCGTCAGATTTTCGCAAGCACGTCCGCAACGCGCGTCAGCGCACCGAGCACATTGGCTCTGGGCGTGGCGATGTTCATGCGCAGGAACCCGCGGCCTTCCTCGCAGAAGCTCGTGCCGCCGGAGAACGCTGCGCCCGCCTCCTGCACCATTTTCTTTTCGAGCGCTTCCTGCTCCAGACCATACTCGCGCATGTCCAGCCACATCAGGTAGGTGCCTTCCAGCCGCGTAACCTTCACGCGGGGCATTTTCTCGCTCACAAGCACTTCAACCGCCTGACGCGTGCCGTCGAGGTATTCCAGCAGCGCGTCCAGCCACGGCGCGCCATAGCGATAGGCGGCCGTCTGCGCGAGCTTGCCGAAAAGATTGATTTCGCCAAGCCCCACGCGCGTGAGGAACGCCTGCATTTTCTCTCTGTCGGCGGCGTTTCCGAAAAGCATCGACGAATTGCGCAGCCCCGCCAGATTGAACGTTTTCGTTGCGGATACGAAGCTCACCGCGTCCGGGTCAACGCTGAGCATCGGCGTGTGACAGTGTCCGGGCAGCTCGAAGTCAGCGTGGATCTCATCGCTGACGATGCGCGCGCCGTAGCGCTTGCACAGCGCGCTCACGGCTTCCAGCTCGTCGCGCGTCCAGATGCGGCCGATGGGATTATGCGGGCTGCACAGCAGCAGCAGCTTCACGCCCTGCTTCAGACCCGCCTCAAGGTTGTCCAGATCCATCTCCCAGCCTTTTTCCGTCTGGCGCAGGCAGTTTTTGTAGAGGCGGCGGCCGGTGTTCTTCACGCTGCGCTCAAACGGGCCGTACACCGGCGGCTGAATGGCGACCAGATCGCCCTCCTCGGTGAACGCGTTCAGCGCGAAAGAAAGGCTATCCACCACACCGGGACTCGCCAGCACGTTCTCGGGCGCAATGGAAAGCCCGTGGCGCGTGCGCATCCAGTCACAGACGGCCTGCGCGTCCTGCGGCTCATCCGCCGGATAGCCGAACACGCCGTGGCGCGCGCGCTCCACAATCGCGTCGGTCACCTCGCGCGGAGAGGCAAAATCCATATCGGCAACCCACAGCGGCGTCGCGTCGGCGCGGCCGAAAATTTTCTCCAGCCCGTCCCACTTCACGCATCCGGTATTTCTGCGATCCACTCCGCGATCGAACAACTCAAAATACGCTTCTTTCGTCATAAAAAAACAACCTCCCAACCTGTTGCTTTCATCGTATCGTGTTGCGCGCTGTTTGTCAAGCATTGACAAACCGGCGCAATGTGATATCCTTGAAGAATCGGGATGCTTTGCGGCGGCTTCGCCGCGCGTTTCGCGCTCCCCGTTTCATCTCAGAACACGGAGGTATTCACCTATGTCCGATTATCCGCTTTCCCTCGTTGAAAAGCTCAGCTTCGTCCGCTACGGCGGCACGCCCGAAGAAGCGCGCGCCGCGCAGATTCTGCTCGACGAACTTGCCTGCGCGGGCGGCCATGGCGAGCTGATGGAATTTGAAATCGACGCGCCCGTTCCCGGCCAGTGCGAGTTTTCGGTGTGCGCGCCGTTTGAGCGCGCCGTGCCCGCGCTTCCCTACGGCATGTCTGGCGAGCTGGACGGCGCCGAGCTGGCGCTGTATTATGCCGCGCGCGGAGCGGCCGAGGATTTCACCGGCATGGACGATCTTTCCGGCACAGCCGTGCTGCTGAACGCGCTCACGCTCGATGCGTACAAAGAGCTTGTCAAGCGCCATGCGGCGGCGTTCATCACCATCTCCGGCAAATACTACGACACGCCGGAAACGGCGAGCATGTATCCGCGCGACCTGCGCGCCCGCTTCCGCGAGGAGGGCGTGATTCCCGGCTTCGCCATCTGCGCCTCGGACGCGACGGAAATGCTGCGCGACGGCGCGCAGCGCGTGCGCCTTACGCTCCGTCAGGGCGAAACGAAGCGCACGTCCCGCAACGTGCTGGCCGTCATTCCCGGCACGCAGTGCCCGGATGAATCCATCGTCCTCACCGCGCACTACGACAGCGTCCCGCTCGGAACCGGCTCGTGGGACAACGCGACGGGCTCCGCGGCGCTTTGTGCCATCTATCGCCATTTCCTTGCGCATCCGGCGCGGCGGACGCTGCGCTTTGTCTGGTGCGGCTCGGAGGAACAGGGGCTGCTCGGCTCGAAGGCGTACATCGCGCAGAACGAAGCGCTGATTGACAAAATCAAATTCTGCTTCAACTTCGATATGTGCGGCACAATCCTCGGGCCGAACCACATCGTCGTCACCGGCGGCGACGACCTGAAGCATTTCATCCAGCAATACTGCCACGAAGTCGGCTACTCCGCCGATTACGACGTCAGCGTCCATTCCAGCGACTCCGCGCCCTTCTGCGATCGCGGCATTCCGGCGCTCGGTCTCTCGCGCGGCACGCGCACGGCGGAAATCCACACCCGCCGCGACCTGATGCCGCCGCTTGGCAACAGGCAGATGCTGGAGAACGTCGAATTCTCCGTGCAGCTGATCGGCCGCGTGGCGAACTCCGTCGTCCTGCCCATCCCCTGCGGAATGCCGGACGAAATGAAGGAAAAGCTGGACAAGTATTTCCGCCGCAAATAATTCCGCGCGCACACAATTACAAAACGCTTCGCCCCGACCCTTCTGCGGCCGCTGCGAAGCGTTTTTTTCTTTTAATTTTTTTGCAGCTGCGCCGCAGAAGCCTGCTCCGCGCGCCATTGCCCGAGCAAGCCGCGCATCCAGCCGTATACGTCCATGCCGTAAACCCGCTCAAGCGCTTCCGGCGCGAACACGGCTTGCGGCGCGCCCTGCGCGACGACCCTGCCGCCGTCCATCAGCAGCGCCCGCGTGCCGTATGCGCGCGCAAGGCTCAAATCATGCACGACGGAAAGCACCGCGCGCCCTGGCGTTTTCAGCCATTCTCCAATGAGCGAAAAAATCTGCTGTTGATATTTCAGGTCAAGGTGGTTCGTCGGCTCGTCGAGCAGCAGCACCTTCGGGTTCTGCGCAAAAACCTGCGCAAGGAACGTCCTTTGCAGTTCGCCGCCCGAAAGCGTCAGCACCGACTGCCGCCGCATTGCGGTCAGCCCGGTGAGCGCCAGCGCGCGCTCCACCTGCGCTTCGTCGTCCTCGCCGCGCGCGGACAGCATTCCGCGCGAATGCGCATATCGTCCCAGCCGGACGATTTCCTCAACCGTGAACGAATAGCCCACCGCGTGCGTCTGCGAAAGCACGCCCATTTCCCGCGCCAGCCGCGCGGGCTTGATCCTGCGCGCATCCGCGTCGCCGACGAGCACCGCGCCTTCATACGGCGCGCACTGCGAAACCGCGCGAACGACCGTCGATTTTCCCGCGCCGTTCGGGCCGACCAGCATCAGCCACTCGCCCGCTTCCAGCGAAAAACTCACGCCGTCCACAACCGTTCGCGCGCCATAGCGCACGGTCAGGCTTCTCGCTTCGAGCATACTCATCGCACTTTCCTCGTCTTATAGAAAATCAGCACGAACGCCGCCGACCCGGCCAGTGATGTCACCACGCCGATCGGCAGCTCAATCGGGCGCAGCAGCACGCGCGCAACGAGATCGGCGAGCATCAGGAAAATCGCGCCGGAAAACAGCGACGCAGGCAGCAGCCTTTTGTGATTCGGCCCAACGATCATGCGCGCCATATGCGGCGTGACAAGCCCCACGAAGCCGATCGTCCCGCCGATGGAGACGCATACGCCGATCAGCGCCGAAACGCAGACGAGCACCGTCATTTTCACACGCCGCACGCGTACGCCGATGTGGCGCGCGTTTTCCTCGCCCACAGCGAACGCGTTCAGCTCCCGCGCATGGCACATGAGAATGGAGCCGCACACCGCCAGCGCGGCAAAAAGCGTCAGCGCGTTGGTGTAGCTTGAACCCGCAAGCGAGCCCATCGTCCAAAAGGTAATAGTCTTTACCTTTTCGCCGGCGAAGGTGATGACAAGGCTCATCAGCGCGCTTGCAAACATAGAAAAAATCACGCCCACGAGGATAATCGTATTGGTGGCAAGCGAATAATCCAGCCGATAGGCAAGCGCAAGAATCAGAAGCAGCGAGGCGAGCGCGAACACAATGGCCATCCCCATCGTGCCCGCAAAAGGAAGCCCCGGCACGCTCACGCCGAAAGCAATGGCGAGCACCGCGCCCAAAGACGCGCCGCTGGATACGCCCAGCGTGGAGCCGTCGCTGAGCGGATTGCGCAGAAGCCCCTGCATTGCAGCGCCGCACAGGGACAGCGAAGCGCCTGTCAGCGCGACGCAAAGGACGCGCGGCAGACGCACGTTGAGAATGATGGATTTGTGCATCCCGTCCGGGATGGGCTTTCCCGCGAGGGCGCGACCGATCACGGTCAGCGTGTCCGCTGCCGGGAGATTGACGCTGCCCACGCAGACGCACAGGAGCGCCGTGACCAGCGTGGCCGCTGCAAAAAGCAGATAAACCGCTGCGGGAAAACCCTCCGGACGTTTCTTCATGGCGTTTCCTTCTTACTTATCCGCCTCAGGCGGCTTCCTGCGCATCCTGCGCGGCGTACACGAAATCATACAGCGCCTGCGCCGCGTCCACAAGGCGCGGGCCGGGGCGGGAAACTTCGTTGGAGTCGGCGTTGAACACGCGCGCGTTCTTCACGGCCTGCATATCCTGCCAACCCGCGCGGCCCATGATCTCCTCGACGGGCGTGGCGCCTTCGCCGTAATACATCGCAATGGTGACGATGTAATCCGGATCGCGTTCGAGCACCTGCTCCTCGGAAATGGCCGCCCAGCCTTCGATATCCTCAAAGGCGTTCTTCAGACCGATCATCTGCGCCAGCTCGTCCATGAACGTGTTTTTTCCGGCCGTCCACAGACCCCACTCCAGCGGAGAAACCTCGAAGTAGACGGTCTCGCTGCCGTCGCCCGCCGCCTTGGCGGCAATTTCTTCAAAGGAAGCCTTCATGCCGGACACCAGCGCCGCGGCTTCGTCGTTCTTACCGGTCACCGCGCCGATCAGCTCAATGGCCGTATACACGCCCGCGATGTCCTGCGCGTCGCTGACGATCACGCGGATGCCCGCGTTTTCCAGCGCTTCCACCTGCTCCACGGTCTGCGCCATGGTGGCCATGAGCACGGCCTGCGGCTCAAGCGCGATGATCTCCTCGATGTTGGTTTCATAGCCGGACTGCACGCTCGGAACGTTCAGCACTTCGGCCGGGTAGTCGCAGTATTCCCCGCGCCCCACGAGCGTTTCGCCCGCGCCAAGCGCGTAGAGAATTTCGCAGTCGGAAGCCGTCAGCGCCACAATGCGCGTTGCCGGCGCGTCGAGCGTGATTTCGCGCCCGGTCATGTCCGTCACGGTAACAGATGCGTCTTCAGCGCAGCCGAACACCGGGCAGACAAGGATCAGGCACAGAAGGAGCGATACGAGTTTCGTGGTTTTCATTTTGAAAAACCTCCCTTTCTGTGTTTGCAAACGCGCTCGCTCCGGGCAAAAAAATTCGTCCCCTCCAACAAAAAGGGACGACGACAAAGCCGGGCGCGCCCGGCCTCGACTATCCCTACCCAGAAGCAGTCTTTCATGCGGCGCGCACAGGTCTCCCGACTTGGCTTCATCCTCGTGGGCGTCTTCCCACCTTGCGGCAGTGACTTCATGCCCCTTCGTCTGCTTCACGGTTACTGGGATAGTCCGGGACTTGCACCCGGTTCCCTCGCGCGGTGTCCCGCGCGGCGATTCACGCATACGCTCGCATATTCATTTGCAGCAAACATTATACGCGCAAACGAATTTGCGGTCAACAGCGAAACGCGCTTTTTTTGCGGCGCAATGCGCCTGAAAAAACCAAGCGCGCCGCCTGCTCGGACGACGCGCCATTTCTTTGATTTTTCAGCCCCTTGTCTGCATCAGTCTGAGCACGCCCGCCGTCTGCAATTCAATGCCGACCGGGATGCAGCGCTCGTCCAGCTCGAACAGGCAGCTGTGCCCCACGCAGCGCTTCGGATCCTCCGCCGCGCAGCCGAGATGATAAAAGCAGCCCGGCCGTTCCGCCGCAAAATACGCAAAATCCTCCACGCCCAGAGACGGCACCTTCAGCAGCTTCACGTTTTCCGCGCCAAGGATTTCCGAAGCCGTGGCCTTCACCGCGTCCACAACGGCGTCATCGTTAATCAGCGGCGAATAGCTCGGCTCCACGATCAGCTCCGCGCGCCCGCCAAGCATGGCGGCCGTCTGCTCGCAGATGGTTTTCACGCGCTCGCGCGCGGAAAGGCGCGTCTGCGGCGTAAGCGTGCGGATGATGCCGGTCATTTCGACGTAATCCGCAATCTGGTTGCGAACGTTTCCGCCGCGAATCGTTCCGAAGCTGCAAACGGCGGAATCCGTCGGCGCAGTGTTGCGGCTGACGACCGTCTGCACGGCGTTGATGATGTTCGCCGCAATCACAATCGCGTCCACGCCCTCGTCCGGATGCGCGCCATGGCAGGAGGTTCCGTAAATTTTCAGCGTCAGCATATCCGAAGCAGCGTACATCTGCCCGTACTTCACGCCGATCTGCCCGGCAGGCAGATTGCCCGCGACGTGCAGCCCCAGCACCGCGTCCACATGCGGATTCTCCATGCAGCCCGCCGCAATCATCCGCTCCGCGCCGCCGATGCTCTCCTCTGCCGGCTGAAAGAACAGCTTCACGTTTCCGTGCAGTTCATCCTGCATCGACGCGAGCACCATCGCCGTTCCCATGAGAATCGCCGCGTGCGCGTCATGGCCGCAGGCGTGCATCACGCCGTCATGGCGGGAACGCCACGGAAGCTCGGGGTTTTCCTCCTGAATCGGCAGCGCGTCGATATCCGCGCGCAAGCCGATCGTCGGGCCGTCGTGCGCGCCGCGGATCAGACCGACGACGCCCGTTTCAGCCACGCCCTTTTCGTAGGGAATGTCCAGCGCGTCCAGCCTTGCGCAGATCATTTCCATCGTCGCGGTTTCATGCTCGGACAGGTCGGGATACATGTGCATCCAGCGCCGCATCTCCACCGCTTCCTCAGCGGCGCGCATCCGCGCCATTCTCTGACGAATCGTTTCCATTTTTTCTCCTCAGCCCTTTTTGCTTAGAAACCGATCAGCACGGCAATTTCAATCAGCGCCATCTGCGCGATAATCAGAAGCAGGAACAGCTTTCCGAACCACTTCAGCCAGCGATCGTAGCGCACGTCGCCAAGGCCGCAGATCGTCACAATGCCGCAGGTGGGCCACAGCAGGTTGGACAGGCCGTCGCCGAACTGGAACGCAAGGCAGGCCACCTGCCGCGTCAGCCCCAGCGCGTCGGCCAGAGGCGCCATGATCGGCATCGTCACCGACGCCTGACCGGAGCCGGACGGGATGAGGAAGTTGATCACCGTCTGCACCAGCAGCATCAGCTGCGCGGAAATCGCGCCGGGCGCATCCTGCAGAAGGCTGCTGAGCGAGTAAATCACAGTGTCCATGATTTTCGCGTTGTTCATGATGACCACAATGCCCTTAGCAAGGCCGGTCAGGATGCAGCCCCACAGCACGCTCTTTGCGCCGGCGAGCATCTGCTTGCAGTATTCGTTCGGGTTCCAGCCGGCAAGCGCCGCCGCCACGGCGGACATGATGATGAACAGACCGCAGAGTTCCTTATAGCCCCAGCCTTTTTTCAGCAGGCCGATCATGAGAATCACCAGCGTCACAACCACGTCCACGAGGATAAGCGCATGGCGCCACGTGAAGGTGTAGCCGTCCAGCTGGCTTCTGTCGAAGGAGTGCACGCACGGATCGCCGTACACCACGGAAATTTCCGGATTCTTGCGCACCTTATGCGCGTAGCGCAGAAGATAGGCAGCCGAAATGCTCATCAGCACAACGAAGCACACCACGCGGAAGCCCAGCCCCGAATACAGCTCCACCCCCGCGATCGACTGCGCGACGGCCACGGTGTACGGGTTCAGCGTCGCCGCCATGAAGCCGATATACTCGCCCAGCGCCAGCACCGCAAAGCCGGTCATCGCGTCGAACCCCAGCGCAATCATCAGCCCGACGATCAGCGGATAGAAGCCGTAGAACTCGCTTAGCATTCCAAAGACAGAGCCGCCCACGCCGAAAATCAGCATCAGCACCGGGATCAGGATCAGGTCGCGCCGGCCGATTTTCTTAATCACCTTGCCGATGCCCGCATGGAACGCGCCCGTTTTGACCAGCACGCCGAACGTGGCCGCGCAGGTGAGAATGACGAAAATGATATCCGCCGCGTCCACGCAGCCCTGATAGAGCGCCTCAAAAACCCCCAGCAGCCCGGTGCGCGTCGTTTCAGCCTTGTCAATCTGGTGATACGTGCCCGCGATTGCGACGGTGCGCGTGGTGCCGTTCACGTCGATCTGCTCATAATCGAACGTGCCGGACGGCACAATCCACGAAAGAATTGCCATCAGAAGCACGATAGCGAAAACGATCAGCCATGTATCGGGAAGGTTGATTCTCTTCTTTTCCGCTGTTTTTTTCATTGTCTGCTCCTTTCCGCTTGGACGAGGCCGCTTTTGCATTCTCGATTGTTTGCGTCCATTATATAGCACAGAATTCGCCGTGTTTAGTTCCAAATATGCCGATCATGCTGAAAAAACTGTTCTTCTTTGCGAAGCAAAGCCGCTGCATCAGTTGCAAAGACCGCGCGGATATTGTAAAATATGGTGAAACCGAACAACGGCTATGGGAGGCATATCTGCAATGAACGTAAAAGAGCTTCTTCGCGGCGAATTCCTCTGCTCCTGCGGGCAGAAGCACAGCTGCGACATCAAAGAAATTCTCGTTGAGAAGGGCGCTCTTGACAAAATCCCCGGCTTCCTCGCCGGGCATAAAAACGTGCTGCTCGTTTCCGACGGCAACACAAGGCCGCTTTGCGGCGAAACGGTGCTCGCCAAGCTCCGCGCCGCCGGCATGAACGTAACCGAAGCCTTTTTCAACCAGACCGCGCTGGTCATTCCCGATGAAAACTCCATTGCATTCGTTGATTCCTTCGTCACGGACGAAACCGACGTAATCGTCGGCGTAGGCTCTGGCGTCATCAACGATCTGTGCAAATACGTCAGCTTCACGCACAGGCTGCCCTACATGATCGTCGCCACCGCGCCGTCCATGGACGGCTACGCTTCCAAGGGCGCGGCAATGATCATCAGCGGCATGAAGGTGACCTACACCACGCACGTGACCAGCTGGATCGTCGGCGATACGGACATCCTCGCCGCCGCGCCGATGGACATGATCCGCGCCGGCATCGGCGATATTCTGGGCAAATACGCCTCACTCAACGACTGGAAGCTCGCCTGCCTCCTCAACGGCGAGCATCACTGCCAGATGATCGAGGATCTCATTCAGGGCGAGCTGGACGCATGCGCCGCCAACATTCCCGCCTGCATGGCGCGCGACCCCAGGGCCATCGGCCGCCTGACCGAAAGCCTTGCCATCATGGGCGTCGCCATCGCCTACATGGGCACCTCGCGCCCCGCGTCCGGCTCCGAGCACCACTTCTCGCATTTCTTTGAAATCACAGGCATCATCCATCATCGCGATTATTTCTGCCACGGCCTTGACGTCGGCTACGCCACGGTGCTTTCGCAGCGCCTGCGCTACGCGATGCTTGCCTTCGACCCCGCCGCGTTCCGCCATGGCCGCGACGACGCCGCGTGGGAAGCCGAAATCCGCCGTGTGTTCGCCTCCCGCGCGCCCGAGGTGTTCGAGCTGCAAAAGCAGGTCGGCTTCTACGACGTCGACCGCGCGCAGCGCATCCGCGACTGCTGGGCGGACGTCTGCCGCATCATCCGCACCTCGCCCACCGGCGAGGAAGTGCTTGCCATGCTCAAGCTGGCGGGCTACCGCATGGACGAGCTGACGGCGATGTATCCCGAAAGCGTCATCCGCGACTGCATGGTCTATGCCAAGGATCTCAAGGATCGCTACACGCAGCTGTGGCTGCTTCAGGACATCGGTATGCTCGAACAGGCCGCAGCGCAGGTGCGGCTGAACTGACGTTTTTTACGGCCGCAGGGCGGCCTCAAAACCGAAGGCGGATGCGTGGAACCAACCATGCATCCGCCTTTTTGCTGATATTTTACTGATGAAGGATTGAGAAAACTGGCGCATCCCGCGCCGCGGGCAACGTCGCCGTCTGCGCGGCAAGCGTGCTCTTGGCAGCAGACAGCTTTCAAGGTACACTGCTCTTAACTGGTTCGCAGCCGATACTGCACCGTGTCAATCTCCACCGGCACGCTGCGCACGCCGGGCTCCGGCGCGAAATCGTCCGGCTTGCGCG
>CAZKJW010000026.1:17826-23641 GCA_964553125.1 uncultured Oscillospiraceae bacterium
TCCACCGGCACGCTGCGCACGCCGGGCTCCGGCGCGAAATCGTCCGGCTTGCGCGGTTCGGGCAGCGGCTTGCCCTCGTCCTCTAATACGCACAGGCATCCGCTCAGCGCGTCCCAGATATTTTCGCATGCCTCGGTCTGCGTGCGCCCCGTCGTCACGCAGCCGCGCACATCCGGCACACGCGCCACGTATCCGTCCTCCATCTCGAAAATCCGAGCCGTGTAAATCATCCGCATTCTCTGTTCCTCCGTCGGCCTGACTCCATTTTGGGCGAGTATAAAACTCTTATTTCTCCCACCCCTCCATGTACATGCAGGCTCCTCCAAAACGTCTGCATAAGAAAACGCATCGTTCTTTGAAGTACGATTCCCTCCGCGCTGCTTCTCTGCCCCCGCTTTTTCCATCGCCTCCCCGCTCACCCCATCACGGTGACGGGCACGAAAACCTGCGTCGGCCGGCCGGCGCAGCTCACCTGCAAAACCGGCTGGTTCACCGCGTCCACGCGTTCGCCCGCCGTCAGTGTGAACGCCGTGGAGGCGTGCCGGAGGTCATCGTAGCGCAGCTCGGTGGTGAACAGGTTCCGCGCGCTCTGCACCTGCCAGCCTTCCGGCAGCAGCCACGTCAGACGGTAATGCTTCGGTTCCGGCAGCGTGTGGCGCAGGATGGTGACGCGACCGCCCAGCGTCCCGAGCGGCTCGATCACGGGCTTTTCGTCAAACTCCACCAGCACGTCGGCGTACACGCCCTCGATCACGTACGAATACGGCTTGCGCCTCTGCAACGAATCGACGAACGCGCGGCCGGAGAAAAGCTCCGCCGTTGCTTCGGAAATATCGGTGCTTTCGCCAAGCGTAACCGTCGCGGTTCCTGCAAGAATTTCCGCGCAGGTTCGCCGCAGCGTCGTCGGCAGAAGACTCATGATGCAGTCCGTCAGCTCGGTGCAGTTCACCGGGAAGGGGCCGTGTCCGTTCGTCAGGCAGATGCTGCGGATGCCCTCGCCGATATACGCGCACCAGTCCTCCGGCAGAGCGGCTTTGCCGCCCATAATCCCCAGAATCGCACCCAGCGTGGCGCCGGTGCAGTCAGTGTCGTCGCCGCAGTTCACCGCATAGATCAGCGATTTTTTGAAATCCCCCTCGCCGTAAAGCAGCCCCAACACTACAAAGCCAATGTTTGCAGGCGCTTGGAACCAGCCGAGATCGGCGCTGTCCTCCACGAGCAGCCGCCGCGTCTCGCGCCACGGCGTGCCCGTGTCATACGCCTCCAGAACCATCCGCACGCTGCGCGCCACGCGGCAATCCTCCGGAATTTTGCTCAGGCCGATTTCCAGCAGCCTGCGCGCATCGCGGATTGCAAACGCCGCGCTCTCGATTGCCGCAACGAAAATCGCCGCGTAGGTTCCCTCGCCGAAGCCGTGATCGACGCTCGCGTCCTCATACGCCATGCGGATGGCCTGCTCCACCTTCGCCGGATACAGGCACGCCCACACCTCGGTGCGGATCCATGCGCCGTTGGAGTGCATCCACGCTTCGTTGTTCACCTGCCCGGACAGCGGCGGCAGCAGCCCGTCGCGCATGTTCGCCTTGCCCACGCCGTATTCGTTCCAGTTGGGCGTCACATAGCTGAGCCAGTATTCGCCCAGCGTTTTGCTGTTGATATTCTGCGGCCCCAGCTCGTCCACCGCGCGCAGCCATGCAAGCTGCAGGTCCAGGTCGTCGTTGGGCAGCGGCTCGCCCGCCTTGGACGCAAAGCCAGTAATGTCCAGCAGTTCGCGCGTGCCCTCATAGGGCGTGCCGAGCGTGCCTCCGATGTTCTTGCCGAGCCAGCAGGCAAAAATGCAATCCCGCAGTTCCTCCATGGAAAACGTAATCATGCGTCTCCTCCTTTTTGTTGGCCGCGCAGGGCGGCGCAAGGAATTTCGTGCGTTTCTTTAGGCTTATTCTATCCTGCCCAAGCATCCTGTGCAAGCCCGATTCTGGCGTTCTGCATAAAAAAATCCCAGACAATTTTCCAATCGTCCGGGATGCAATATGCCGTCAGCCCGCGCGGCGGAAGCGTCATTCCTTTCCGGAAAGCAGCCTTTCGCCTACCGCGCCGGAAGGATGAATCACCGCAAACTGCTCTTTTTTGTAGCCCTTGATCTGCATCAGGCAGATGCATACCGCGTCGAACGCGGCAACCGCCGAAAGGATCGACGCCGTCGCCAGCATGTTGAACGGATCCGGCTCGGACTCCGTATGCAGCAGCAGAACCGCGTCCGCGGCGCGCCCGATGACGCTTTCCGCGTTTTCCGTCACGGCGATCAGCTTCGCGCCGATTGCTTTTCCCTGCGCCGCAAGCGGCGTCAGTTCGCGCGTGCCGCCGCCCTTGGAGACGAGAATCAGCACGTCCTCCTTGCGCAGAACGCCCATGCCGCCATGCACCGCGTCCGCCGGCGAAAGGAACGACGCAGAGCAGCCCACACAGCAAAGCTCATGCACAATTTTCTTCGCCGCCACGCCGGACGTTCCGCAGCCCGCGACCACCGCGCGCCCGCGGCATTCCGCCAGCAGCTTTGTCACTGCGAGAATGCTCTCCCCGCTGATTTCCTCCGCCGCCTTTTCCACGGCGTGCGCTTCCTCGCGCATCACGCGCCGGAACTCGGCAATGATTCTTTCGTCCGTCATGTTCTGCCGCTCCTTATTCTGTCACTCATCCTTGAAGGCAAGCGTAGTTTTCATTCCGTCGTGTCCGGCAAACGCGCGCGGGAACACCCGGCGCGTGCTCTCCAGATACGGCTCCGGGTCGGTCATCGACGGGCTGTAATGCGTCAGCCACAGTTCGCCCGGCTGCGCCGAAGCGGCCAGCTTTGCCGCCTCGCGGAAGGTCATGTGCCGCGTCTCCACGGCGCGCTCGTGCTTTTCTTCATCGCCGAACATGCCCTCGCAGATGAACAGATCCGCCCCCTGCGCATATCTTGCAATGGCCGGAATCGGCCGCGTGTCCACCGTATACGTCACCTTCAGCCCGCGCCGCTCCGGGCCGAGTACCATGTCGGGCGTAAAGACGCGTCCTTCCGCCTCGACGTTCCGCCCGTGCTGCAGCGCGTTCCAGAAGCGCTGCGGAATGCCCGCCACTCTCGCGCGCGCCGCGTCAAAGCGGCCCTGCCGCTTCACCTCAAAGGAGAAGCCGTAGCACGGCACGCGATGCTGCACCGGGAAAGCCGTAATCTCAAACCCGGAAAGCGAGAACCGCTCCTCCTGCGCCGTCATCTCCACGCACTGCACCTCAAACGGCAGCCCCGGCACGATCACGCGCAGGCAGCGCACCGTCTCGCGGATGCCGAACGGCCCGAAAATCGTCAGCGGCTCCGTGCGTCCCTCGTTGCCCATCGACAGAAGAAACCCCGGCAGTCCGCTGATGTGATCGGCGTGCAGATGCGTCACGCACAGCGCGTCGATCGGCTTGAACGTGAAGCCCGCCGCCTTCAGCGCCACCTGCGTGCATTCGCCGCAGTCGAGCAGCACGCTGTGCCCGTTCAGCCGCAGAAGCGCCGAAGCGAGATAGCGATCCTTGAGCGGCATCATGCCGCCCGTTCCCAGCAGACAAACATCGAGCATGTCCACACCTCAAACGCCAAAAAGTCCCTTTTATCATAACACGGCGCACGGTAAAAATCCACCGTGCGCCGCTGAAATTTATCGGGCGGCCCTGCCGCCTAAAAAGTCACACCCCGTAACGTGCGCGGGCAAACCGCCACGCATCCTCGCACATTTTCTCCACGCCGCGCTCCGCGCGCCAGTTGAGCACGCGCGCAGCCTTCTCCGTGCCGGCATAAGCGGAGGCGATGTCGCCCGGCCGCCTCGCCACGATTTCGTAAGGGATTTCGCGCCCGCAGGCGTTTTCATACGCCTTCACAATTTCCAGCACGCTCGTGCCCTTGCCGGTGCCCAGATTGAACGTCTCGCAGCCCGTATGCTCCATGGTATACGCAAGCGCCGCAAGATGCCCGCGCGCCAGATCGACCACGTGGATATAATCGCGCACGCCGGTTCCGTCGGGCGTGTCATAGTCGTTTCCGAACACGCGCAGCTTCGTGCGAAGCCCGGCCGCCACCTGCGAAACAAACGGCACAAGGTTGTTGGGAATGCCGTTGGGGTCTTCGCCGATCAGCCCGCTCTCGTGCGCGCCGACGGGATTGAAATAGCGCAGCAGGCACACGGACATTTCCGCGTCGGCGTTCGCCGCGTCGCGGAGAATCTGCTCGATCATCACCTTCGTCCAGCCGTAGGGGTTCGTGGCGCTCGTGGGCATTTCCTCACGGAACGGCACGGGGTTGTTCATGCCGTACACCGTCGCCGACGAGGAAAACACCATCCGCTTCACCCCATGGCGGCGCATGGCATTGAGCAGCGTCATCGTGCCCGTGATGTTGTTGTCATAATATTCGACAGGCTTCGCCACGGATTCCCCAACCGCCTTCAGGCCGGCAAAATGAATGACGGCGTCCACCGGCTCGCCAGAGAACGCGGCGTCCAGCGCCTGCTCGTCGCGCAGATCGCCCTGCACAAACCCGAAGCTGCGACCGGTAATCTTCCGGATGTTTTCCAGCGCCTCCGGCTTGGAGTTGCTGAAATTGTCCACAATGATCAGCTCGTGCCCCTCGTTGAGCAGCTCCACGCACGTATGGCTCCCGATATAGCCCGCGCCGCCGGTTACAAGAATCTTCATGACGCACTCCTCTTTTCTCGCTTCATTGTTCAAGAACATTATAGCGGATTCGCGCCGCCGCACAAGATAATTTGTCCCACTATCATATGGAGAAATGTTGCTTTCTTGCAGCAAAACGGTTATACTGTCGATTATGGAAGAAAATTATAACAAGCGCTCCTTCAAAGCGCAGCGGCATGACATTACGTTCCTGACCGTTTACAACACCGGCACCGAAAAATGCCGCGGAGGTCATTGCTGGGGGCCCGCCGTGCGGGATCACTATCTGATCCACCTCATTTTGCGCGGCAAGGGCGTCTACACGCTCTGCGGCCGGGATTACCCGCTCTCCACGGGCGATCTGTTTTTTGCGCCGCCGGGCGAAACCATCTGCTACCGCGCCGACACGGACGACCCGTGGGAATACTGCTGGGTCGGCTTTCAGGGCATTGACGCGGCGGCCATGTCCGCGCGCGCCGGACTCACGCACGAAACGCCCATCCGCCATTTCGACGATCCGGGCCCGCTCGCCGGGCTGATGCTGGATATCGTCCGTGTAAGCGGCGTGCGCACGCACGAATCCCTCCGCATGACCGGCTGTCTGTGCGCGTTTCTGGCCTATCTGGTTGAAACGGCGGAACACGCCGAGCAGCGCGCGGAAAGCAGCAGCCTCGAACATGTGCGCCGCGCCTGCGCGTTCATTGCAAACAACTATTCGCGCCTGATTTCCATCACCGATATCACGCGCGCAGTCGGCGTATGCCGCAGCCGGCTCTATCGCGCCTTTGAGGAGCAGATGGGCGTTTCGCCCGCGCGCTACCTGACGCACTACCGCATCGAGCAGGCGCGCCTTCTGCTGGAAACGGGCGGCCTCTCGGTCAAGTCCGTCGCCTATTCGGTCGGCTTTGAAGACCCGCTGTATTTTTCGCGCCGCTTCCGCGAGCTGGTCGGCTGCCCGCCGAAGGCCTATGCCGACAGGCATTCCAAGGAGTAGACGCACGAAAACGCATAAGGAAACGACCGCAGGCTCAGCGCCCGCGGCCGTCTTTTTCTCAGTTGCTTTCTTTTTTGCCCCTCTGCTTTTCAGCAGCAGAAATAGTATCCCCTCGTGCCGCAGAGATTGCAC
>CAZKJW010000027.1:0-23132 GCA_964553125.1 uncultured Oscillospiraceae bacterium
CCCCGCGCGCCCTGCGCGCCCGAATATAAACCACACAGAAAGGAACCGAAAAAAATGAAAGTCTGCGATCTGCCCTACAAGCGCGTAACGCTGGAAGAAATCGAAGGCGTGATGAAAGATGTAATCGCCCGCGTGAAGAATGCCAAGAGCGTCGATGAAATTCTTGCCGCGCGCAATGATTATCTCGAAATCCTCTGCGAATACTCCAACGCCGGCGCGCTCTCCTATATGCGCTACTCCATTAACACCGTCGATGAATTCTACGTCGCCGAAAAAGACTACTACGACGAAATCGGCCCCGCCGCACTCAACTACCAGAACGAATTCGCCGCCGCGCTGCTCGATTCGCCCTTCCGCGCGGAGCTGGAAAAGACGCTCTCCCCGGTGCTGTTCAAATCGCTGGAAGTGCAGCGCAAGTCGATGTCGCCTGAAATCATCGCCGATATGATCGAAGAAAACAAGCTCGTCAGCGAGTATTCCAAGCTGATGGCGGGAATGGAATTTGAATTCCGCGACGAAAAAATGCCCCGCGCCCTGTTGGGAAAATACTTCAAGGACGACGACCGTGAAACCCGCCGCGAAGCCTATGAAGCGCTCGGCAAGGGTCTGGAAGCGCACAGCGAGGCGCTCGACGACCTCTACGACAAGCTCGTACACGTCCGCGACCGCATGGCGAAGAAGATGGGCTATCAGAACTTCGTCGAGTTGGGCTATTACCGCATGGGTCGGCTGTGCTACGATCAAAACAGCGTAAAGACCTTCCGTAAAAACGTGCTCAAGGACGTCGTGCCAGTCATTGCGCGCCTGCGCACCAAAAATGCCCAGCGCATGGGCATCGACAAATACATGTTCTACGACGACGGCGTCATTGTCCCCGGCGGCGACCCGAAGCCCTGCGGCAAGGAAGAAATCTTCGCAGCCGCGCGCGAAATGTATCACTCCATGGGCAAGGAGACGGGCGACTTCATCGACATGATGATCGACAACGACGCGTTCGACGTCGATTCCCGCAAGAACAAGTGGGGCGGCGGCTACTGCACCGAGTTCCCGAAGTTCAAGCAGCCCTTCATTCTCGCCAATTTCAACGGCACCGCCGGCGACGTGGACGTGATGACGCACGAAGCCGGTCACGCGCTGAACGCCTATCTCATCGCCGATAACCCCTTCTCTCTGGAGCTGGGCTGCGGCGGCATGGAAACTGCGGAAACGCACTCGATGAGCATGGAATTCTTCTGCTGGCCGCACATGGAGAAATTCTTCGGCGAAAACGCCGGAAAATACCGCTTCATGCACGCGCTCGATTCGTTCTCCTTCATCCCCTACGGCACGATGGTGGACGCGTTCCAGCACATCGTCTACGAAAACCCGGACATGACGCCCGCCGAGCGCAACGCCGCATGGCTGAACCTCGAAAAGCAGTTCCGCCCGCACATTTCCTTTGAGGGAATGCCCTATCTGGAAATGGGAACGCGCTGGCAGTATCAGATGCACATCTATGAATCGCCCTTCTACTACATCGACTACTGCCTTGCGCAGACGGCTGCGTTCAATTTCCTCCTCGCTTCGCGAGAGGATTACGACAACGCGTTCACCCGCTATATGCGCCTGAGCCGTCAGGGCGGCGAAAAGGTCTGGACCGACCTGCTCGACGAAGCCGGCTTCGTGCCGCCGTTCGTGCCGGGCGCGCTGGCGACGCTTTCGCAGAAAGTCGAAGCGCTCATTGATTCGATTCGCGTATAACCAACAAATGCAGCTGCGCCCCTTCCTCCGCGGAAGGGGCGCTTTCGCTTTGTCTGGCAGATTTTTATGGCAGATTGGTTTTTTGACCCGCTCACGAACATGCGAGCAAGCGCCATGCCGGATTTCGCTTCACTCCGCCGGACATGTCACGCACGTCGCCGCCGCGTCCGATTCCTCTTACGTCTCCATGCGGTTCGTTCAGCAAACCATGCGCACCTTTCATCCACCCGTTTGAAGGGTTTGACCCGCTTACAAACGTGCGCGCAATCTCCATACTGGATTTGACCTCACTCCATCGGACATGACACACGCTGCCTCTGATTCCATGTGCAGCCCATGCAGTTCGCTTGTTAAACCGCGCGCCCCTTTCGTCAACCTGTCCGAAAGGGGTTGACGAGCTTATAAACGTGTGAGCAAGCTCCATGCCGAATATCACTTAAACCTTCCTTACACGCCGTACACGCACGCCGCGTCCGCTTTGGTTTGCGTCTCCATGCGGTTCGCTTGTTCAACTGCGCGTCCCTCTCGTCCACCTGTTTGAAAGTGGTAGCCCAGCTTACAAACGTGCGTGCAAACTCCATGCCTGATTTCACTTCAATTCTCCGAACATGCCGCACGCCGCATCTGATTCCATGTGCATCCCATGCGGTTCGCTCGGCAAACCCGCGCACCTTTCGTCCGCACATCAGAAGGAATTTTGACAAGCCTACAAACGTGCGAGCAAGCTCACGTCAAAATTTCACATCACTCCATCAGACGCACCACACACGCCGCTGTATCCAATTGCATTTGCGTCCTATGCGGTTCGCTTGTTAAACCGCATGCCCTTTCCTTCGCGGAAGGGACGCATTGTTAGACAGAGAGATTTTTTGTCAAACCTTCAGACGGCTGAGCGCGCCCCCGCTGGATTTCACCGCACTCTTCCGGATGCGCCGCACACCCCGCCGTATCCGTTTCCATTTGCATCCCATGCGGTTTGCTCAGTAAACCGCGCACCCTTTCGTCCGCCCGTAGGAAAGGGAGTTAACCGGCTTGCAAACGCGCAAGCAATCCCCCTGCCGGATTTCACTTAAACCTTCCGGACATGCCGCACTCACTGCCGCGCCCGCTTTAACTCTCATCTCCAATCGTTTTCATATACGCAGCCCTGCAATCCTCTCTGCGGCGCGCTCGATATCCTCCCGCGCGGCAAAAGCCGAAAACCGCACGTAGCCTTCGCCGCACGCGCCGAACCCAGCGCCCGGCGTGCAGACGATCCGCGCGCTTCGCAGCAGCCAATCGAACCACGCCCAGCTGGTCCTGCCGGCGGGGCAGCGCGTCCAGATATAAGGCGCGTTCGCGCCGCCAAAGCATTCCAGCCCGGCGTTTTCCAGCGCGTGCCGCAGGATTGCCGCATTCTCCAGATAGAACCGCACGCTCTCCCGCATGTGCGCAACGCCCTGCGCGCTCAGCGCCGCCTCCGCCGCCCGCTGCACGGGGTAGCTCACGCCGTTGAACTTCGCCGCCTGCCGCCGCGCCCACATTTCGCCGAGCCGCCAGCGGTTCTCATGCGGAATCGCCGTCCATGCGCAGCGCAGGCCGGTAAACCCCGCGCCCTTGGAAAAGCTGCACATCTCAATCGCGACCTCCTTCGCGCCTTCGATTTCAAAGACGCTTTTGGGGTACTCAGCATCGGTAACAAAATCGCGATACGCCGCGTCGAACAAAATCGCCGCGTCATGCTCGCGCGCCCACTCGACAAACCGCGTCAGTTCCGCGCGCGTCATCGCCGCGCCGGTCGGGTTATTCGGGCTGCACAGATAGAGAAAATCAACCGGCTCGTCCGGCGGCTCCGGGCAGAAGCCGCGCTCACGGCAGCAGCACATCCGCAGCACGCGCCGCCCGGCCATCACGTTCGCATCCCAATAGACCGGATACACCGGATCGCACACCGCGGCGACCGCGTCTGGTGCGAACAGCTCCTGCAGCGCACCCGCATCGGACTTTGCGCCGTCCGAGATGAAGATCTCGCTTTCATCGAGCAGCACGCCCAGCGGCGCATATTCGGCAAGCAAAATCGCGCGCTTGAGAAACGGTTCGCCCGTCCCCGGCGGATAGCCGTGAAACGTCTCCGCCTCGCCCATCTCCGCCGCCGCGCGCTTGAGCGCCTCCACGCAGCACGGCGCAATAGGACGCGTCACATCGCCCACGCCGAGGCGCAAAAGCCGCCCTCCCGGACACTCTGCCGAAAAGGCGGCCACACGCTTTGCCACTTCGGAAAACAGATAGCTTTCGTGCATTTGAGCCAGTTGCTCGTTGACCTTCGCCATCGGTCCTCCCTATGAAACTTTCAGTCGTTCAGTTCGCCCTCAAACACCGTCACAGCAGGGCCCGTCATCAGGATATGCCCATCCCGCGCGCGCCATTCAATGCGCAGATCTCCCCCGCGCAGCTGCACGCACACGCTTCGTTCGCACAGCCCGGCGTCCATCGCTGCCACGGCGCACGCGCACGCGCCCGTTCCGCAGGCCAGCGTTTCGCAGCTACCTCGCTCCCACACGCGCATACGCAGCTTCTCCCTTGAGAGCATCTGCGTGAACTCGATATTCGCGTTCAGTTCGGCGCAAAGCTTTGCGCCTTTTTCCGCGAAGCCCTCCCATGCAAACGGATCAAACTCCACAAACGTCACCGCGTGCGGGTTTCCCGTCGACACGAACGTATAGCCCGCGCGCTTTTCCAGCGCCTGCGGCGCGCCCATATCGACCGTTACGCTCGCGATTTCGTCGCCGCGCATGTTCAGCCGAATGTCGCGGATGCCGCCGCCCGTCTCCAGCGTGAAGCAGGTTTTCTTCGTCAGGCCGTGCTCGTAGACGAACCGCCCGACGCAGCGCGCGCCGTTTCCGCACATTTCGGCTTCGCTGCCGTCCGCGTTGAACATGCGCATCCGAAAATCGGCGCGTTCGCTCGGCAGGATGAGAATCAGCCCGTCGGAGCCGACGCCGAAATGCCGGTCGCTCACGCGGACAGAAAGCGCGGCAGGATCGTCAATGCGCTCTGCAAACCCGTTGACATATACATAGTCGTTCCCGATGCCCTGCATCTTTGTAAAGCGCATGACGCCCGCCCCGCTTTCTTTTGTCGTTTGATTTTATGCTTCCGCGCTGACCGTTACGTTCTTTTCGCCGTCGTATTCGACGCTGATCTTCTGCACGGCGGCGGAAATGAATTTCTCCGTCGCATACAGCTGCCCGTCAATCCACGCGAACGGCTCGCCCGCCGTGTTCACCGCCTGATCGCCCTTCGTGGCAGAAACGCCCTGAAGCTCCGCCATGGTCTTGCTCGCCGGCACAGTCAGCTTCACGGTCACATCGTCCATGCCCTTCTGCGTCAGCTTCATCTCGCCCGCGCCGACGCTTCCCGGCTCCTCCACCTGCCAGCCGAGCGCCTTGCACGTCTCGACAAACGGCAGGAGAATCGTCTTTTCATCGCCCGCGGGATAATACGCCGGGCTTTCTAGCTTTGTCGTGCCCACGGTAATCACAGCTTCTTCGCCGACGGCGATAAACGTATCGGACTGCTCGGCAAAGTTGCTCGTCGCCTGCGGCACAGCCTCCGTGGGCGTCGCCGTGGCTATGGGCACAATCGCCGTGGGGCTGGTCTCAACCGCCGCCGGATTGGTGGAACAGGCCGTCACTGCAATGCACAGGCATGCAAGCATCAAAACAAAACGAACCGACTTCATGGAAATGCCTCCTTTTTTGTTGTCGTCCGGAGTATTTCCATCAAACCGGTTCGCTATTCAGCTTTACATTTCACGCCGGCCTTCAAACGCGCGGTTGAGCGTCACCTCGTCCACGTATTCAAGGTCGCCGCCGACGGGCATTCCGTGCGCAATGCGCGTCACCTTCACGCCGAGCGGCTTGAGCACGCGCGCGATATACGCCGCCGTCGCCTCGCCCTCAACGTCCGGGTTCGTCGCCACAATGACCTCCTGAATTTCTTCCGCGCTGATGCGCTGAATCAATTCCCGAATGCGGATATCGTCCGGCCCGACGCCCGCCATGGGCGAAATCGTCCCATGCAGCACGTGGTAACCGCCGCGATATTCGCGCATCCGCTCGATTGCGGAAACATCGCGCGGGTCGCGCACGACGCACACAACGTCATGCCGCCGCTTCGGGTCCTCGCAAATCGGGCACGGATCCTGCGCCGTATAGTTGCCGCACCGGCTGCACATGCGCACCGACCGCCGCCCCTGCCACAGCGCGGAAGCCAGCTCGCGCACGTCCTCCTCCGGCTGCGCCGCAATAAAATATGCAAGGCGCGTCGCCGTTTTGCGTCCGATGCCCGGCAGACGGCTCAGCTGTGACGCCATCAGGGCAATCGGATCGGGCGTTTCTCTGTCCATCAGAACATGCCGCCCATTCCGCCGGAAACGCGGTTCATCTCGCGCTCGCGGGTTTCCTCGCCGGCGCGAAGCGCCTCGTTCACCGCCGCAAGAATCATATCCTGCAGAAGCTCCACATCGTCGGGATCAACGGCCTGCGGGTCGATCGTCAGCGCGGTCAGTTCGCGCTTGCCGCTGACGACGGCGTGAACCATGCCGCCGCCGGACGTCGCCTCATAGGTGCGCGCGTCCAGTTCTTCCTGCATCGCCACCATCTGCTGCTGCATCTTCTGCGCCTGACGCATCAGCTGCTGCATATTGCCTCCGGGAATGCCCGGGAATCCTCCACGTGCCATGGTAAATCCTCCTGAATTTTTTGTTGTTTGCAAACCGCCTTACAGCTGCGAAGTGCAGTGCGGGCAGCGCGTCGCATCGTCGGCGATTTCGCTCTTGCAGAACGGGCAGAGCCGCGCGGCTTTTTTGGGCGCTTCCACCTTCTTGGGCATGAGCTTGTTGACCAGCTTGACGAACAGGAACACGCACAGCGCGATCAGCGCAAAATCCACCACCGTGGTGATGAACTTGCCGTAGTTGAGCGTCGCCGCGTTCGCGTCCGCCGCCGCCTGAAGGCTGTCGTAGTGGTTGCCGTCAAGCGCAATGAAGAGGCTGGAAAAATCCAGACCGCCCGTGAGCATCCCGATCAGCGGCATAAAGATGTCGTTCACCAGCGACGAAGTAATGTTGCCGAACGCGCCGCCGATCATAACGCCGACAGCCAGATCAATCACGTTGCCCTTGAGCGCAAACGCCTTGAACTCCGCCAAAAACTTTTTCATTTGCCTACCCCTTCCGATCAATTCTGCCGGTATAACAGCAATATTTTAGCCTATTTCCGCGCCATATGCAAGCCGCCGCGGCAGCTTTTTGCCGTTATGTCCGCAAAAAAATCACATTGCTGGGGAAACTTATGCTCCTATCGGGACATTTTGCATTTCCCGGCAGAAGTTTTCGCGCTTTCAGGGAGGAAACGCCTTGATTTTGTCGAAGTTTGTAGTATCGTGTCATCCTGCTTCTAAGGGAGGTCTTTTATGAATCAAAGCTTCGATTATGTTTCCATGGGCGGTCGGATCCGCCGTCTGCGTAAGGAAAGGCACGTTACGCAGTCACAGCTGGCGGAACTGCTTGATATTTCCCCCGCCTTTATGGGGCATATCGAACGCGGCACGCGCGTTCCCAGTGTGGACACGCTCGTGCGAATCGCCGATGTTCTCGACGTTACGCTCGACATGATTGTCCTCGGCGAAGCGCCCGCGACGCAGCCGCTCAGTGAAACCGTCGAACCCAGACGCGTGCAGAAGCTCAACGACGTCATCCGCACGCTTGACGGTTATCTTCCCGATGGCTGGCTGGAAGATACCTGACTCCAGAATGCCCGCGTTTTTATGCGAATTTCTTCAGCCGTATGCACGCATACCCCGCCGCCCCACCAGGGCGGCATATTTTTTTGATACGCATCCTGCGAAAACCGGTCGTCGATCAGCAGCGCCACGCCGCGATCCTCCGCCGTGCGGATGAGCCGCCCCACCGCCTGCGTCACGCGGCTCATTCCGGGCGCGCGATACGCCGTTTCAAAGCCGTCGCCGTTCTTTTCATCGCCAAGTTTTTTCAGCGCTTCGCGTTCTACGCACACCTGCGGCATCCCCACGCCCACGACCGCAACGCTCGTCAGCCGCTCGCCCGGCAGGTTCACGCTTTCTCCAAACGCGCCGCCCAGCACAGCCAGCGCCAGCAGCGTGCCGTTTTCGCGCGGCGCAAACGCGCGCAGGAATTCGCCGCGTTCCGCTTCCGTCATGCCTTCGCGCTGAACGAGCAGCACGGTTTCGACGCGCTTGCGCGCTGAAATCATCTCCGCCGCGCGCTTCAAATAAGCATACGACGGGAAGCACGCCAGACAGCAGCCGGGCCGCGCCTCGCCGAGCGCCAGAATCGCTTCCGCAACGGCCTGCATCGTCTGCTCGCGCTCGCGGTATCGCGTGGAAACCGGGCAGCGCAGGACGAGCAGATTCTCCGGCGCAAACGGGCTTGGCAGCGAAAGCAGCGCGTCCTCCTCCGTGCCGCCGAGCATCCTGCGATAGACGCGCAGCGGCGTCATCGTCGCCGAAAAGAACACCGCGCCGCACAGCCGCTTCGCGCATGCCGCCAGATGCTCCGAAGCGTCGAGACAGCGCAAAGAGAGCGTCGCCGTTTTGCCGTGCTTCTCCCAAAGCGCGCGATAGGTTTCGTCATAGCGGCGAAGCGCCATTGCGGCGGAAAGCAGCGCGCGTGAAACACGCGCCGTCCCCTGCACGGCGCATTGCAGCGTTTCGTCAAGCACGCGCTCCACGTGCGGCGCAAGCGCCTCCGGCGGCGTTTCCGAACAGTCCGATGCTTCCGCCTCGACGCACGCAATCAGCTCGCTCAGCGCGCGATACGGCGCGCTCTTTCGCCCGCACGCTTTTCCAATAAGCCGCCTTCCCTCGCGCAGCTCGTTTCCGTCCAGCTCGGCCGAGAGCATGTCCCGCGCGCGGTCGGGCAGGTTGTGCGCCTCATCCACCAGCAGCGTCACGTGCGCCGCGCCCTGAAAAATCCGCTTGATGCGCACGCCCGGATCAAACGCGTAATTGTAATCGCACACAACCGCATCCGCTTCCTCGCACAGGCTCAGCGACAGCTCAAACGGGCAGACACAGTGACGTTGCGCCGCCTGCCGGATTGCGTCAAACGACCAATCGTCTCCTTCGCGCACCTGTTCCAGCGCCGCCGGCAGCCGGTCGAAGAACCCCTTTGCCCGCGGACACTCGCGCATTTCGCAGCGCCAGTCGTTCTCCTGCGCAAAGGGGCAGCATTTCTCCTTCGCCGTCAGCGTCAGCGCACGCAGACGCGCGCCCTTTTCGCGCAAGAGCGCCAGCATGTCGCGCGCGGCTTCGCGCCCCGTTGTCCGCGCGGTGAGGTAGTAGACCTGCTCCGTCAGCCCCTCTGCCAGCGCCTTCAGCGCGGGAAAAAGCACCGCGGCCGTTTTGCCCGTTCCCGTCGGCGCCTGAACGAAAAGCCGCTTCTTTGATTTTACCGCCCAATACGCCTGCGCCGCCATCCTGCGCTGTTCGCCGCGCCACGCGCCGTAAGGGAATTGCAGCGCCGCCAGCGATTCATCGCGCAGCTCGCGCCATGCGGCCTCGCGTTCGATTTTCCGCAGGTACGGCGCAAGCAAATCAAAAAACGCGCGGCGGATTTCGTCGCGCGAAAGCGTCTCCTCAAACGCGGCCGCCTCGCTCCCATCGGCGTGTACATACAAAACGCGCGTCACAGCCGCCGGAACATCCAGCAGATACGCGTACACAACCGCCTGCGCGCGATGCACAGGCAGCGGCTCTCCGCACGTTTCACTGGAAAAGAGCTTGATTTCCTCCACCACGGGCAGCCCGTCGCGTTCATAGAGCGCGTCGATGCGTCCGGAAAGGTTCAGCGCGCAGCGCGCTGTTTCAATCTGTGCCCGCACGGGCAGTTCGGTTTGCGCGCCTTCCAGCGCGCCCTGCCGCGCCAGATGCGCCGCCGTTCCCTCGCGCATTCTGCGCAGCGAGCCTTCCGCCGTCAGATCGCCCGCCATGAGCGCATATTCCACCACGGCACGCACCGACGCTGAATAATTCCGTTTCATTCTTCTTTGAGCATGGCGGCAAACGCTTCGCCGTCAATCACCGGAACGCCGAGCGAGCGCGCCTTTTCCAGCTTGCTGCCCGCGTTTTCGCCTGCGACAACGAGCGAGGTTTTCTTGCTCACGCTGCCTGCCGCCTTGCCGCCGCGCTTTTCAATCTCAGCTTCCGCCTGCTGGCGGGTGAACCCTTCGAGCGTGCCGGTCACCACGACCGTTTTGCCGCTGAACGCGCCGCCCGTCGCCGCTTCAACCGGCGCAGGCGCCACGCCCGCCGCAAGCATCCGCTCAATGCAGGCAATCTGCTGTGCGTCGCTGAAAAACTCCACGATGTTCTGCGCGATGATATCGCCCACATCGGGAATCTCGGCGAGCGCCGTCTCGTCGGCCTCGCGGATTTTCTCCAGCGTGCCGAACCTGCGCGCCACGTCGCGCGCCGTCTTGCGCCCCACGCCGGGCACGCCCAGCGCAAAGAGGAACGCATCGAGCGGGCGCGTCTTGCTCTTTTCAATGGCGGCCAGCAGGTTCGCGGCCTTCTTATCGCCCATGCCGGGCAGAAGAATCAACCGCGCGTGCTCCAGCGAAAACAGGTCGGACGGATCGCGCACACCCAGCTCGTCATGGAAAAGCTCAGCCGTCTTTTCTGAAAATGTTTCGATATCCATCGCGTCGCGCGATGCAAAATGCGCAAGCTCCGCAACGATGCGCGGCTTGCAGTCCTTGCCCGTGCAATACAGATGCGCCCCGCGGAACTCCGTCGGCGCGCCGCACGCCGGGCACGTCAGAGGATACGTCACATCGCGCTCGTCCGGCTCGGCTTCGTCCACGCGCCCGAGAATTTCCGGAATGACGTCGTTGGAGCGGCGCAGGAACACGCGGCAGCCGACGCGCACGCGCTTTTTCTGCACGTCGCCCCAGTTGTTCAGCGTCGCCTTGCGGATGGTCACGCCTGCAAGCTCCACCGGCTCCACGTGCGCAAGCGGCGTGAGCTTGCCCGTGCGGCCCAGCTCCCATGTCACGTCCTGCAGCTTTGTGGTGGTTTCTTCCGCCTCAAACTTGAACGCCACCGCCCAGCGCGGGAACTTGTCCGTGTAGCCCAGCGCGCGCCTTGTGGCGAAGTCGGCAATCTTGATCACCGCGCCGTCGATGAGGAAATCCAGCGAATCGCGCTGCTCCTCAATGCGGCGGATCCAGAGGATGGCCTCGTCGATGTCTTTGGCGCTCTGCGCCATAGGGCTGACCGGAAACCCGTTCTCGCGCAGGAACTCCAGCATCTGCTGATGGCTGTCCAGCTCCTTCCCTTCGACGACGGTGATGTTGTAAAAGAACGCGTCCAGCTTGCGGCGCGCCGTCACCTTCGGGTCAAGGTTGCGTAGCGCGCCCGCTGCGGCGTTGCGGGCATTCTTGAGGTTCTCGCCGTATTTTTCGTTGTATTCGCGCAGCACGGAAAGGCGCATAATGCCCTCGCCCTGCACAATCAGCTTGCCCTGAAACGGAATCGCCAGCGGCGCGGTGCGGATCGTGCGCGCCTGCTCGAGAATCTCCTCGCCGACCATGCCGTTGCCGCGGGTGGCCGCGTCCGTGAGCCGGCCGTTTTCATAGGTGAGGCTGACGGTCAGGCCGTCAAACTTATACTCCACAACGTAGCTGATCGGCGGCAGGTTCGCGCCGCCATCGTTCGCCTCGCGCCAGAGCTTTTCGGCGCGCGCCGCCCAATCGCGCAGCGCTTCGACCGACTGCGCCTTGTCGAGGCTCCACAGCCGCGCTTCGTGGCGGTGCTGTGCAAACGCCGCAAGCGGCTCGCCGCCGACGCGATGCGTGGGGCTGTCCGGCAGCGTCACGCCCGTTTCGCGCTCCAGCGCGGAAAGCTCATCGTACAGCGCATCCCATTCCTTGTCGGAAATGATCGGATTATCGAGCACGTAATACGCGTGAGCCGTCTCGTTGAGACGGTTCACAAGCGCGCGCATTCTGTTTTCTTCCGCCATGTTAATCATCCACCTTGACGATCGGCGCAATGCTGGCCGCAAATTCCTTCTGGCCATACGCCGCAAATTCAATCACCACGCGGCAGTCGGCGCCGCTTCCGCGCATCTCAATGACGTTGCCCTCGCCAAACTTGCGATGCAGCACGCGGTCACCGGGCTTGAACAGCGCAACCTGCGCCGCCTGCGCCGCAAACTGCTTTGCAAGCGACTGCGAAAAGCCCTTCTGCACGCCCGGAATATTCAGCGCGCCTGAGCGGCCGCCTGCAAAATTGCGCGAGCTGACAATCGCCGCGCGCTCCGCCTGAATCTGCTCGCGCGTGCGCAGGGCGGGGTTGGCCATGGGGCGGCTATGCCGCGCCAGCTCGTCGCTGAGAAGCCGTTTGGGAATTTCGTCAAGGAACTGCGACTTGGCGTTGTGCTGCACCTGATTGTACAGCATCCGCTGGCTGGCATAGCTGAGGAACAGCTTTTTCTTTGCGCGCGTCACGCCGACGTACGCCAGCCGGCGCTCCTCCTCCATGCGGTTTTCATTCATCGCCAGATGCGAGGGGAACAACCCCTGCTCCATGCCGATGATGAACACGTTATCGAACTCCAGCCCCTTCGCGCTGTGCAGGCTCATCAGAGAAATGGCGCTGCTCTTTTCGGGCATGTTGTCCAGATCGCTCACAAGCGCGATATTTTCAAGGAACGCATCGAGCGTCGCGTCTTCGGTTTTCTGTTCAAACTCCGTCACAGCGCCCATGAACTCGCGGATATTCTCCACGCGCGCACGCGCCTCGTCGGAATCCTCGCGCTTGTACTGCTCCTCCAGCTTGGTTTCCTCAATCATTTTTTCCACAAACTCGGAAAGCCCCATCACCTCGCGCAGCGCCATGAAATTCGTCATCATGGCGGCGAAATCGGAGACGCTCTTTCTCGCGCGGCTCGCAAGCGTCTCGGGCGGCTCGAGCATAGCGTTGAAGAGCGGCTCGCCCTTCTCCGCCGCGCAGCGGGTCAGCTCGGAAATCGTCGCGTCGCCGATGGCGCGCCGCGGCGTATTGATGATGCGCGTGAGCGACACGTTATCCGACGGATTCACCAGCGTGCGCAGATACGCCACGATGTCCTTCACCTCGCGGCGGTCATAGAACTTCGTCGCGCCGTAAATGCGATAAGGCAGCCCCGCGCGCACGAGCATTTCCTCCATGACGCGGCTCTGCGCGTTCATGCGGTAAAGAATGGCGATATCGCCGAAATCCTCTCCGGTCTTGCGCATCTGGCGGATGCGGTCGCAGACCCACGCCGCTTCCTCGCGCTCGTCGCCCGCGTTGAAAAGCGTGATGGGCTTTCCCTCGCCCAGCTCCGTCCACAGTTTTTTCTCCTTGCGGCCTTCGTTGTGCGCGATGATGTTGTTCGCCGCGTCGAGGATGTTGGAGGTGGAGCGGTAGTTCTGCTCGAGCTTGATCACGCGGCAGTTCGGGAAGTCCTTTTCAAACTCCAGAATGTTGCGGATATCCGCGCCGCGCCAGCCGTAGATGGACTGATCGTCGTCGCCGACGACGCAGACGTTGTGCCGCTCGCCCGCAAGCAGACGCACGAGCATATACTGCGCGTAGTTCGTATCCTGATATTCGTCCACATGGATGTAGTGGAAGCGGTTGCGGTACGCCTCCAGCACCGGCGGATGATCCGCCAGCAGCTCGAGCGTTTTGACGAGCAGGTCGTCAAAATCGAGCGCGTTCGCGCCGCGCAGCCGTTTTTCGTATTCGGTGTAGTAGTCGTGAATCAGCTGGCAGCGGTAATCGCGTTCGGACTGCTTGAACCAATCGTCCGGCCCGAGCAGGTGGTTTTTCGCGTCGGAGATCTTCGCGCGCACTTCCTTGAGCGGCAGGTATTTATCGTCAATATTCAGCTTCTTGCACAGATCCTTCAGCACGGCCATCTGGTCGTCGTCGTCATAAATCGTAAAGCTGCGGGTATAGCCCAGCCGTTCGATGTCGCGCCGAAGAATGCGCGCGCAGCAGGAGTGGAATGTGGAGACCCACATATCGCCGGCACGATTGCCCGTCAGGCGATCGATGCGTTCGCGCATTTCCTTCGCAGCTTTGTTGGTGAAGGTAATCGCCAGAATCTGCGATGCCGGAACGCCCAGCTCCAGCAGGTGCGCTATGCGGCAGGTCAGCGCGCGCGTCTTTCCCGAGCCTGCGCCAGCAAGAATCAGCACCGGCCCCTGCGTGGCCTCTACCGCTTCCCTCTGCTGCGGGTTCAACGTGCTCAAATCCATCTCACTGCTCCTCCTTTTCCAGCCTGTCCAAAATGATGCGGTATCCGTCCGCGCCATAAGCAACGCAGCGATTCACGCGGCTGATCGTCGCCGTGCTTGCGCCGGTTTCGCTGCCGATATCCTGATAGGTTGCGCCGTGGCGCAGCCGCCGTGCCACGGCAAGCCGCTGTGCCATCGCCTGCACCTCCGTGATGGTACACAAATCGTCCAGCAGGCGATACGCTTCTTCTCTTGTTTCAACTTTTACCAGCGCGTCGCACAGCGCGTCGGCGTGCTCGGATTCCAGCTTTGAATGATACATCTTCTTTCTCCCTCGGGGCCGCGTTTTCTTCAGCTTCCTTTACGACAGAAAACCCCCATGATGATTATATCATATGAAATACGATTCTACCAGCGAATCACAGAAGGAATTTTTATCAAATTTTCGCGCGCCGCGCTTTTTTATTGTGCGCGCGCGGCAAATGATATATAATAGTACCGCTCATAAATCGTGCGAAAGGAATCGTCTCAAGATGAAAAAAATGCTCGCGCTCCTGCTTGCGCTCTGCCTGCTTCTCCCTGCCGTTTCAGCGCTTGCGCTGACGGAAAACAGCGCTTACAAATTCGCCAAGGACGTCGTCAAGGATTGTCTGCCGCAGTGCGGTTCCTTCCGCTTCCTCTCCGACGGCCTGCAGGTCTGGCAGGACGGGCTCAACTGGGCCGTTTACGGCGACTGCACCTACACTTATCGCGGAACGCGCTACGAAGAGCCCTACGCCGTATATTTCAGCGAAATCTCACGCGGCGAGCAGGAAGTGCTCATGGTCGCGCTCAGCGACGAAATCGTCTACGGCGACGCCGAGACGTGCTACGAAGCCGGCTGGGAATACGGTGAAATCCTCGACACGATCGAGTATTACTACTACGCGCAGCCCGGCGGCGAGGATTACGTCTGGATTCCCGTTTCCGGCACGCTCTACCACTCCCGCTCCGATTGCAGCGGAATGCGCAGCCCCACCTACGAGCCTGTCACGGACGAGCTCCTGCGGCGCTATCGTCCCTGCTCGAAATGCTGGAGCTACTGAATTTCCCGAACTTGACACGCTTGCCGCAACCCGGTATACTTGTTACAGCAACATCCGCATGAATCTGGAGGCAGAACTGCAATGGATGAAATCAAACCCGGACGGTACCGCCATTTCAAGGGCAACGAGTACGAAGTGCTTGGTATGGCGACTCATTCGGAGACGTTTGAGCCGATGGTCATCTACCGTGCGCTGTACGGCACGCACAACCTGTGGGTGCGTCCCGCCGCCATGTGGAACGAAATGGTCACGCGCGACGGCGTAACGCGCAGGCGCTTCACCTACATCGGTGAATCGACCGACGATCAGCAGCAGGAATAACCCTTGCATCCGACCGCGGCGCGCGTCCACCGAATGGGACGCGCGCCCTTTCTTTCGTTTTTCCCTGATACGCTTTGGCAGAACACGCCTCAGAAGGAGGGCTGTATCAATATGAAACACGTTCTCGTTGTTATGCCGGTTGAAGAATCGCAGCGCGCCGCGCTGGAATCTTCCGCGCCCGGCGCGGAATTCACATACGCATCCGCTCCCACTGCGGAGCAGGTTGAACGCGCCGATGCAATCATCGGAAACGTTCGCCCCGCGCTGCTGGAGCACGCGAAAAATCTCAAGCTGCTCCAGCTCAACAGCGCCGGTTCCAACCCCTATCTGCATCTGCCGTCCGTCTGCCCCGGCGCGCGCCTGTGCTGCGCGACGGGTGCATATGGCCTTGCCATTTCCGAGCACATGATGGGGATGCTGCTCATGCTGATGAAAAAGCTCGCGCTCTATCGCGACAACCAGTTTGAAGGCCGCTGGCAGGATCTGGGCGGCGTCTCGTCCGTGTATGGCGCAAACGTGCTGGTCGTCGGCATGGGCGATATCGGCACGTCGTTCGCTCGGCTGTGCGCCGCGTTCGGCGCGCACGTGACGGGCATTCGCCGCCGGGCGGGCGAAAAGCCGGACTTCGTGGAAGCCGTACACACCATGGACGCGCTGGACGCGCTGCTGCCCGAAGCGGACGTCGTGTTCCTTTCGCTGCCCGAAACGCCCGAAACCATCGGCCTGATGGACGAGCGCCGCTTCTCGTTGCTCAAGCCGTCCGCGTTCCTTCTCAACTGTGGACGCGGCAGCGTCATCGATCAGTCTGCGCTGCTTCGCGCGGTGCGTTCCGGAAAGCTCGCAGGCGCGGCGATGGACGTGACGACGCCCGAACCGCTCTCGCAAGATCATCCGCTCTGGCGCGAACCGCGCATTATTATCACGCCGCACATTTCCGGACAGTATCATCTCGTCGAAACGCATCGCCGCATCATTGCGCTTGCATGCCGCAACCTGCGCGCAATGCAGCAGGGCGACGCGCTTGAAAGCGAAGTCAACTTCAAAGCCGGATACTGACGGCGAAAGGCACGGCAACATGAACGACCGCATTATTGATCTGCACGTACACATCTATCCCGACAAAATCGCGCGCCGCGCCTCTGCGTCGATCGGCGATTTCTACGACACGCCCGTGCGCCACGACGGCTCGATTGACACGCTTCTTTCGCTGATGCAGGCGGCGGGGGTTTCCCTCTCCGTCGTGCATTCCGTCGCGGTCACGCCGGAACGCGTAACGACCGTCAACGATTTCATCGCCCGCTCCGCCGCGGAGCATCCGGACAAGCTCGTCGGCTTTGCCACGCTGCACCCGGACATGAGCGATCTCTCGGGCGAGCTGGCGCGCGCGCTGTCCATGGGGCTCAAGGGCGTGAAGATTCATAACGATATGCAGCGCGTTGCGCTGGATGATCCGCGCATGGAGAAAATCTTCGACGCTTGCGAAGGCGTGTGTCCGCTGCTCCTGCACGCAGGCGACCCGCGCTATCACTACGATAATCCCTCGCAGATTGCCGCCGTGGCAAAGCGCCATCCGGGCGTAACGTTCATCGCAGCGCATTTCGGCGGCTACACCGAATGGGAGGAAGCCGCGAAATGGCTGCCCGGCCTGCCCAACGTGTTCACCGACACGTCGAGCAGCTTCTTCCGGCTCGGCGCGGAGGGAATGCGCCGCATGATCGCGCTGTACGGCGCAGACCGCGTGATGTACGGCACGGACTATCCCATGTGGACGCCCGCCGACGAAATCGCCGCCGTGCGCGGGCTCGGTCTGTCCGAGGATGCGCTTGAAAGCATCCTTTACGGAAACGCCGCGCGGCTTCTGGGACTTGCTCAATGAATTTGGCGCGCCCTGCGCGCCCGATAGCCGCATCCTCCGCCAAAAATTTTTTTTGCAAAACGAAAAATTTTATATACGCTATACTCGACCGCGTCTGCAATTTAAGATATAATACAGTGGTAAACAAGAGTAAAAGGAGTTTGTCTCATGCGCAAGACGAAGATCATCTGCACTATCGGCCCCGCTTCCGAAAATGAAGAAACCCTGCGGGAGATGTGCTTGGCAGGCATGAACGTAGCGCGGCTCAATTTTTCCCATGGCCCGCACCCCGAACAGCTGGCGCGGATTGAGCGCATCAAGAAGCTGCGCGAAGAGCTCGACATGCCCATCGCCATCATGCTTGACACCAAAGGCCCCGAATATCGCATCCGCACCTTCGAGAACGGGCAGGTCACGCTCAAGGAGGGGCAGGAGTTCACCTTTACGACCGAGGAAATCGTGGGCGACGAGCACCGCGTTTCGGTCAGCTATAAAAACCTCATGAACGACCTTGAGCCCGGCGACACGATTCTTCTCAGCAACGGGATGCTCACCCTGCGCGTCAACGAAGTCACCGCGACCGAGGCGCACTGCACCGTGCTCGTCGGCGGTCTGCTTGGCGACAAAAAGAGCATGAACTTCCCCGGGAAGGTGCTCAGCCAGCCCTACCTGAGCGAGCAGGATCGCAAGGATATCATTTTCGGCATCGAGCACGGCGTGGACTTCATCGCCTGCTCTTTCGTCTCCCGCAAGGAGGATCTGCTTGACATCAAGGCGCTGCTCGCCGAATACGGCGCGAAGGACATCGAGCTGATTGCCAAAATTGAGAACAGCACCGGCATTGCCAACATTGACGAAATCTGCAAGGAATGCTCCGGCATCATGATTGGCCGCGGCGACCTCGGCGTGGAAATCCCGCTGGAGGAGCTGCCCGCCGTGCAGAAGCGCCTCATCACCAAGTGCCGTATGCTCGGCAAGCGCGTCATCACCGCAACGGAAATGCTCGAATCAATGATTCACAACGCCCGCCCCACGCGCGCCGAAGCGTCCGACGTGGCCAACGCCGTCTACGACGGTACGAGCGCCATCATGCTTTCCGGTGAAACCGCAATGGGCGACCATCCCGTTCTGGTGCTCAAGACCATGGCGCGCATCGCCGAGTACACTGAAGAACACATCCACTACGCGAAACGCTTCCACAAATCCGGCTTTGAAATCCGCGATCTGGTGGACGCCATTTCTCATGCCGTGGCCGGCATGTCGATCGATACCGATTCCAAGGCCATCTGCGTCTGCACGCACTCCGGCATGACCGCGCGCATGGTTTCCCGCTTCCGCACGCCGGTTGACATTCTCGGCGTAACCGATTCCGAAAGCACGTGGCGGCGGCTTGCGCTTTCATGGGGCGTCACGCCCGTGCGCTGCGAAACCTACGACTCCAACGAGGTGCTATTCTACACGGCGAAGAAAATCGCCGTGCGCAAGTTCGGCCTGAAGTCGGGCGATCACCTGATCCTCACCGGCGGCATCAAGAACGGCCGCTCCGACAGCACGAACCTGATCAAGGTCGAAACCGTGTGACAAAAAAGCGCGGCGGATTCGCCCGCGCCCAGCTATCACAGCCTTTCAAAAAAATCTCTGCGAACGCAACCCTTCGCAGAGATTTTTCTTTTGCCGCCATCAGCTTTTTTATGCGCTCGCTGACGCGAGCCTTTTCACACATGACGCGTCATTTTTTCCTCAGCACGATTTTGATAAAGTTCAGATACTTCCCGCCGCCCGCGTTCATGGTTTTCCGGTCGCCCACGGCGTAGGGATTTTCCTGCGCAAGCCAGTCCTGCCAGACCTCGTCGTTGCTTTCCATTTCGCAGACCGTGATCACCTCCGCGCTGCGGCTCCGGCGCACCAGCGCTTCCCACCATGCCGCGTCGTGCATCGTCTCCAATGCCTCCGGCGTCCATGAAAGCAGCAGCTCCGCCGGCAGCGCGTCGTGGCAATCCTTCTTCATGCCGGGGATTGCAATATACACATACCCGCCGCTGCGCACGAACGGCAGGAGCTTCTCATCCAGAAAGCCCGGCTCCCGCCCGAAATAGTGATACGAATCCGTGCTCGCCACCGCATCAAAGAATTCCTTCTCAAACGGAAGGTTCGCCGCATCGGCCTTGACGGGCACAATCTGCTCCGCCGTCAGCCCCATCGCTTCAAAAAACGGAACATGCTCCTCCGGCTCGCTCCACAGATCGGCCGCGTAAACGCGGTAGCCGTACTCTTTCGCCAGAAACACGCTCGTCAGCCCCTGCCCGCTCCCCAAATCGCACACGCGGCTGCCCGGCGCAATCCGGCTGTCCTGCATCAGCTCCTCCGTCAGCTTCACCGGGTTCGGCCCCATCATCATCGCCATCAGTTCAGGCGTGCAGTACTTTTCGCTCCTCACATATTTCATTTCAGCTTCTCCCTGCCTTCCTGTTGATTTTTGCAATCTCCTTGAATTTCTGCCGCTTCGCGGCCAGCCGTTCCGCCGCGGCGCATTCCCATTCGTTCTCTGCGCAGAGCGCGCGCCACGCCGCAAGCCGCTCCGGCGGCAGTTCGCCGCGCTCCACGGCCGCGCGCACGGCGCACCCCGGCTCCGTGCGATGCGTGCAGTCGCGGAACCGGCACCGGCGCGCCAGCGCCGATATATCCGAAAAAGCCTGTTCCAGCCCGCTTTCCACGCCCGCCATGCCCAGCTCGCGCATTCCGGGCGTGTCAATGATCTGCGCGCCGCACGCGAGCGCAATCATCTGCCGCCGCGTTGTGGTGTGCCGCCCGCGGTCGTCGTTGCGCAGGCCGTTCGTCGCAAGCCGTTCCTCGCCGAGCAGCCGGTTCACCAGCGTCGATTTTCCCGCGCCGGACGAGCCGAGCAGCGCCAGCGTTTCGTCCGGCCGCAGGTACGGCATGAGCGCCGCCAGTCCGTCCGTTTCGAGCGACGAGACGGTCAGCACATCCACGCCGGGCGCAATGGCCGCCGCTTCTGCGGCGCGCATCGCCGCATCAGCGCACAGGTCGCGCTTTGTCAGCACGATCACCGGCACAGCGCCGCTCTCCCACGCAACAGCCGTATAGCGCTCCATCCGGCGCAGGTTGAAGTCGCCGTTGAGCGCCATGCACAGCAGCACCGTGTCCACGTTTGCCGCAACCGCCTGCTCCTCGCAGCCGCCCGCCGCGCGGCGAACAAACAGGCTCCCGCGCTCCAGCACGCGATGAATCACCGCGCTGCCGCCCGTCTCACAGTCTGCCTCCACCCAATCGCCGACCGTCGGAAAGTCCAGCGGGCGCGCCGCTTCATAGCGGAAGCGGCCGGAAACCTCCGCCGCGCGTTCGCCATCGCCGCCGTCAATCGTGTAAATTCCCTTCTCCTGCCGCACCACGCGCGCAATCCGATTCGCTTTCATTCGCACACTCCGTCATAAACCGCTGCAAGTGCTTTTCCAGCAGCGCGCACGCCGCTTCGCTCTCCCTTGCATCGGCAACCGCGTAGAGCAGATGCATCGGCGCGTAAAAGCGCAGCGCCGTCAGCGCGGGGTCATCCTGCTTCCACACGCCGCACGCCATGCCCTCGCGGAACAGATCCTCCATATATCCCAGCGGCCCGCCGCCGAGATATTGCTGATACATCGCGCCCATTGCCTCGCTGGCAAACTGCTCCAGCGTCAGCATCCGCCGAAAATCGGCGGCAAACTCATCCTCCGTCCAATAGCGGAACTGCGCCCTTGCAAAGGCCGCCACGTCGCGCGCCGTGGTTTTTCCGTAGCTTGCACCGTCCTGCGCATACGGTTCCTCCGGCACGCCGTTTTCGCGCGCGCTCTGCGCATCCTGCTGCTCCATGCGCGCGACAATCTCATCGAAAATCGCCTGCTTGCTCGCGTAGTGCTTGTAGAGCGCGCTCTTGGCCATGCCAAGCGCCGCCGCAATATCGCTGATGGAAACCGCCTCATAGCCGCGCTGCGCAAACAGGCGAAGCGCTGTGCGCAGCATGGTTTCCTTCGTTTGCTTCATACGAGCCTCCAAATCAAAAAAGTGACCGTCCGTTCACTTTTATTATAGTGAACGATCGATCACCTGTCAAGAGCCAATTGATTTGCAGCAGGCCGCGCGTGTTCTTTTCCGGCGCCCTGCGCCAAAAAAACATCCCGCCGCCTTCCCTTCACCCGGACAGCACGGCTCAGCGCTTCTTTTTGAATTTCTGCGCGATCATTCGCAGGGCGGCAACAGCCTTGCCGCGATAGCACGCCGCGTTTACCGCCAGACCGACGGCCGCCGCACACACCGTCACCTTCAGCGCGAGCGCGATCCACGCGCCATACGACTCGCCGCGAAGCATGAAAAAGCCCGGCAGCGCGCGCACAAGCGCAATGATGCACGCCGCCGTCAGCACATCCACCGCGCCGTGGCTCAGGAAATGCCGAACGCTACGGTTCAGAATGTTGCCGGACAGATACCAGACCAGATAGCCCGTCCGGTACGCCATGGCGACGAACGTGCCGATGGCAACGCCGATAATGCCGTAGCGGAACACCAGCACGGTGGAAACGACGATGTTAATCGCCGCCTCGAGAATCGCGCTCCTCTGCGTCTGCTTGTAGTGTCCGGCCACGAGCACCATCATGTAATACGGAAGGCGCAGGCAGTAGACGCCCATGGCGAGCGTAATCATATAGGCGAACGTCGGAACATAATAGTTTGCGTCCGCAATGTCCCTCGTATAAATGCCGATAAACGGCAGAATCAGCATCGCCGCGGCAGAGAACACAACCGTCACAATAAAATGCAGCAGCCACTCAATCCCGTCAAACGTCCGGTTCAGCGTTTCCGTTTCGTTGCGGGCGTACATGTTTCCGAGCATCGCCTGCATTCCGTCGGAGAATGAAACAATGATCTGCTTGATGCCGACGACCACAAGATGATACACATCATAGATGGAAACGTCCGTCAGCGTGGCAAACAGCGTGAGGATAATCGTATCCGTGTTCTCCTGCGCCACCAGCGCAAGATGCTGCGCCACGCCGTTCCATTTCTGCTTGAGCGGTTCCTCAGTCAGCACGAGCGAACGATCGATGCGATAGCGTTTTCTTGCAATCAGCATCAGGCTCAGCGGCTGCAGCAGGAACACAAACGACGTAGCAAACTTAACAAGATGCACGGACGCGCCGCGCTGCATCAGCAGCACGCACAGAAGCGTATTGAGAATGTGCGCGCCCGCGTGAAGCGTATACTGAATATAGCCCCGCTGATCGGCCAGAAACAGCAGCTTATAGGACATGCCGAAATAATACTGCGCAAAATACCGGATGGAGATGAGCAGAATCAGCAGCATCGTATAGCCGTAATCAAACGTTTCCAGCGTCAGGAGCGGATACGCCGCCACGAGCAGCGCCGTGTATCCCGCCAGAATCAGCGCAATTTTGCGGAAGAAGCGCTCGGAAGAAATCATGATCCGGCTCACGGCGTCCTCGTCGTGCTCCGCCAGCGGCTTATACAGCGCCGACTGCACTACGGAGCCCACGCCGCATTCAGCCAGCATGATCACGCCGAGAAACTGCCCGATGGAAGTGACCAGCCCGTTCACCTCGGAGCCGTAATAGCGCAAAAACATCCGCGGCAAAACCAGCCCGCTCGCAAACACAGCCAGCTGATACACCAGGGATGAAATGGAATTGAGAATCAATTTTTTCTTTCGCGTGTTCATATGCCTTCGCGCAATCTCCTCGTTCGGCGCGGATGCGCCCGACGTCCCCCATGAAGGGCAAACGCAATTATCTTATCACATTCAAGGCGCAAAGTCCACGCCTTTCAGCGCGCCTT
>CAZKJW010000028.1:0-22827 GCA_964553125.1 uncultured Oscillospiraceae bacterium
TTCATGCCGGTGTTCGGCCTGAACAACGCCATGGTTCCCATCATCTCCTACAACTACGGCGCAGGGCACCGCGGGCGGATGCTTCAGACCATCAAGCTCGCCGTGCTCTATGCGTGCAGCCTCATGGCGGTCGGCCTGATCGTTTTCATGACCGTTCCCGGCGCGCTGCTCTCCATCTACAACGCCTCCGAAACCATGCTGTCCATCGGCCGCCCCGCGCTGCGGCTGACGAGCATCTCCTTTGTTTTCGCGGGCTACTGCATCGTGCTCGGTTCCGTCTTCCAGGCGCTCGGCAACGGCGTGTACAGCCTCATCTGCTCCGTTGCGCGCCAGATCGTCGTGCTGCTTCCCACGGCGTATCTGCTCTCTCTCACGGGCAACCTCAACCTCGTCTGGCTCGCCTTCCCCATAGCGGAAATCGCGTCCGTCAGCGTTTCCACGCTGCTCTTCCGCAAGCTGTATACGGACAGAATCGCATCCATTCCGGAATAAGCGCATCCCCCCCCCAAAAGCAACGCACCGCCAAAGTCAGCGCAAAGCATGGCTTCGGCGGTGTTTTTTATTCGCCGCCATGCGGCGAACAGCATTAGCAGCGTTTACGTCAGCCGCACAACCGTCATGCCGGCGGCAAAGCCTCCGCCCGTCCCGACCGCCGCCGCAACGGTGATCGCCTGCCGGGAGGCGTTCACAAGCGAATACGCCGCGCCCGCGTCGGCGTCCACCACGGCCGTTCCGGAAACCGGAACGTTTTCGTCCGCGCGATCCACCTTGCCCCCGGAACGCGCCGCGACAGCGCCCGTCCCATCGGCAAGGTTCAGCACGATATCGTCGCCCGCAGCGGCCGAGCTTGCCAGCACGTTCCAGATGAACAGATACGTTCCCGCCTTTGCAGTGGTGAACGTCCCCGCCGCGCCGTCATACGACGCGTCCGCCGACGAAGCCGCCGCCGTTCCGAAAGGAACCGTCCCGCCCTGCGCAACGCTCGTCGTCCCGTCGGTCTGTTCGGCGTACAGGCCGCTGTTTTCTGCGGCGGCTGCGCCAGTAGGGCCGGTCGCGCCAGTAGGGCCAGTTGCGCCCATGGGGCCTGTCGTGCCAGTAGGGCCGGTCGCACCCATGGGGCCGGTCGCGCCCGTGGGGCCGGTTGCCCCCGTTGGGCCGGTTGCACCGGTAGGGCCAGTTGCACCGGTGGGGCCGGTTGCGCCAGTAGGGCCGGTGGCGCCGGTGGGGCCGGTTGCGCCCGTTGGGCCGGTTGCGCCCGTGGGGCCGGTTGCGCCAGTAGGGCCAGTCGCACCCGTGGGGCCGGTTGCGCCGGCGGGGCCGGTTGCGCCCGTTGGGCCGGTTGCACCAGTCGGGCCTGTTGCGCCCGTGGGGCCGGTTGCGCCAGTCAGGCCGGTCGCGCCTGTGGGGCCGGTTGCACCGGTAGGGCCGGTCGCACCAGTCGGGCCGGTTGCGCCAATCGGGCCAGTCGCACCAGTGGGGCCAGTCGCACCCGTGGGCCCGGTTGCGCCAGTAGGGCCGGTCGCGCCTGTGGGGCCGTTTGCACCGGTAGGGCCGGTGGCACCCGTGGGGCCGATAGGGCCGCCCGAGGGGCCAGCCGGGCCCATCGGTCCGGTCGGGCCGGTCGGCCCCTGATTCGGGTTCCAGCTCGGGAACCGGTTCGGCCATTCCGCCGAGGCCGTGTATTGAATCCTGCCGCCGCAGCAGCCGCTGTAATTGTCGTCCGCCATGAAAACGCATCCTTCCGGGAACGGTTCTCTCCGCGTTTGCCGCGGCGCGCTCCCGCTGCATTCTATGCGCCTGCGCCCGCCCGCGCGACGCGTTCTCCCTGCGCGGCGAAAGCCGCCCAAAAAACAGAGCCCGCACCGTTTCCGATGCGGGCTGCATTTTCATGCCTCAGTATTCAGCGGTTTCCTCCAGCATTTCGCCAATGAGCGGAATCTTCTGCAGCTCAAGCACTGCGTTCGTCAGAACCGTCATCACTTCGTTCATCAGCTCGGAATCCTCGTCGATGCTCGCCAGATCCTCGAGCGTGAGCAGCTGCAGACCGGACATGTCAGGCAACTGATCGATCGTCGTGCCGGAAACCGTCGTGACGACAATTTCGCCTTTTATCGTGTTGCCGTTCACTTCGCCGTCCGTCATGATGAAGAACAGCTCGCCTCTGGTCTCATGCGCGCCCGTCGAGGCGATGCCGTCCGTTCCGTCGTAGCCGAGCTGCACGAGCGTCCCGTCCACCACGATGGTGAAGGTGTAGTAGCTCGCGTGGTTCGCGCTGCACAGATACACTTCAAAGCCTTCGTAGTCCTCGCCGTCCTCCGTCACGGACAGGGAAATTCTCGTCGCGTCGTAGCTGTCGCTGCCCTCGGGCTGTTCTTCGGCAATTTCCAGCTCGACCGTCACCGGCGTTTCCGTCTCGTCGGTCTGGAACACGCCCGTCACAAGCACGATGTGCTCGCTGGTTTCAAAGCCGCCGCTGAGGAACTGCGCGCCGTTGGCATAGGCGGCAAAACTGCCGTTTTCGCCGGTCTCGTCCAGCGCCAGCAGCGCCGCAAGCGGGAACTCGCTGCCGTCGCTCAGCGCCAGCGCGAGGTCAAAGCGCAGATCCGACATGCTGTCGGTCGCCCAGATCACCAGCTCAGCGCCTTCCACGGCGACTTCGGCGTTGTCCTCGGCGTACAGGTCGCCTTCGGACAGGTCATCATCCATCGCATCGTAGAGGCCGATATATTCCAGCGCTTCGCGCGGAACCGAGATGCACATCCCGGTCGCCGCCGTCGTGCCGTTGAGGAACTCCACATCCTGCGGCTCGGCGATTTCGCTGATGGAAATCATGCCCTGAAGCTCTTCAATCATCGCTTCAAAGTCGAACGTCGTGTTCACGCCGGTCATTTCCACCGCCGCTTCGGCAAGCTCCGTGAGATCGAGCGAGAACGCCTTGCTCAAACCGTCCATGGCCAGAATCAGCTGCTCGCCCGAAATCAGCGCCTTCACGGCCGCCGCCGCGTTCTCGGGGCCGTAGAGCGTCGCGCCCAGCAGCGTTTCCTCGTCCGTGGACGCCGCTTCAAGCGCCAGCGACAGTCCGGTAAGATCGAACTGCATTTCGCTGCCGTCCTCCGTCATGGTGACAATCGGGTCAGAAAGAACCAGCGCGGCGTATTCCGCTCCGCCGGCTTCCTCCGCAAAGCCAACCGCCGAGGCCGCCAGAAGAACTGCCGCAAGCAGCAGCGCGAGAAGTTTTTTCATGATGTTACATCCTTTCGTTTGTTATGCGTCCATTATATCCGAACGCAGGGCGCAATGCAACCCATGCGCCCCGTTTTGCATCTGCTGCACGCGCGTTTTTTCCATGCGGCGGCTTCGCCGCAAAAAAAGAAAAAGCGCCCGCGGCTTTCCTGCGGACGCTTCACGCGCCTGTGCTTCAGCGGATGCTGCCGAGCACGCCGTCAAACTCTGCGGCGACGTCGCTGAGCGTTTTGGCTGCGGCGATGCGCTCTGCAACGGCGTGAATCTGCGCCGTAATCTCCGGGTCGCCCGTCACGGCGACGCGCTCCACGCTCGGCGCGGCCGACTGGATGCGCGCGGTCACCATATCGCGGATGCGATCGGTCATGCCGCCCTGATACTGCTTGTCAAACGTCACGCCCGCAATGCACGTATTGCCGACAATCGCCGTCACGCACGCGTCGATTTCGCTCACCTGCGCGGCGGCGCTGTTTGCCTTTTTGGAAAGCGCCGCGCTTTCGGCGGAAGTCATGGCCGCAGCCTGCGCGGCGGGCGCGGTTTCCAGAGCGGCCACGCCGGAGTCAAAGCCCGCGTTCATGTTGGCCGTGGGCGCGGGGGTGGGCGTGGGCGCGCTGCCCGCGGTGTTCATGGAGCAGGCCGTCGCCAGCGTTGCAATCACAAGCGCCGTAAGAATCAGACCATAGCGTTTCAGTTTCATTTTCATTCGCCTCCTTGCGCGAATATTGTGCGCAGGGAGGCGGCGTTTTATTGCATCGGACGCTTATTTTTTTGCGACGGGAGAGCAGATTTCGGTGACGAATTCGTCGGGATTGCGCGTCTCGTGCGGGCTGACGTGATAGATATAGAATGCCGGGCCGGTGAACTCGTATCCGTTATCGCGCATCCAGCCGACCAGCGCGGCGTGCGCCTGCCCGATTGCGGAGTAGGAGCCGTGATGCATCACGGAGGCGACCGTCACGGCGGGCAGCGTTCTGAAGCGGACATGCTCGGTGTCCTCGTAGCGGCCCTTCACGGTTTTCTGCACTTCCACATCCACGTCCGTTTCCTTGTGCTCGCAGTCGTGGAAGGTGGCGCTGCAAAGGCAGGGATCGTCGGGCACAAGGTTCATGCGCGCGGTTTCGCTCATGAGCGTGCTCCAGAGCGTCCCCTCGCAGTCGTAGGAGGGAATGACCATGCGCACGCACGCGGCGTAGCGCTCGGGAATGGTTTTCAGCTGTACGGTGTAGTTCATTGCGTTCTCGTCCTTTCTCAGCCGCCGAAGGGCTGAAGAAACCAGCGTGATGCGCCGGTTTGTCGTTTCGGCCAGCTCCGCAAGGCGCGCCCGCTGCGCGAGCAGGTATGGCTCCATTCTGTCCGGATCGCCGCCGCATTGCAGCATCTCGCCGACGGCCGCCAGCCCGAAGCCCATCTCGCGCAGGGCGGCGATGCGGCTCGCCGTGACAAGCTGCTCCTCGCTGTAATAGCGGTACCCGGAAAACGGATCGGTCGCGTCGGGCGTAAGCAGCCCGAGCTCGTCGTAGTGGCGCAGCATTCGGATGCTGACCATGGATAGCCTTGAAAATTCGCCGATTTTCAGCATGCTGATTCCTCACCTGTAACGTATACGTTTTTTCTGAGTTCGCGTTCATCATACTCCCTGACACTGTGAGAGAGTCAAGCGGCAAAACAAAATTTCGCCGGCAGGGCGTTTCTTCAGCGCTCTGCGCTGAAAACACAGGCGCAGCGGCGTTGACATGCGCCGGGCGTTTCATTATAATTCATTTATGATGAGTCTTGAGAAAGAGGACGTTTACGCATGACAACCCGCGAATTCCAACAGAAATCTCCCTTCCGCATTTTCTTCTCCTACTTCAAGCCGCACTGGAAGCTGTTCACGCTGGATATGATCTGCGCGCTCGCCGTGGCGGCGGTCAACCTGTTGTATCCAATCCTGTCGCGCAGGGCGCTGAACGATCTGCTGCCCAAGAGCGCGTACCGCGCGTTCTTCGCCGTCATTGCGGTCATGGTGGGGCTTTACGTCCTGCGCGCCGCGCTGCAATACGTCATCACCTTCTGGGGGCACACGTTCGGCGTGCGCGTCGAGGCGGACATCCGCCGCGATCTGTTCTCCCATTTTGAGGCGCTCTCTTTCGATTTTTACGACAGGAACCGCACCGGTCACCTGATGAGCCGCCTCACCACCGACCTGTTCGACGTGACGGAGCTTGCCCATCACGGCCCGGAGGACGTGTTCATTTCCGGCGTGACGATCATCGGCGCGCTGATTGTAATGTTCTCAATCCAGTGGCGGCTGGCCATCGTCGTGGCGGTGATTCTGCCCATTGCAATGGTCGTCGTTTTCTGCCTGCGCCGCAAGATGATGCTCACCTCGCGGCAGGTCAAGGCGCGTCAGGCGAACATCAACGCCGCGATTGAGTCCAGCCTTTCCGGCATCCGCGTGGCGAAGGCGTTCGCCAACGAAGAAGGCGAAATCGAAAAATTCGGCGAAGCGAACGAGCATTACAAAAACGTCAAGCACGAATACTATCAGGTGATGGCGACGTTCTTCTCGTCCATCGAGTTCTTCCTGAGCGTGCTGTCCGTGGCCGTCATTGGCGCGGGCGGGTTCCTGATTATGAAGGGCCACATCGATTACGTCGATCTGATCACGTTCCAGCTGTACGTTTCGGCGTTCACCACGCCGCTGCGCAAAATCGCCAACTTCTCCGAAACGTTCACGAACGGCACGGCGGGGTTCATGCGCTTCCTTGAAATCATGCGCACCGAGCCGACGCTTCAGGACGCGCCCGACGCGGTGGAGCTGCAGAAGGCGCGCGGCGAGATCCGGCTGGAGAACGTGCATTTCTCCTACAAGGAGGATCAGGAGGTGCTCGACGGCGTGTCGCTGCTGGTGCATCCGGGCGAAAAGATCGGCGTGGTCGGCTCGTCCGGCAGCGGCAAGAGCACGCTGTGCCAGCTGGTGCCGCGCTTCTACGACGTGGACAGCGGCTGCATCCGCATTGACGGGCACGACGTGCGCAAGGTGACGCAGCACTCTCTGCGCAGCCAGATCGGCATCGTGCAGCAGGACGTCTTCCTCTTTGCCGCGAGCATCCGCGACAACATCCGCTACGGCCGCCCGGACGCGACGGACGCCGAGGTGGAACAGGCCGCGCGCCGCGCGGAAATTTACGACGACATCATGGCCATGCCGGCCGGCTTCGACACGTGGGTGGGCGAGCGCGGCACGCTGCTCTCCGGCGGACAGAAGCAGCGCGTGGCCATCGCGCGGATTTTCCTGAAAAACCCGCCCGTGCTGATTCTCGACGAGGCAACGTCCGCGCTGGACAGCGTAACCGAAGCGCGCATTCAGCGCTCCTTCGACGAGCTGGCAGAGGGACGCACTTCGCTGATCATCGCGCACCGGCTTTCCACCATCCGCAATGCGAACAGGATTCTCGTCGTGGAGGGCGGGAAGATCGTCGAGGAAGGCACGCACGAAGCGCTGCTGCAAAAGGACGGCGAATACGCGCGGCTCTACCGCGTGCAGAACGCGCTGGAAGGCCGGGAGTGAACGGCGCAAACCCGCGCTTGCCTTTCCGCCCGTTTGGTGCTACGCTGAAAAGGTTTGAAAGGGGTGACGCCGCTCATGCTTGAAACGCTGAAAGCGCTCTATCGGAAATACCGTTCCGTTTTCTGGTATCTCGTCACCGGCGGCCTGACGACGCTGACGAACATCGCGGTTTTCTGGGCGCTCTACGAGCTGGCCGGCGCGCCGCTTCAGGCGGCGAATATCGCCGCGTGGGCGATTGCGATCATCGTGGCGTTCTGCGGCAACAAGTATCTCGCCTTCGGCAGCCGCGCCAAGGGCAAGGGCATGGCGCGGGAAGCCGCAGTGTTCCTCCTCATGCGCCTGCTGACGCTGGGGTTTGAGGCCGCGTTCCTGCACGTTTCCATTGTGCTGCTCGGCTGGAGCGCGCTGCCGGCGAAGATCGTCGATAATATCGCCGTCATCATTCTGAATTATGTTCTCAGCAAAGCGTTCGTTTTCGGAAATAAAACGTCGAAATAATTGCGAAAGTGTTACGAATGTATTAAATCTGTTAGTATTTTCGTTTTTGTTGATGACAAAATGGTTAATCAATGGTATTATATATCCGCTGAATGCGAATGATTTCCTTGAGGGGGGAAATACATACATGGATCGTCCGATCGTATCGCTTTGCGAGATGGCAATGAACGAAAGCATCGCCACCACCTGCTGCTATAAGTGGAATGGCGTGAGCATAACAGGCAGCGCGTCCGTGCTGCACGGCGGCAAGCTGAAAAGAGAAAGCAGCACCCGCTACTTCTTCTTGGAGGGCGGAGAGATTCCCGGCGTCTGGCTGGATAAGTCCATCAAGATTCGCCCGCTGACCGCTTCTTTTGCCAGCGGCGTTACGTCCGTATGGCACGACGAAGAAAAATGGTACGTCGTGCGCGATGGAAAGACCATCCAGGTGACGGACGAATACGGCAAGGTCATTTCTTCCAACGGCATGTTCACCACCGGCAACATCCTTGGCAACAAAAACCGCTACAACCGGCAGACGACGTACACCATCATGCACGTCGGCTCCACCAGCGCGCACTATCAGTGGACAAGTGGCAACAACTGGCGGCCGGATCATCTCGCGGTGCAGTATTCTTCCTAAAGCAAAGAGATGCAAAAATCAACTCGCTTCGGCGAGTTTTTTTGTGCCGCAAATGCGGCCGCATGCCCGGCAGATGCTGTCGCCGCCGGTTCAGCCGGTGTTTGCTGATGCGTCTCAAGGCGCGCCGAATCGTCCGGCAACCGAATGGTTGTCTCAGTCCGCCGCGAAAGCGGCCTGCTTTTATGCAATTGATTGCAGATGTACCCGGCAATCTTTTCCTTCTTTTTCCCTGCGCAAAGATGCCTGACGGCTGATAAACTTTGTGTGTCGTTTCTCCAAAATGATGCCCCCTTGTCGCCTTTTTGCGGTTGCCGAACCTCTTTAAGTTTAGCAAAGGCAGCGCCTTTCATCTAAAGGTTTTCTTTCCTCATCAACCCTCTGGCGGTTCAGTAACGCGAAAGCGATACAACATAAAAAGCGTCCGGCGCGCCGTCCCTTTCAGGCGGCGAACCGGGCGCTTTGCTTTTTGCGAGAGCAACCCCTCAGAGAATATACTTTTTCAGGTCACGCGTCTTGGCGTCGGAGCTGAGATGCGCGCGCACGTAATCGCCGTTGATCGGCAGCGTAAACTCCGGCATACTGCCGTCCGCGTTGAAGGAGATATCGTCCAGCAGCGTCTCAAAGATCGTCACAAGGCGACGCGCGCCGATATCCTCGCCGTTTTCATTGGCAAGCGCGGCGGCCTCTGCCAGCGCGTCCAGCGCGCTGTCCTCAAACTGGAGCCGCACATGGTCAACCAGCAGCAGGGCGCTGTATTGCTTGGTGAGCGCGTTTTCCGGCTGCGTGAGAATGAGGCGGAAATCCTCCTTGGTGAGCGAGTTGAGCGTGACGCGCACCGGGAAACGCCCCTGCAATTCGGGGATGAGGTCGGTCACCTTCGCCACATGGAACGCGCCCGCGGCGATGAACAGCATGAAGTCCGTCTTGACCGGGCCGTATTTGGTGTTCACCGTGCTGCCCTCGACGATGGGCAGAATATCGCGCTGCACGCCTTCGCGGCTCACGTCCGGGCCATGCCCACCCGTGGAGCGCCCCGCCACCTTGTCGATTTCGTCGATGAACACAATGCCGTCCTGCTCGGCGCGGCGCAGCGCTTCTTCAGTCACCGCGTCCATGTCGATCAGCTTGGATTCTTCCTCCTCCATGAGGATCTTGCGCGCTTCGTGAATCTTCACGCGGCGCAGCTTTGTCTTTTTCGGCATCATGCCGCCCATGACCGTGCCGATGGCGATGCTCGAACCGTTGACCTCCAGCGGCGGCGGCACGTCCTCCACCTCGATCTCGATCTCGGTATCCTCCAGCTCGCCGCGGCGAAGCCGCTCAAGAATCTCGTCGTGCTTTCCGCGGATGCGCTGCTGCTCCTCCTCGGGAAGAGCGGGCGTCTTGGGCTTATTGCCCAGCAGCACGTCGATGGGGTTTGTTTTCTCCTTCGGCGGGTTGACGATCAGCGTGGCCAGCCTGTCCTCCACAATCACCGCCGCGCGGGTTTTGACGCGCTCGGCGTGCTGCGCCTTGACCATGCGGATGGCCGCTTCGACAAGGTCGCGGATGATCGACTCCACGTCGCGCCCGACATAGCCAACCTCGGTGAACTTCGTCGCCTCCACCTTGACGAACGGCGCGTCCACCAGCTTCGCCAGACGGCGGGCAATTTCAGTTTTGCCCACGCCCGTCGGGCCGGACATGAGGATATTCTTCGGCGCGATTTCCTCGCGCATCGCCTCGGGCAGCTGCGCGCGGCGATAGCGGTTGCGCAGCGCAATGGCGACGGCGCGTTTTGCGTCGGTCTGCCCGACGATAAAACGATCCAGCTCTTTTACGATCTCTTTCGGCGTCAGCTGCATGTTATACGTCCTCCACCGTGATATGGTCGTTGGTGTAAACGCAGATGGACGCGGCGACGTGCAGCGCCGCCTCGGCGATTTCATGCGCGGTCATTTCCGTGTGGCGCATGAGCGCGCGCGCGGCGGAGAGCGCGTAATTGCCGCCCGAGCCGATGGCGCACACACCGTCGTCCGGCGCGATAACCTCGCCCGTGCCGCTGATGATGAGCATCCCGCTCTGATCGGCGACGATCATCATCGCCTCGAGCTTGCGCATCGCCTGATCGCGCCGCCATTCCTGCGCCAGCTCCACGGCCGCGCGTTCCAGATTGAAGCCGAACTGCTCCATCTTCTCCTCAAAGCGGCCGCTCAGCGCAAACGCATCGGAAACCGTGCCCGCAAAGCCGCTGACGACCTTTCCGCCGCAGATGCGGCGAACTTTGACGGCGCCGCCCTTGAAGATGGTATGCTCGCCCATGGTGACCTGCCCGTCCCCGGCGACGGCGCATTTCCCGTCGCGCCAGACGCCGCAAATGGTTGTGCCTTTCAATTCCATGCTCACAGAAACTCCTCTTTCATCGCTTCAAGCGTTTCCAGCGAGCGCGCGGCCACGGCCTCGTAGCGCTCGACCTTGTTACGGATTCTTTTGGGATATTCGTCAATGATGCCGAAGGTTGCGCTCATCGGCTGATAATCTCGGTTCGGGCCGCAGACGTGGCGTCCGAGCGCGCCCATCGCCGTCACGGTCGGAAATTCGTTCACCGGCAGGCCGCGCATCCGCCGCGCCAGCGAGATGCCGGCGACAAGGCCGCTTGCGGCCGATTCGACATAGCCCTCCACGCCGGTCATCTGTCCGGCGAAATACACGCCCGGCGTGTCGATCACCTCGAAGGTGCGGCTCAGGATGCCCGGCGCGTTGAGGAACGTATTGCGGTGCATCACGCCGTAGCGCGCAAACTCCGCGTGCGCAAGCCCGGGGATCATGCCGAAAACGCGCTTCTGCTCCGGGAACGCCAGCCGCGTCTGGAAGCCGACGAGGTTATAGAGCGTGCCGGCGGAATCGTCCTGCCGCAGCTGCACGTTGGCAAAGGGGCGCTTGCCCGTCGCCGGATCGACCAGCCCGACGGGCTTCATCGGCCCATAGGCGAGCGCCAGAGCGCCGCGTTTGGCCAGCGTCTCCACGGGCATACAGCCCTCAAAAACCGCGCTTTCCTCAAAGCCGTGTACGGGCGCGGTGCGCGCGGCGATCAGCTCGTTGTAAAACGCGTAGTATTCTTCCTCCGTCATGGGGCAGTTGATGTAATCATCTCCGCCGCGCTCATAGCGCGAAGCACGGAAGACCCGGCTTTCGTCAATCGATTCCAGCGTGACGATGGGCGCCGCCGCGTCATAAAAGCTGAGCGTGTGGAAGCGCTCCTGAATGGCCGCCGCCATGGCGTCGCTCGTGAGCGGGCCCGTCGCGATGATCGCGGGCGCGTGCGGCATTTCGGTCTGCTCGCGTTCCTCGACGGTCACAAGGGGATGCTCGCGCAGCGCGCGGGTGACGTGCTGCGAAAACGTATCGCGATCGACCGCCAACGCGCCGCCGGCCGGCACGCGGCTCGCATCCGCCGCCCGCATGATGAGCGAGTCAAAGCGGCGCATCTCCTCCTTGAGAAGCCCGCAGGCGTTGGAAAGCCTGTCGGCCTTGAGCGAGTTGGAACAGACAAGCTCCGCAAAGCCGTCCGCATGATGGGCGGGCGTGCGCTTTGCGGGCTTCATTTCTACGATGGTGACGGGGATGCCGCGGCGGGCAAGCTGCCACGCGGCTTCACTTCCGGCGAGCCCCGCGCCGTAAACAAATGCGCGCTCCATTTATTCTTCCGTGTTCTCCTGCGTCTCTTCCTCGGGCGCTTTCTCGCGGTGGCGGCAGGATTCGTTGCTGCAAAGATACCAGTTGCCGTTCTTGCGGCTCTCCTTGAGCGTCATATAGCTGCCGCACACGGGGCACTTCTCGGCCACGGGCTTATCCCACGAAACGAAAGCGCACTCCGGATAATTCTTGCAGCCATAGAACTTGCGGCCCTTGCGGCTCGTTTTTTCAAGGATCGGCGCGCCGCACGTGGGGCATGGAACCCCGATTTCGATGAGAATCGCTTTCGTGCCGCGGCAGTCCGGGAAACGGGAGCAGGCAAGGAACTTGCCATAGCGCCCCATTTTGTAAACCATCGGCGCGCCGCACAGCTCGCATTTCTCTTCGCTCACCTCGTCCTCAATCTTGACCTTTTCAATCGCCTGCTCGGCTTTCTCAAGCGTCTCGGAGAACGGGCCGTAGAAGTCGCGGATGACGTCCTTCCAAGGCGTGTTTTCTTCTTCGATGCGGTCGAGCTTGTTTTCCATATCGGCCGTGAACTGCGCGTCGACGATGTCGGAGAAGTTCTCGCACATCATCTGCGTCACCATGCGCCCCAGCAGCGTCGGATACAGGCGGCGCTGCTCGCGGGTCACGTAGCCGCGGGCAATGATGGTGGAGATGGTCGGCGCGTAGGTGCTCGGGCGGCCGATGCCCTTTTCCTCCAGCGCGTGAACGAGCGAGGCTTCGGTGTAGCGCGCGGGCGGCTGGGTGAAGTGCTGCTCGGCGGACGCGTCGTCAAGCGTTGCGGCGTCGCCCACAGAAAGCAGCGGCAGCGTCGTCTCGGTGCTGACCACTTCATCGTCCGTGCCTTCTTCATACACTGACGTGAAGCCCGCAAACTTCTTATGCTCGCCATAGAAGCGCAGCACCACACCGTCCTCGCCGGTAATCTCGGCGGTTTCGGTGTCGTAAAGCGCGGGCGTCATCTGGCTGGCAAGGAAGCGCAGGTAGATCAGCCGGTAGAGGTTATACTGGTCGCGCGTGAGCGAAGCCTTGACGTTTTCCGGCCGGCGGGTCACGTCGGTCGGGCGGATGGCTTCGTGCGCGTCCTGGGCGCGTGTGCGCCCCTTATATACATTGGGCGTTTCCGGCAGGTACGCCGCGCCGTACTGCTCGGGGATATACGCGCGCACGGCGGCGACGGCTTCGTCGGACAGCCGCACAGAGTCGGTACGGATATAGGTAATCAGACCCACCGTGCCTTCGCCCTCAATGTCCACGCCCTCGTAGAGCTGCTGCGCGATCTGCATCGTTTTCGCGGTGGTGAAGCGCAGCTTGCGGGACGCCTCCTGCTGAAGGTTCGGCGTGGTGAACGGCGGCGAGGGATTTTTTCTGCGCTCCGCGCGCTTGTCGGTGGCGACGGAAAGCCCGCCGTGACGGATCTTCTCCACGGCGGCCTTCGCCTCGGCTTCGCCGTGAATTTCAGGGCGATACAGCCGTGCGGCGAAACTCTTGCCGCCGGCGGTCAGCTTCGTCGTCACGTCCCAGTATTCTTCCGGAATGAACGCGTCGATTTCGTCCTCGCGATCGACGATCATGCGCGTGGCGACGGACTGCACGCGACCCGCGCTCAGCCCCTTTTTCACCTTCACCCACAGAAGCGGGCTGATCTTATAGCCCACCAGCCGGTCGAGCACGCGCCGCGCCTGCTGCGCGTTGACCAGCGGCATTTTCACCGCGCGCGGGTGCTTGATCGCTTCCTTGACGGCCTTTGCCGTGATCTCATGGAACTCCACGCGGCACGGGGAATCCGGGTCAATCTTGAGGATATACGCCAGATGCCACGAGATCGCTTCGCCCTCGCGGTCCGGGTCGGTTGCGAGCAGGATCTGCGACGCGGTTTTTGCTTCCTTGCGCAGCCTGTCGAGCACGTCGCCGCGCCCACGGATCGTGATGTACTTGGGTTCAAAGTCGTTCTCCGGCCCTACGCCGATCTGCGATTTGGGCAAATCGCGCACGTGGCCGTTGCAGGCCTCCACCTTATAGCCGCGCCCGAGAAACTTGGCGATGGTGCGCGCCTTTGCCGGTGATTCGACGATCACCAGCTTATGCTTCGTTGCTGCCAATTTCAAAGTACCCCTTTATATGAATAATTCGTCAGGAAAAATCGATTTCGTCCGCCCGCTCGAACATCCGTCCGGGCGTCTGTTTTATTATTCCCTGAATCTCCAGCGTTGTCAAGAGCGAATTCACCCGGTCCACGGGCATTGCGGAGGCTTCCACAAGCCCGTCCGTGTCCATCGGCCCGGCGGCAAGCAGGTTATACAGCCGCTGCTCGTCGATCGTCATGGGCAGGATTTTCGCCGCGCCCTGCGCGGTCGGAATCGCAATCTCCGGCCTGTGCCAGCCGAGATCGTCCACGATGTCGCGCGCGCCCGTCACAAGCCGCGCGCCCGAGCGGATGAGCTGATGCGAGCCTGCGCTCAGCACGCTGTCGGCCTGTCCCGGCACGGCAAACAGCTCGCGCCCCTGCGCGCGCGCAAAATCTGCCGTGAGAAGCGAGCCGGAGTGCCGCGACGCTTCCACCACCACGGTTCCCTCGCTCATGCCGCTGATGATGCGGTTGCGCGCGGGGAACACGCCGGCCTTGGGCGTGGTTCCGGGCGGGTTGGCGGAAATGATGCTGCCGCCGGTATCCAGCAGCTCCTCCGCGAGCGTCTGGTTTTCAGGCGGATACACCACGTCCACGCCGCTGCCGAACACCGCGACCGTCCGGCCTCCCACGTCGATTGCGCCGCGATGCGCGAAGCTGTCGATGCCTCGCGCAAACCCCGACACGACCGTCACGCCCATTTCGGCAAGCTCGCGACCGATGCGCCGCGCCATGCGGCTTCCGTAGGCCGAGCAGTTGCGCGAGCCGACCACGCCGACAAGCCGCGCGTCGTCAAGCATCGCGCAGCCGCGCACATACAGAATCGGCGGCGCGTCCGGAATCTCGCGCAGAAGCGCGGGGTATTCGCCATCCTCCCGGGTGACGGCCACCGCGCCGCATTTTTCCATGGAGCGCAGAAGTGCTTCCATATGGGCGTCGCCCCGCGCCTGCTGCAGGTTCGCGTTCAGCGCGCGCCCAAGAAACGCCGTCTCCTCCGGCGGCTGCTCCCATACGGCTGCGGCGGAACCGAACCGCTCCAGCAGCAGGTTGAAGCGCTGCGTTCCCATGCCCCGCACGCTTGCCAGCCGAATCCATGCCAGCTGCGCCTGCGTATACGCCATCGTTTTCCCTCCTTACGGCCGTCCAATCCCACCCATGCGGAATTGAAGTGCCTCCGCCACATGCTTTGAGGCAATCGCGTCCACGCCCTCAAGGTCGGCGATTGTGCGGGCAATTTTCATCACGCGCGCCCTGCCGCGCATGGAAAGCCCCCAGCGCGCCGCGGCCATGGCCAGCAGCCGCTCGCTTTCGCTGTCGAGCGTGCAGAACCTTGAAAGCTGCCGTGCGCCGATCTGCGCATTTGCATACAGGCCGGCGCCTTCGTAGCGCTTCTGCTGGCGCTCCCGCGCCGCGCTGACGCGTTCGCGCACCTTCGCGCTCGTCTCGCCCGAGGTTTTCTCCCGAAGCGCCTCCTGCGGCACCTCGCCCACCTCTACGCGCAGGTCGATTCGGTCGAGCAGTGGCCCGCTCACCCGGCCCTGATACCGCTCCACCGCCTGCGGCGTGCAGCGGCACGTATGCGTGCGGCTTCCCAGATATCCGCACGGACACGGGTTCATCGAAGCGACGAGCATCGCCCGCGCCGGATAGCTTGAGCGGCTGTTCGCGCGCGAAATCGTCACGAAGCCGTCCTCGAGCGGCTGCCGCATCCCATCCAGCGTGTCGCGCTGAAACTCAGGCAGCTCGTCCAGAAACAACACGCCGTTGTGCGCCAGCGTGATCTCGCCCGGATGCGCGTCCCGTCCGCCGCCCACCAGCGCCGCAAGCGACGCCGAATGATGCGGCGCGCGGAAGGGGCGGCTTGTCAGCAGCCCCGCGCCCGGCGGCAGAATGCCCGCCGCGCTGTGAATGCGCGTGGTTTCAAGCGACTCCTCCAGCGTCATTTCCGGCAAAAGCCCCGGAAGGCACCGCGCCAGCATCGTTTTGCCCGTGCCGGGCGGCCCCACAAGCAGCAGCGAATGCGCGCCCGCCGCCGCAATTTCCAGCGCGCGCTTTGCAGCGCTCTGCCCGATGACGAGCGAAAGCTCGTTTGCATCCTCATGCTGCCGCAGAAGCTCGGCGAATTGTTTCGGCGGCTGCGCCGCAATGGAAGCCTTGCCCTCCAGCGCGTCGGCCACCTGCCGCAGGCTTTCCGCCGCAAACACCTGCGCGTCGCCCGAGCAGGCCAGCTCCGGCGCGTTCTGGCGCGGCACAAGCAGGCGCTTATACCCCTGCTGCACGGCCGAAAGCGCCATCGGCAGCGCGCCGCGCACCGGCGCAAGCTCGCCGCCCAGCGACAATTCGCCCAGCAGCACCATGCCCTCCGGCGGCGCGCCGTGCAGCTGCTCCGACGCATACAGAATCGCCAGCGCAATCGGCAGATCGAAAGACGGCCCCGTCTTTTTCGTATCCGCCGGCGCAAGGTTTACAATGATGCGCGTGAACGGCAGCGAAAACCCGCTGTTCGCCAGCGCCGCACGGACGCGCTCGCGGGATTCCTTCACCGCCGCGTCGGGCAGGCCGACGATATCAAAGCTGGGCATTCCGCCGGAAACATTGGCCTCCACCGTGACGGGATAGCCGCTGATTCCATCCAGCGCGAAGGACAGCACGCGCGCAAGCATGGCAAAACCTCCTTCGTATAGCAGGGCGCGCCGGGACGCGCCGAACGCGGCTGCGCCGCTCAGTAATACAGCCAGCCGCGATATTTCCAGCCGGGCAGCTTGAGGAAGCTGAACCAGTTGATCGCATCCGCCCACCAGCGTGGGAACGGCACGCCCGTCGCAATGGGATAAAACGCTGCGAACAGGCAGACGGTCACGGCGCAATAGAAAATCTCCGCCGCGCGCGCCTTTACGGCGTCCCGCCGCTCAAACCGTTCAAACGCATAGGCAATGGAAATCATCACGAACGGCAGGCTGCCGAAATAATGGTAGATGAACATCGAGCGCGGCACGAGCACCCACGGCAGATACTGCGCGGCAAAGCCCGCGGCAATCAGCGCGGGAGCCGGATCGTCCGCCGTGGCGCAGTTCCACAGGTTCTTCGCCGCACGGCAGAGCGTCCAGACAAACGCCGCCAGCCCGGCCCACCAGACGGCGGGGTTGCCCATGCACATAATGGACGCAACCTTGCCCGCGCCGGCAAAGTTCGTGCCGTTGTAGTAGTACATCGGCTTGAGAATGAGCGGCCACTCATACCACGGGGATTTGAAGGCGTGGTCGTCTCCGGAAAGGCCGGCATGGTAGTTGAAAATGCTCACCTGCGTGTCCCAGAAGCGCTTCCATGTCAGCCCGCCCTCCCACTTGAAGTGCGGAATGTAGCTGAAATAGTAAATCGCAAACGGGATGAACACAAACACCGCAAAGCACACGGCGATGGTCACGCCCATCAGCTTCCAGAAATCGCGCGCCTTCGCCGCAGTGCGCCCGCCCTGCGCGACGCACCAGCGCCACTGCGCGATGTGCCGGAAGAAGCTGTAGAAGAACAGCACGGCCAGTCCCACGCTTGAGTACAGGCAAATCCACTTGCACGCCCAGCCGATGCCCATGAACAGCCCCGACAGCGCCAGCGGGATCAGCGTCTTATACCGATCGCGCAGGAGATTCATCTGCAAGTAGCGGAACATGAACAGGAACATGAGCATGATGAACAGCACCGCATAGCTGTCAATAGTGGCGATGCGCGTCTGCGTCAGGTGCATCATGTCAAACGCCATGACAAACGCCGCAAGGAACGCCCAGCGCGGCTTGCGCAGCATCACCAGCGCCAGCGCGTAAATTGCGGGAATCATCAGCACGCCCGTCATCGCGCCGAAGAACCGCCAGCCAAACGGCGTCATGCCGAATAGCTTGATGCCCAGCATGATGAAAATCTTGCCCAGCGGCGGATGCGTCCACTCATAAATGGACATGCCGTGCGCAAGCTCGTAGCCCGTGCGCGCGTGATAGATTTCATCGAAGTAGGTGCCGTTATAGTAGCCCGGCTCGTCGCAGACGGTCTCCGGCTCGTCGCACAGAAGCCACGGATCGCTCGCGTTCTCCACGCGCGCGCCCTCCGAGCGCACGTCCGCAACCGGCAGCGTCTCGCCCTCTGCCGTGCGGAACACGATTTCCATCACGTTCACCGCCGGGCCGTTCGCCGTCAGACGCGCATAGCGCGCCGAAGACAGAATCCGCTCGTCCGTCCAGCTGCTCGCCGCGCCCTGCGCGTCCAGCACCGCGCGCATGAGATATTTCCAACGGAAGCACTCGCCCGCGTCCAGCTCGGCCGGGTATTCCTCCGTCCATGTCGCGCCGTCGTCGGAGAAGGCGAGGGAGAAATTGCGCGTGGTGATTTCGCCGTAGTAGAGCACGTAGAACTCGCGCGTCTCGCCCAGATCGAACGTGACCGTCTCCGACGCGCCCGTGCTCGACCACACGGTCTGCGGCGCTTTCGTGGAGCCGAGGCCGATAAACGCCACGCACGCATACGCCGCCGTCAGCGCAAGAAGCGCAAGCGTCTGCCGTTTGCTCGGCTTCGGCACGGGCTGCGTTTTTTCATCAAACGGGTTTTTCTTCGGGGGCGCTTCGCGCCGCTTCGGTTTGCGCGGCAGGGCGCGGGTTTGATTGTCCAGCGCCGTCCATGCGACCAGCGCGCACAGCGCGATGTTCATTGCGGAAATCACGCCCGCCTGCCAGCCGTACAGTTCCATCAGATACGGGTCCTGCAAAACCATCGCGCAGTTGAGATACAGCGTCACCGAATAGCCGACGAACGCATACAGCAGCCGTGCGTCGCGGCGGCGGATATACGCCATGAGAAGCAGCGCCAGCGCCGGGAACAGATACCGCTCGTGCATCTTCACGCCAAAGAGATACAGCAGCATATAGCACAGCGCGCCGCACAGCGACAGATCGGCATGTTCCGAGCGCTTCCAGTATAGCGCCAGCGAACCGGCAACGGCGAGCACGGTGAGAATCGTTCCCAGCGTGCCGTAGGAAACGCCCAGCAGCGTTTCCGTCAGCGGCGTCCAGTTCGCGCCGATGAGGTAATAGAAGTTCGCCGCGTTCAGCGTCGCATACGGGTAGGAACCCAGCGTCGCCGTATAGAGTTCAAAAATCCACGTGACCGGCTTGCCCCATGCAAACGGCAGCAGCATCACAACGGCCGCGGCCAGCGCGTAGGCAAGTCCCTTGAGTGCGTTCTTCAGCTGCCCCTTGCTGCGCACAAGCGCCACAAGCCCCAGCGGCGCGGCCATAAGCGCCTGCGGCTTCATCAGTGCCGTCACCACGAACACGGGCAGCGCGGCTTTCCAGTTGTTCTCCTGCGCGAGGCACACGGTCAAAAGCAGGCCGAGCACCATCACGCCGTCCACCTGCCCCCACACGGCGCTGTCCACCAGCACCGCCGGGGACACGGCATACAGCGCGGCGAGCAGCCACGCCGCCGTCTCTCCAAGGCGCTTGCGCGCCAGCTTCCAGAGAAGATACGCCGCGCCCACATCGCACAGCGACGGCACCAGCCGCAAAAGCACGCGCGCCGTCGCAGAGCCGACACCCGCGCCCGTCAGATTCAGCAGCGCGCCGACCGGCCAGAGCAGATACAGATACCCCGGCGGGTAATCGCAGAAGCTGACCGAATCATAGAATGCGTTCGGCCCCGCGTTCGCCATGGCGACCGCCCACGCATAGAAGCAGTTGTTGTCCGTGTCATAGCCCGTGTATTGCACCGCCAGCACAATGCGCAGCACCAGCGCAAGCGCCAGCAGCAGGCCGAGCATCAGCTTCGGGCGGAAATTGCGCGCATCGCGCAGCAGCCACAGCGCGGCAGCCGCCAGCACAAACAGCAGCGCCCACGGATAAATCGCCGCGTTTTTCTCCGTCTCCACGATGATCTCGTCCGCGGCGGCATTGTTGTAATACTGCGTATAGTCCGTCAGCAGAATCAGCAGCTCGCCGTCAGGCGCGGCGTCGGCGCGCTCCATGCGCACGTCGGCAAACCACGCCTTGCCGGTGTTGTCGGCGCTGTAATCGCCAAGCCGCGCGGCCAGAACGAGGCTGCGCTGATCCATATCCGTCTTCACCCAGCATTCCAGCCGGACAAACTCGCCCTTCGTGTCCCACACCTGCGGAAACTCCGCATAGCTTTGCAGCACGGAAACGGACGCGCCGCCCGCATCCGTCGGGATGCCCTCGGCGCGCACCAGCGCGGAAAGATGATAGATCGTCTCCGGCTCCACCGCCACTTCCTGAATGAAGCGTGCGTCGTTGGAGGCGACGTTTTCAACGATGGCGCATTCGCGCCCGTCGGGGCCTTCCGGCGCAATGCTCCAATAGCTCACGCCCTCGTCGCGCAGCCATGCGTCCTTCGCCCAGCCGGACGGCCAGCCGGTTTCGTCCGTCGCGGCAAAATCGCCGTTTGTCAGCATGTTTTCCTCTGCCTGCGCGCCCAGAGGCACAAGCATCAGCAGACACAAAAACAGGGACACGAGTTTTCGCATAAACGCCTCCCGAAAAAATTCCATGATCCTATATGTACTTTACTGTACTATTTAACGCGTTTCAAGTCTCTATGCATCCCGAATCCAGGAAAATCTTGTGAATTTTTGGAAAACTCCGCAAAAAAAGCCGCCGAAGCATCCTGCATTTCGACGGCTTGACCGATTTTTGTTTTATTCCGTGTAATCAAAAGCCGCTTTGATGTGCGCAATGCCCGCCGGCGTAACCTCCGCCACGTCGAAGCGCACGGCGGCGTCTCCAAGCCCGTTCTCCTGCAAATAGCGCAGCGCCGCGCGGCAGATGCGCCGCCGCTTTGCGAGCGTGACGCGCTCCCGCGGCGCGCCGTGCGGCGTTTCCGCCGACGCCGATGCTTTCACCTCGACGAACACGATGCACTCGCCCTCGCGCGCAATCACGTCAATCTCCGCGCCGCGCACGGCGTAGTTGCGCGCAAGGATTGTCATGCCCTGCGCAGCCAGAAACGCGGCCGCCGCCGCTTCGGCTTCCCGCCCGAACGACACGCTGCTCATACGAACTTGCGGATGAACAGCGCGCGATGCTCAGGGCACGGGCCATATTGCCGCAGGGCGGCAATGTGTTCCGCCGTGCCGTAGCCCTTGTGCTTTGCAAAGCCGTACTGCGGGTACTGCCCGTCCAATTCGCGCATGAGCCGGTCGCGCGAAACCTTCGCCAGAATGGCCGCCGCCGCAATCGAGTAGCACAGCGCGTCGCCGTGAACGATGGCGCGCTGCTCGCCCCGCACGTCCAGCCCGTCCACCGTGCCGTCCACGAGGAACAGGCCGCACGGCGCATCCGCCGCCGCGCGCGACATGGCCAGCCGCGTCGCGCCAAGGATGTTGAGTTCGTCAATCTCCCGCGCAGAGGCAAACCCCACCCGCGCATAAACGGCTGTTTCGAGAATCTGCTCGTAGAGCGCTTCGCGCTTTTTCTCCGAAATCTTTTTGGAATCGTCCACGCCGGGAAGCAGCGGCTCGGCAGGCATGATGCAGCAGCCCGCCGCAACCGGCCCGGCCAGCGGCCCGCGTCCCGCCTCGTCGATGCCCGCGAACACAATCCCCTGCGCCCACAGGCCGCGATCCATCTCGGTGATTTCGCTCAATCGCTCGGCTGCTGTTTTTCGCACGGCGCTTCCTCCAGTGTCAGTCTGCCCAGCTTGCCCGCGCGGAACTCGTCCAGCACAATGGACGCCGCGCGCTCGGTGTCCAGCACGCCGCCGGAAAGCAGGAACCCGCGTCCGCGGCACACCGCCTCCAGAAGCTCCGGCGTTTCAGGCAGCGGCTGCTTGAGGTGAAACCTGTCCGTCACGGCCTCGGGGCGGCTTTGCAGCATCGCCTCCAGAAGCGACGTCGCCAGCGCCTCGGTATCCAGAATCTGATCGCGGATCGTGCCCAGCCACGCCAGATGCTGTGCGGCGGTTTTGTCGTCCAGCCGCGGCCAGAGCAGACCGGGCGTGTCGAGCAGCTCCAGGTAGGGCGAAATGCGCACCCACTGGTTGGAGCGCGTCACGCCGGGCCTGTCGCCCACGACGGCCACCGGCGTTCCGTTGAGGCGGTTGATGAACGTCGATTTGCCCACGTTCGGCACGCCGACCACCATGCAGCGCACGGTCTTTTTCACGCCGCGCGCCGCCTGCCGCTCCACGAGCGGCGCGGTGAGCTTTTCGATGCGCCGAAGCGCCTCCTTCGCCTTGCCGCGGGAAGCGTCGTAGGCCATGGCCTCCTGATTGTGCGCCGCAAAATAGGAAAGCCAGCGCGAGGTTGCCGCGCCGTCGGCAAGGTCGGACTTGCCCAGAATGAGCAGCCGCCGCTTGCCGCGCGCAAGCGAGATCAGCTCCGGGTTGCGGCTGGAGTAGGGCAGGCGCGCGTCGCACAGCTCGATGACGACGTCCACGCGCTTGAGCTGATCGCCCAGAAGGCGCTTTGCGCGCGCCATATGTCCGGGATACCACTGGATCTGCATAACGGTCTCCTTTGAAGCGGAAGGTAGCGGAGGCGCGGGTTTTCATCCGCGCATATGCGCGGAAAACAGATCCGCTCTCTGCAAAAGAAAAAGCTGTTATGCCAACGGCATAGCAGCTCAAAGCGTTTGGCTTTAGCGGTCGCGCAGTTCCTTGATCTTGGCGGCCTTGCCGGACAGGTTGCGCAGATAGTACAGCTTCGCGCGGCGAACCTTACCACGGCGGAGAACCACGATGTGGTCAACGCGGGGGCTATGCAGCGGGAAGGTGCGCTCCACGCCGATGCCGTAGGAAACGCGGCGCACGGTGAACGTCTCGCGGACGCTGCCGTTGCGGCGGGCGATCACGGTGCCTTCAAACGCCTGAAGGCGCTCACGGCTGCCTTCGACAACCTTCACGAACACGCGGACGGTGTCGCCCACGCGGAACGCGGGGATGTCAGTGCGGAGCTGTTCGCGCTCCAGAGTGCGGATAATTTCGTTCATGGGGATCCTCCTTAAATTGTCAGACGTTCATGCCCGGGCCAAAGATGTTGCCGGCAGCGGACCGCCCGAATTCATGCGGATGCAATTATAGCATAGAAAGCAAGGCTTGGCAAGCATTTTT
>CAZKJW010000029.1:0-9785 GCA_964553125.1 uncultured Oscillospiraceae bacterium
CGCTGCGCTTCCGCTTTCCGCGCCATGCGCGGAAAAACCAAAACCCGCATCGGTTTGCGCGCGGCCTCATGCGGCCCGCAGCGGCAAAAAAAGAAAACCGCGGAGCCTTGCTGTTTCCGCAAAGCCCCGCGCTTTGTCCGTCAGTTGAATCGCAGCGTCACTGCGTCCTTCGTGTGCTCGACGGCGCGATAGCCCTCGACGTCCGACTCAAAGGTGATAAGCTCCATCCGCACCTCGTCCGGCCATTCCAGCAGGCCGATCATCTCGCAGGTGAAGGTGGAAAGCCAGCGGCCGTCCTCCAGCTGCACAGGCTCGTCGCTCCACCATCCGCCGCCGTTGGTGTACCACCATTTCTCGCTTTCCGCGCCCAGCGTGAACTGAACCTCCCACAGCGGGCCCATGCCCTTGCCGCCGTCCGCGGGCTTTTCACCGGTCACATAGTCCACCACAAAGCGCGCCGTCATCGGCGTAAGAACCGCCTCGCGCACGCGCAGCTCGTAGCCGTCGAACACGAAATTCGTTTCGCCCTGATACACGCGCTCCAGCCCGCTCGCGGAATCGTCCCGCAGGGTGAACGAAATGGTGAAGCGGTCCGCCGTTTCAAACTTGCCGGTGCGCATCAGCGCTTCGCCGTAGGTTTCGTCTTCTTTCCAGTCGTCCCCGGGCAGCTCGATCCAGCCGTCGCCCGCCATGACGATTTTGCCCTCGGCGTTGAGCGTTTCAATCTGCGCGAGATACGCGTCCAGATCGTCTTCCTCCGTCATGCCGCCGATGTTCACAATTTCCGCCGTAGGCTTGAGAATCGTGAACGTCATCTCCACGTTCTGCCCGCCGTTTTCCGGCGCTTCGCACGTCACGCCGCACTCCAGCGTTTCGTCCCCGAGCATGAACTCCGTCGTGTTGCGGGCGCTTCTTTCAAAGGCGGCCTTGCCGTCGATGAACACGCCGTCGCACAGCACGTAATACTGCGTGCCGGGCGTTTTGTTTTCCAGCGTCCACGCCAGCGTGATCGCCTTGCCCACGTTGTCATAGAGCGCGTCGAGCACGTTCATTTTGACGGCTGCGCCGTCATAGCTTTCGCCCACCTGCTGCACCGCGGCGACCATCTGCTTGCCCTTCTCGGTCTCCGCGCTTTCGCTGCGCCAGTCGAGAAAATCCAGCACGCTCCACTCCGTGCACGCAATGGCCGCGCCGCACAGCAGCGCCAGCGTCAGAATTGCCGCAATAAATCCCGCCGAAAATTTCTTTTTCATGATTGTTTCCTCCTTCGGGTCGTTCAGCGCATTCCGAACGCGATACTGCACCGAAACAGGCGTCTCGCCGAAAGCGTCTTTCAAACGTTTCTCCGTCATTGCCGAACCGCCCCTCCTTCTTCAAACCATTCTTCCCGCATCTGCCTGCGTCCGCGGGCGAGACGGCTTTTCACCGTGCCCGCCGGCAGCCGCAGAATCGACGCGATTTCCTCCACCCTGTACCCCTCGATGTAGCGGAGAATCATCGGCAGGCGCACGTCCCGCCTGAGCGCCATCAGCGCGCGGCGCACTTCCATGTCCGCGCCAGGCTCGATCTGCTCCTCCGGCAGCGTCTCCATGGGAATCAGGCGCTTTCGCCTGCGCAAGAGCTGATAGCACTCGTTGATGAGAATCCGGACGACCCATGCCTCCAGCGCCGCGTCGTTTTTGAGCTTATCGCGCTTTGCAAGCGCCTTGCAGACGCATTCCGAAATTGCGTCCTCCCGGTCGCACATCTGCGGAAGCAGCGTCGCGGACACACGATAGAGCGTATCCTGCATCGCGACGATGCGCGCTTCAAATTCGTCCCGTGTCATGCGCGCCTCCCTCAAAAGCCTTTGTGATCGATCACACTATATAGATACCTCAGAAAAGGAAACGGTTCTCCTGTGCAAAACAATTTTTTTATGCTATACTGTCCGCCGTCAGGAGGAATCGACTCATGCAGAAAAAATCTTCCCGCGCGCACACGCTTCTCACGCTTTTTTTCAGTATGCTCTCCATCAGCGCGTTCACCTTTGGCGGCGGCTTCGTCATTGTGACGCTGATGAAGCAGAAATTCGTGGACAAGCTGCACTGGCTGGATGAAACCGAAATGCTCGACATGACGGCCATCGCGCAGTCGTCCCCCGGCGCAATCGCCGTCAACGCTGCCATTCTGGTCGGCTGGCGCACGGCGGGCTTTGCCGGAATGCTCGCGGCCGTCGCGGGAACGATTCTTCCGCCCATTGTTGTTCTCAGCGTGATTTCGCTTTTTTATGAAGCCTTCGCCGCAAACCGCTATGTGGCGCTGGTGCTGCGCGGAATGCAGGCGGGCGTTGCGGCGGTGATCCTCAGCGTGGTGGTCGATTTGGGCGGCAAGGTGCTCAAGCAGCGCAGGGCGCTGCCCATTGTACTGATGGCGCTGGCTTTTGCGGCGACGGCGCTGCTGGACGTTAACGTCGTTTTCATTATTCTCGCAGCGGCGCTGGTGGGCGCGGCTTCCGCGCTGTGTACACGGAAGGGGGCGGCGAAATGATCTACCTCCAGCTTCTCTGGAGCTTCATACAGATCGGGCTTTTCTCCATCGGCGGCGGCTACGCCGCGATGCCGCTGATTCAAAGCCAAGTCGTCATGCAGCACCAATGGCTTTCCATGCGCGAGTTCACCGACCTTGTCACCATTGCCGAAATGACGCCCGGGCCGATCGCCGTCAACTCCGCCACGTTTGTGGGCACCCGCATCGCGGGGCTGGGCGGCGCGCTGGTGGCGACGCTCGGGTGCATCCTGCCCTCGCTGTTCATCGTTTCCGCGCTGGCAGTCATTTACCGCAAATACAAGGGCCTGACGCTGCTTGACAGCGTGCTGGGCTGCCTGCGGCCGGTCGTTGTTGCGCTGATTCTCTCCGCCGGGCTGTCCATTCTGAAGCTGACGGCGTTCGGCGGCGCGGCGGTTTCCGCTGCAAACCTCGACTGGATCGGCGTCGCGCTTTTCGTCGCGGCATTTTACGTTCTGCGCAAATATAAAGCAAACCCCATCCTCGTCATGAGCCTGTGCGGCGCGGCGGGGCTGGGGCTGTATCTGCTGCTCGGTTAAATATTCGCGCCGTCGAGGCGCACGCTCACGCCGTTCACCTCGACGTTCCCGTCGGCGAGCACCATGATGTAGCACTTGCCGTCGATGACGCGCGTTTCAATCAGGTCGCTCCGCTCCGGATCGACGCGGATGACGACGCTGGGCGTTGTGACGGTGAATTTCTTCGGGGCAACTACGTTCACGGCCGGGATTTCGGCATTCACGCCGAACGTCCGGCCATATTCTTCTTCAAACGCCGCCGCGCGCTCCTGCGAAACGCCGCACTCCTCCAGCACGGTTTTCATCTCGTGCCGGCCAAGGCTGAGCGGCTCGGCGCTGCGGTCGGCCTTCTGCTCGGCGATCATGCCGCGCACGGCGTCGTGAACGGCCTGCACCACGTCCAAACTGCACTCCTCGGCCAGCGCGTCCTGCAAAACGGCCTGAAACGCCGTCTCCTGCTCCTTGGCGGGCATGGGCTTGTCGGTGCCAAAAACCGTGCGGATGAACTCGTCGTGCATGTCGCCGCTGTCGCGGGTGTAGAACATCGCCTTATACAGGTTCGCCGCGCGCTCCTCAAACGCCGGGAACATGAACCCCAGTTCCGGCGCGCCCACCACCCAGTCGGACGCGCGGCTGTGGAACTCGCTCTCGGCGGCGAAGTAGCTCAGCGTCGGCTTCGTCTGGCGCACGGGGCAAATGCAACAGAGAATATAGTTGAACACGTCGGTCGCGCGCTCGCGGTCAATGTCGCCGTTTTTGTCCTTATAGGGCACGTCGTAGGCGTCGTGCATGAGCAGGATCAGGTGATTCTCCGCCGTCTGCTCCTCGCTGACGGACTGGCTGCCCGCGCCGAGCGTCTGCACGTATTCCACGGCGAGCCGGTAAAAATTCTCAATCGCGGCGGGGTCCTTGAGGGCGCTTTCGCGCAGCGCGGTGAGCAGCTTGTGCTCCTCGCCCTCCATCACCTGCGCGGGCGTGAACTCGATCTCGCGAAGGTTCTGCCCGAGCGAGCCGGAAAGGGCGCGCCTGAAAATGGCCATATATTTCTCGTTCTCCTCCTGCGGCATGGTCACCACGGGCTGAACGAAGTCCGAAATGATGTGTCCGTCCGCGGCGACGTAGCAGCCGTAAAGCACGGTGGGGTTGCGTTTGTCGGGGTTGAGCCGCCGTTTGATTTCCGAAAGATCCCTTGGATTCATTGCGCTTCTCCTTGCAAATCGGTGTGACGATACAAAAGAGTAGCGTTTTTTCTTTGAAATGTCAAGCCGCGCGCGGACGCAAAAAAGCGGCGGAAGGTTCTCCCCTCCGCCGTGCGAGCCGCCGCGGTTTTTCTTTTTTCCGCGCCCTGCGCGGCAAAAAACAGCGCGCGTCACTGCGCCGGCTTTTCGCTTGCCTCGTCCGTACCCAGCACGCTTTTGATTTCGCCCATCACTTCGGGCAAAAGCTCCATCACGCGGTCGACCGGCGTGGCGTAGTTGGTGGGCAGCATTTTCACCTGTCCGCCGCCCACCACCAGAAACCCCATCGGCTGCACCGACACGCCCGCGCCGCTGCCGCCCGCGAAGGGCAGCGCGTCTGTCTGCGCGGGCGCTTTGCTCTGCGCCACGCCGTACTCGCCGCCGCCCGCCGCGAACCCGAACGACACGCGCGACACCGGAATCACCGTCGTTCCGTCCGCCGCCTGTACGGGATCGCCCACCACCGTGTTCACGTCCACCATGTCCCGGATGCTGTCCATCGTCGTACCCATCAGGGCTTCAATGGGATGCTTCTCCACCTTGCTTTTCCTCCCCTCGCGCGGCGCGCCAGCCGGACAGCCCGCACGCCCGTGCGGATAATATCCCCGCCGCGCGCAGTCACTATGCACCGCGCCGTCAGGCAGAACCCCGCGCGCCGAAAGTCCGCTTCGACGCGCGCCCGCAGGGGAAACGCCGCGTTCGCCGCGCCAAGGAGCGCCTGCAATGCGCCCGTGCACAGCGCGGTCAGCGCCGCGTCGCCCGTTCCGAGCCGCGCCGCCGCGCCCGCGCGCGTCCCCGGCAGCCGCAGCAGCTCCAGCGCAAAGCGCGCCGCAACCCTTCTGAAAAAGCCGCGCCTTTTTTTCTCCCCGCGCTGCGCGCGTATGCGCCCTGCAAACCGCGCGCAAAGCCCGTACACCGAAACCTCCACCGCATACGACGGCTGCGCGCCGACGTCCGCGCGCACGCACAGCCGCACCGGCGCCGCCCACACGAGCACCCATGCCGCCGCTGCCGCGAAAAAAAGCCGCACTGCGCCTCGCCTCCCCCGCGATAGGATGCGGCGAAGCGCCGCGTTTCATGTAAGGACGCGGTTCCTTCCGCACAAACGCGCGCCGCCAAAAAACTCTCCGTTTGCACATTTGCGCGCGGCAGGATATAATAGCAAAGTTAAGGAGGCGATGCGCGTGCTGTATGACAACGAGCTGATCGTCCACAAACTGGAGCGATGGGAGAAATACATCCAGAACTACAGCCTGCCGCAATGGGAAGCGCTGCCGGACTTCGGGCTGTATATGGAGCAGGCGGTGACGTATCTTTCGGACGTGCTGGCGTTTGTGCCCGTTTCCGACGACCCGAAGGACAGGCTCATCACGCCCTCCGCCATCAACAACTACGTGCGGCTGAAGCTGATGCCTGCGCCCGTGAAGAAGCGGTATTATCGCATCCACCTCGCCTATCTGATTCTGATCTTCACGCTCAAGCAGAGCCTGACCATTCAGCACATTCAAAAGGCGGTGCCGCCCACCATGACGCCGGAGGCCATGCGCGCGTTCTATCAGGACTACACGGCCAAGTTTCACGCCGTCGCGCTGTTCTTCGTCGATCAGGCGCGCAAGTCCGCGGCGGATGTGCTCAGCCCGCAGACGCATGACGATGCCGCCATTTCCAATCTGGTCATGACGGGCGCGCTGGTGACGGGCTTTTCGCGCATCGTCACGGAGAAGATTCTGAGCCTTCAGGGCGCGGACACGCAGGCTGTGCTGGCAAAGGAAGCACAGGACGCGCCGCGCCGCTGAACAAAGGGAGAAAACATGCCTTTTACCGAGAAGTTTGTTCGCGCGTGGCTGCGGCGCATCGGCCCGGCGCTGGAAAGCGGCTCCCTGCAGCATGAGCGCAGCGCGCAGAACGTCGTAGGCGAAATCATGACGGCGGCGGAAACGCCGCGCGTCACGGTGCGTATGCGCCGCGTGAGCGGCATGGAATGCGCATGGATCGCGCCGGAAAAGCAGGCGTTCACCGGCGTGCTTCTGTATCTGCACGGCGGCGGCTACACCTGCGGCTCCATGGACTATGCAAAGGGCGTGGGCAGTATGCTGGCGGCCAAGTGCGGCGCGCGCGTGTTCTGCCCGGCCTACCGGCTCGCGCCGGAATCGCCCTACCCCGCCGCGCTCGACGACGCGCTGGCGGCGTATCGCTATCTGCTCTCGTGCGGCTTCCGTCCGGAGGAAATCACGCTCTGCGGCGAAAGCGCGGGCGGCGGGCTGTGCTACTGCCTGTGCCTGAAGCTGAAGGAAACGGGGACGCCGCTGCCGGCGGGCGTCATCGCCGTTTCGCCGTGGACGGATCTGACGCTCTCGGGCGCAAGCTATGAAGCGAACCGGGGCAAAGACCCGACGCTCTCCAAGGAAAAGCTCGCCTTCTACGCCGCGCAGTATGCCGCCAATCCGCTCGACCCGCTCGTTTCGCCGCTGCTGGGCGACCTGCGCGGGCTGCCGCCGTCGCTGATTTTCGCGGCGGGCGCGGAGCTGCTGCTCGACGATTCCACGCGGATGCACGAGCGGCTGGAGCAGGCGGGCTGCGAAAGCCGGTTGATCGTCTCGCCAGGGCTGTGGCACGCCTACGTGCTCTACGGCCTGCGCGAATATTCCCGGCGCGACACGGCGGCAATGACGGCGTTTCTGCGGGCGCATATGCGCCAGAAGGAAAAGCCGCGCTGGATGCGGCTGGACAACGCGGCGAAAATCTTCCCCGCCTCGCGGCGCAAGGACTGGGCGAACCTTTTTCGGCTTTCGGCGGAGCTTTCGGAGGAAGTCGATCCGCTCATCCTGCAGGCGGCGCTGGACGCGACGGTGAAGCGGTTCCCGTCCGTCGCGGTGCGGCTGCGCGGCGGCTTTTTCTGGTATTATCTGGAGGAAATTCCGTTTGCGCCGGAGGTGCGCCCCGAAAGGAGCTGTCCGCTGCGGCGCATGGGGCGGCGCGAAGTCTCGCAGTGCGCGTTCCGCGTGCTGTATTACGGCAAGCGCATTTCGGTGGAGTTTTTTCATGCGCTCACCGACGGCACGGGCGGCATGATCTTCCTCAAGACGCTCGTGGCGGAATATCTTTTTCAGCGCTATGGCGCTGAAATCCCATGCGAATGCGGCGTGCTCGACCGCCATGCCGAGCCGACCGCCGCCGAGATGGAGGACAGCTTCCTGCGCCATGCGGGCGAAACGGGCAGCGGCCGGAACGAACCGGCGGCCTATCGCGCCCGCGGCGCGCGCGAGCCGGACGGCTTCCTGCACGTGACGTGCGGCACGCTTGACACGCAGGCCGTCCGCGAGAAGGCGAAGGAATACGGCGCGACGGTGACGGCGTTTCTCACGGCGGCGCTGCTGGACGCGCTTCTGGACATGCAGCGCGCGTGCGCGCACGGCAAGCAGAAGCGGCGGCCCGTGCGCGTGCTGATTCCGGTCAACCTGCGCAAGCTGTTTGCAAGCGAAACGCTGCGCAACTTCGTGATGGTCGTGGGCGCGGGCGTCGATCCGCGCATGGGCGAATACACGTTCCGCCAGCTTGCCGACGCGGCGCGCTATCAGATGGGCGCGGCGATCACGCCGCAGAACATGCGCGCGGCATTCACCACGAACGTCAAAAGCGAAAAGCGCATGGCGCTTCGCATCGTGCCGCTGCCGCTGAAAAACTTGGTGATGAAAACCATTTTCGACATCGTCGGCGAGCGCGCGGGCAGCCTGACGCTTTCCAATCTGGGCGAAATCGCCCTGCCGGACGCGATGCTGCCCTACGTGCGCCGCTTCGATTTTGTGCTCAGCGCGCAGGCGAACGCGCCGTATAACTGCAGCGTCTGCTCCTACGGCGGAAAAATGTATGTGAACATGGTGCGCAACAGCATCGATCCGGAGCTGGAGCGGCGGTTCTTCCGCAAGCTGGTTGCGCTGGGGCTGCATGTGACGATTCAAAGCAATTCGAGGTGAGTGGGATGTATTGTGCGCGCTGCGGCGTGGAGCTGGAAAAAAGCGAGAAGGTCTGTCCCCTGTGCGGGCTGAAGGCGTATCATCCCGATCTGCCGGCGCAGACGGGCGAAAGCGCGTACCCCGCCGGAATGCAGCCGGAGGAGCACGTGGGCGGCAAAGCCGCGCTGGCGGTGATCACGGCGCTTCTGGCGCTGGCGGCAGCGCTGACGCTGGTGATCGATTGGAAAACGCACGGCCGCGTCGTCTGGAGCGGCTATGCGGTGGGCGGTATGCTGACGGGCTATGCCGCCGTGCTTCTGCCCTGCTGGTTCCGCCGGCCGAACCCGGTGATTTTCATCCCCTGCGGCGTTGCTGCGGCGGCGGGCTATCTGCTGTATATCTGCCTGAAAACGGGCGGAAGCTGGTTTCTGCCGCTGGCGTTTCCCGTGTGCGGCATGGCTGCGCTGCTGCTGACGGCCGTTGCGGCGCTGCTGCGCTATCTGCACGGCGGCAGGCTGTATATTTTCGGCGGCGCGCTTATCACTTTGGGCGGAAGCATGATGCTGCTTGAAGCGCTGATTGCGTGGTCGCACAGCGCGCACGCGCGGTTCGTCTGGTCGCCCTACCCGCTGGGCGCGTGCTGCCTGCTCGGGCTGCTGCTCCTGTTTACGGCGATCTGCAAGCCGCTGCGCGAGGCGCTCGGCAGGAAGCTGTTCCTCTGACCCGCTGCAACAGACAGCGCAAAACCGGCCGGCTTCGCCGGTGATATTGCGCTTCCCCCGTCAGCGGAAAAACCTTCCGAAAAGCCGTCTTGGCGCAAGGGATTGTCGCTCGTTTCGCCCTATGCACGAAGCCAGCGTCCATTGACTCTCACCTGCGCCGCTGGCGGTTGTCTTACGCTAAAGCGATATAACGCAAAACCGGCGCAGCCCGCTGAAAGGCCGCGCCGGTCGTTTTATATCGCTACAGCGCATTACAACCACCTGCTGAGCTGGTGGAATGAAAAAGCTCTCGCTTCCAGAAAAACGGGCGAAGCGAGCGACAAAAAAGCCCGGCAATTCAAAGCGTGCCCCGCCAGCGAGCTGCGGGGCAAAAGCCGCGCTTGACTACGATTCCGCGCGTCTTGAGACGCAGCCAGCAAATCCGCCTTGCAGGCGCGGCGCATACCGCTGGCTGAGCCGGTGGTATGAAAAAAGCCTTCACTTCCAGAAAGCCGTGCAAAGTGAGCGACAAAAAAAGCCCGGCAACGCAAAAGCGTAACTCGCCTGCGAGCTGCCGGGCAAAAGCCGCGCTTGACTACGATTCCGCGCGTCTTGAGATGCAGCCAGAAAATTCGCTTGAAGGCGCGGCGCATACCGCCGGCTGAGCCGGTGGTTTTGCTTTATCAGCCCGGTTCGCCGTCGCACAGCCGCCCGCTGCCGTTCCACGCGCCGTACATCACGTTTGCTTTTGTGAAGCGCAGAAATCCTTGCAAGCGGCTGAACAGCTCCGGCTGCTTTTTCTTGATTTGAACGGCGTCCATCCGCACG
>CAZKJW010000029.1:9885-19172 GCA_964553125.1 uncultured Oscillospiraceae bacterium
GCGGCTGAACAGCTCCGGCTGCTTTTTCTTGATTTGAACGGCGTCCATCCGCACGCGCTGATCCGGCGGCGGGAAGCGCATGAAGTTCTCCCTGATTTCTGCGCCGGACGACGCCCCGGCGTTCCGGTTCCCTGTCGCGATGCCCCGCGAGCCATTGCCGCAGCGCGCCGCGTTTTTTTCACCGGCAGCAGATTTTTCAGCGCCAGCCCTCTGCGCTCCGCAATAAAAAATACCGCCCGAGCCTGCGCGGCCGGACGGTATGCGGATGCTTTCATTTGAGGCGCGGCGCCGTTTTGCCGCGCGGATGCTTTCAGCGCGCCCTGCGCGCCTTGAAAAACTCGCCGATGCGCTCAAACGCCGCCGTGATTTCGTCCGGCTCGGGCAGCATGACGATGCGGAAATGATCGGGCGCGTCCCACTCAAAGCCGCTGCCCGGCACCATCAGCACGTGCGTTTCGTGCAGAAGATCGAGCAGGAATTCGCGGTCGTCCGCGATGGGGAACAGCTTCGTGTCGATGCGCGGGAAAACGTAGAACGCCGCGTCGTTGCGCACGCAGGAAAGCCCCTCGATTTTGTCCAGCGCGCGCATGGTCGCCTCGCGCTGCTCGTAGAGCCTGCCGCCGGGGGAAATCATGGAGAGCGTGTACTCGCGGTCGCTCAGCGCCGCGGGAATGGCGAGCTGCGCCATGGTGTTGCCGCAAAGGCGCATGGACGCCAGCTGCGTCAGCCCGGTTTCGATTTCCTGCCGCGCCTTTTCCGGGCCGGTCACGAGGAGCCAGCCGCAGCGCATTCCGCAGATGACATGCGACTTGGAAAGCCCGCCGTAGCTGATGATCGGCACGTCGTCGGCGAGAGAGGCCAGATACGTGAAGGGCTTGCCGTCCATGACGAGGCGGCTGTAAATCTCATCCGAGAAAAGAATGAGTTCGTTCGCGCGGGCGATTTCAACAATCGCCTCCAGCGTTTCCTTCGGATAGACAACGCCGGTGGGGTTGTTGGGGTTGATGAGCACGATGCCGCGTGTGCGCGGCGTGATCTTCGCGCGCAGATCGTCCAGATCGGGCTGCCAATGCGCGGATTCGTCGCAGCGGTAAAACACCGGCTTCGCCTCCGCAAGGCGCGCGCAGTTGCTCCAGAGCGTATAGCAGGGCGTGGGCATCAGCAGCTCGTCGCCGGGGTTGAGAACGACCGACAGCGACATATTGACCAGCTCGCTCACGCCGTTTCCAAGAAAGATGCTGTCCGCCCGCGCATGGGTCACGCCGTCGGCATGATACGCCGCGAGCAGCGCTTCGCGCGCTTCGGGCATACCGCGCAAATCGCAATACGCCGTCGCGTCGGTGAGACGCTCGCGCAGCGCCTGCTGAATGCTCGCAGGCATTTCAAAGCCGAAGGTCGCGGGGTTGCCGGTGTTGAGCTTCATCACCGGAATGCCTTCGCGCTGCATCCGAAGCGCCTCTTCAAACAGAGGGCCGCGGATATCCGAGCGCACTTCCGCCATGCGGTTTGCCTTTTGCATCATTTCCTGCACCTTCTTCATATCGCAATTAAGCGAAATGATAGCATATTTCTCCCTTCGGGTCAAGGTGCGGAGGCGTGTTTTTTGCAGATATGATTATAAACAGCAAGCCCTGCGGCGCTGAGCGCCAGCGTCGCGGCGAAAACACCGATGGCAAACCAGTAGTTCTTCGTGCCGAGCGCGTCGCCGCCGATGGTTGAAGTGACGACGGACGGAATGCGCCCGAGGAACGAAATGAGCAGGAACGTGCCGGCCTTCATGCCGGTCAGCCCGCCGAAATAGCAGAGCATATCCTTGGGCGTGCCGGGCACGGTGAAAATGAGCAGAAAGAGAAAATCGCGCTTGCGCGAGCGATGCAGGAAGCGCAGCTTCTGCAGCTTCTCCTGCGAAAAAAAGATTTCCACAACCTTTGCGCCAAACCGGCGCACAAACAGAAACACCGCCATGCTGCCGGCCGCCGCGGCAATCAGGCACAGCACAGTGCCCTCAATCGCGCCGAAGGCGTAGCCCGCGCCGATCTCCAGCGGCTCGCCGGGAATGATCGCCACGATGACCTGCAAAATCACCATGCCCACAAACGCCAGCTTGCCCCAGACGCCGTGCGCGTCCACCCACGCGCGGAACTTCTCCGGCTCCGAGACGAAGCGGAGCATGGGCCGCCCGACAAACCAGCCGACGGCGGCCGTGAGCAGGATGAACACGGCGACGGCTGCAAGCGCAGCCGCCTTCCGCTGTTTTTCCGTAAACTCCGAACGCTTTTTCATCGCTCAAAAAACGAGTCCTTTCCCCAAACCCTGCCGCGGCGTATTTTACTCCAGATTCAGCCTGTGCGCAAGGATGCCGCGCGCGGCGAAGAAATATGCGGCGCAAAGCGCCACGGGAACCGCCGCGAACATGCAGCACGCTTCCACGTCGGACTGGCGGTTGAACACGAAATAGTCGCTCAGCTCGATCAGTTCGGGCGTGAGGCGAATCATCGCAATCGACACCGCGCAGAACACCACGATGGCCAGCGCTGTGCGGCGCTTGCGCGCAAGCTGCCCGACGGAGAAGGAGAAATAGGTCTGCAAATTCAGGCTCAGCATCCAGAAAAGAACGCCCACGCAGATAATGATCATGCAGGGAACCGCCTCGGGATGCGCGTCAAGCATCGGGCGAATCTGTTCATACGCCTCGCCGAGCGCGCGCATGATTTCGCCAAACGCGCTGTCGTGCAGCACGAGCAGGCAGCCCGAAACTGCGGCGGCAGCAATCGTCAGCAGCTCGATGATCAGCGCGCTGAGCGCTTTGGAGGCAATGAGCGCCGACGTGGTGACCGGCAGGGTGAACATCAGATAGCCTTCCTGTCCAAGGAGCCCGTGCGAAAAGCCGCGCACCATGAACACAAGCGCCACCGCGAACATCGCGCCCATCAGCAGCACGAGCACCGTCACCGGCAGAATCACCAGCAGGAATTCCCCCAGCGCGTCATGCGGGTCCACATCGTGGCGCAGGAGAAGCCCGAACACCGCGGACATTGCAATCGTCGTCAGCCACAGCGGCAGCATCGTTCTCAGGCTCGAGCGCAGATCGTATTTCATCAGTTTTCCGAACATATCACGTTTCCTCCATTCGTTTGCTCCACGCGGAACAGCTCGCGGAAATACGCATCCACCGATTTGCCCTCGCGCTCGCGGATGGCTTCCACAGAGTCATGCAGCACAATCCTGCCCCGCTTGAGGAAAATCGCCTCGTCGAGCACCTTCTCGATATCGGAGATGAGGTGCGTGGAAATGACGACGGTGCTGTTTTCGCAGTAGTTGGTGAGGATGGTATCCAGGATCGCGTCGCGCGCGGCGGGGTCTACGCCGGCAATCGGCTCGTCGAGCAGGTACAGCTGCGCGTGGCGGCTCATCACCAGCATCAGCTGCATCTTTTCCTGCATGCCCTTGGAGAGCGTCTTGATCTGGCGATTCTTGTCCAGCTCCATTGCGCGGCACATTTCGTCCGCTTTCACGCGGTCAAAGTCCGCATAGAAATCGGCGAACATGTCTATCGCGTCGCACACGCGCATCCAGCTTGCAAAATACGGCCTGTCCGGCAGGTAGCTGACGACCGCCTTGGTGTGTACGCCCGGCGCGTGGCCGTCAATCGTTACGGTTCCCTTTGTGGGCGTGAGCAGCCCGTTGAGGATTTTTATCAGCGTCGTTTTGCCGGAGCCGTTCGGGCCGAGCAGGCCGACGATCTTGCCCCGGCCGATGGTCAGATCGACGCCGTTGAGCGCGCCGATCAGCCCGAACTGCTTGCGAAGCCCCTTGATTTCAATCAGGTTCTGTTCCATGTTCCGTTTCCTTTCTTTCCGCGATGAGCGCGGCGGCCTCCTCTTCGCCGTATCCGATTTTTGCCATGCCGGAAAAAAACTGCGCGATGCGCTCCTGCGCAAGCCTGCGGCGCGTCGCCGTCAGAATCGCTTCATCCTCCGTGACGACGCGGCCGGCCGTCCGGTTCGTTGTCACCAGCCCGTTCGCTTCCAGCTGCGCAAGCGCGCGCTGCATCGTGTTCGGGTTGACGCCCGCCTCCAGCGCCAGCTCGCGCACCGAGGGCAGCTTCGACCCCGGCGGGTAGTGGCGCGTCAGGATGCGTTCCGTGAGCCGTTCAAGCAGCTGCGGCCAGATGGGCAGGTTGTTGTCAAGCTGAAAATCCATCATTCACCTCCGCAGATGATTTATTGTATTAAGCGAGTAATACAGTAACACAGTAATACACATATGTCAAGAGGGTTTGCAAATTTTTTTCGCGCCCTGCGCGAAAATTGACTTTGCCGCGCGCCGTCCGTATAATTGAAAGAAACGGCGGCACGAGCCGTCGGACGCGTTTGCGACGCGCCTGCCGTGTCCGCCCGAAAGGAGCGAAAGCGCCATGAGAGCCTATTCCTTCCGCCAACCGCCCTTTTGCATTTTCGGCGTGCCCCGCTTTGAAGAAACGGGCGCGCTTGAGCGTCTGCCGCAATCGCTTGCAGCGCAGATGAAAAGCGAGGCGATGCCGTTTCTCGCGCGGCGCTGTCCGGGCGCGCGGCTGTGCTTCCGCACCGATTCCAGCGAAATCGCGCTGCGCATCCGGCTGGAAGCGATCACGCCGGATATCGGCATGTCCATTTTCTCGTGCCAGTCAGGCGGCGTGTATATCGGCGCGCGGTCGACGGCGCGCTACGCGGGGCTTGTGAAGCCCTCGGGCTACGGCTCGACGCTGTGCGAGGGCACGTTCCGCAAAAGCGGCGAAATGGAGGACGTGACGGTCTACCTGCCGCGCAACGAGCATGTGACGGACATCGAAATCCTGCTTGAGGACGGCGCGCGCGTCGAAGCGCCCACGCCGTACCGCCATGCGAAGCCGGTCGTCTTCTACGGCTCGTCCATCACCGAGGGCGGCTGCTGCTCCAAGCCCGCCAACTGCTACAACGCGCTCGTCTCCCGCTGGCTGGATACGGAGCATTACAATCTCGGTTTCTCCGCGGCGGCGCTGGGCGAACCCGCCATGGCGGACTACATCGCTTCCCTCGACATGAGCGTTTTTGTTTACGACTACGACCACAACGCGCCCTCCGCGGAATATCTCGCCGAAACGCACGAGCCGTTTTTCCGGCGCATCCGCGCGCGCAGGCCCGAGCTGCCCGTCGTGATGATGTCCATGCCCTGCTTCGACTATGACGCAAGCGCAGCAGCACGGCGCGACGTGATCCGCGCCACCTTGGAGCGCGCGAAAGCCGCGGGCGACCGGAACGTCTATTTTCTCGACGGCGAGCGCTTCTTCGGCGACGACGACCGCGACGCTTGCACCAACGACTGCCTGCACCCCAACGATCTGGGCATGTACCGCATGGCGAAAGCCGTCGCGCCGCTGCTGGAAAAGCTGCTGAGCGAAGCCTGAACCGACGGCTCCATCAAACCGCTTCCCGAAAGAGAAGCGGTTTTTTGCATCCGCGCAGCCGCAAATGCGCCGCTTTTCTCCGCCGCGCCTGTTTTCTCTTTTCTTTTTGGGAAAAATCGGTTATACTATGATTTCAGACTGGGAGGAGTTTCATGTTTTTGGATCTGTGCGGAGCGAAGCTCCATTTTGAACAATACGGCGAGGGGCGTCCCGACGTGCTGCTGCTGCACGGCTGGGGCTGCTCTATTGAGACTTGGAAAGCTGTGACCGACCGGCTCGCGCGCCGCAGCCGGGTGACGGTCATCGATTTCCCCGCGCACGGGCAGAGCGACCGGCCGCCCGAGCCGTGGGGCGCGCACGAGTTCAGCGAGCAGGTCGCGGCGCTCATCCGCGCGCTGCACATTGAAGGCTGCGACGTGGTCGGCCATTCGCACGGCGGACGCATCGCGCTCACGCTCGCCATCGAACACCCGGAGCTTGTGGGCAAGCTGGCGCTCACCGGCGCGGCGGGGCTGCGCGGCAAGCCGACCGAAGCGCAAAAGAAGCGCTCCGCGCAATACAAGCGCCTGCGCGCGCTTGCCGATTCGCTCGACAAAATCAGGCTGCTCGGCACGCTCCCCGAAAAAATGCGCGAAGCGCTCCGCAAAAAATACGGCTCGCCCGACTATAACGCGCTCGACGCGGAAATGCGCAAAACCTTCGTCAAGCTCGTTTCAACCGACCTGAGCGACAGGCTGTGCGAAGTCAAGGCGCCCACGCTGCTTCTGTGGGGCACGAACGACACGGAAACGCCGCTGTGGATGGGGCGTGAAATGGAAAAATCCATCCCCGACTGCGCGCTGGTGGAGCTCAAGGGCGGCTCGCATTTTGCATTCCTTGAGCAGCTCGGGTTCTTCTGCCAGGTGCTCGAACAGTATCTCTATGGGGGGACGGAGGCATGATGTTCCTTTTTGCGGCGGCGGCCGCTTTTGCAACGATGCTCTGCTCGCGGCTGTCCATGCAGTATTATCAGCTGGAGAGCTACCAGTTCGGCGGCTATTACCGCACGCACAAGCGCAACTTTCTGCGCGCGTTCGCGCCCGGATTCTGCGCGGCGGGCGCGGGCGTCGCGGCAAGCTTTCTCGGCTTCTGGGCCGCTTACGCGGCGCAGCTGGCCGTCGCTTTGGCGGCGTATTTTCTGCAGCGCCGCGTCAAGGCGAAAAAGCCGCTGGTTATCACGGCGCGCGTGAAGCGGCTGATCGGCTTCCTTGCGGCGGTGTGCCTCGCGCTTTCCTGCGCGCTGATGTTCGGCACGCGCGCGCTTGCGCTGCCGCTGCTCCTTTCGGCGCTTGCGCCGGTGTGGCTGGCGCTCGCCGCGCTGCTGGCGCTGCCCCTTGAAAAGCTGATTCAGCGGCTTTACATGCGCGACGCGCGCAAGCGCCTCAAGGCGCGCCCCGACCTGATCCGCATCGGCATCACTGGCAGCTACGGCAAGACGAGCACGAAGTTCATGCTCGCCGCCATTCTTTCCGAAAAATACCGCGTGCTGGCCACGCCCGGCAGCTTCAACACCTCCATGGGCGTCACGCGCATCATCCGCGAACGGCTCATGCCCGACCATCAGGTGTTCATCGCCGAAATGGGCGCGCGGCACATGGGCGATATCCGGCTGCTGTGCAAGCTGGTTCGCCCGCGCTACGGACTGCTCACCTCCGTAGGCCCGCAGCATCTGGAAACGTTCCGCTCGCAGGAGAACATCTGCCGCGAGAAATTCGAGCTGGCGCGCGCCATTCCCAAGGACGGCGCAATGGTCTTCGCCGCCGACGGCGGTCTGTGCGAGGCGCTCTACCACAAATGCGAAGCGCCCAAGCACCTCTCCGGCGAACGCCACGAGGGGCTTGGCCTTTACGCAAAGAACATCGAAGTCGGCCCGTGGGGCAGCAGCTTCCTGCTGTGCGACGGCGAAACGGAAACGCCCTGCCGCACGCTCATTCTGGGCGCGCACAATATCAGCAACCTGCTTCTCGCCTGCACCATGGCGCGTGCGCTTGGCATGGATATGCAGACCATCGCGCGCGGCGCGTCCAAGGCGCAGCCGGTGGAACACCGCCTGCAACTGCTCTCCTCCCCCGGCGGCGCGACCGTCATCGACGACGCGTTCAACGCCAACCCCGTCGGCGCGGATGCCGCGCTCGACGTGCTCCGCTCCTTCAGCGGGGGACGGAAAATCATCGTCACGCCCGGCTTTGTGGAGATGGGCGCGCGCGAGGCGGATTGCAACCGCACCTTCGGCGAGCATATCGCGGACGCGGCCGATATCGTGCTGCTGGTCGGTCGGCGGCATACCGCGCCCATCGCGGAGGGGCTTCGGGCAAAGGGCTTCGCAGAGGAAAACCTGCACATCGTCGCATCGCTCGACGAAAGCACGCGGCTGCTGGGCGGAATGCTCCGCGCGGGCGACGTGGTGCTGTACGAAAACGATCTTCCCGACAACTATCAGGAATAAACAGGAGGCAACTTCAAATGGCTAAGATTCGCCTTGCGGTCATCTTTGGCGGACGCGCGTGCGAGCACGACGTGTCCATCGTCAGCGCGCTTCAGTGCATGGACGCCGTGAACACCGAGGACTACGACGTGGTTCCGGTCTATATCGCGCGCGACGGCGCGTGGTATACAGGCGCGCCGCTGCGCAAGCTGGAAACGCTGCGCAATTTTGATCCGGCGAAGCCGGGCATTACGCGCGTATACCCCGACGTAACCGCAGGCTCCGGCGCGCTGCTGACCGTTTCCAAGAAGAAGGGGCTCTTTGGCGGCGGCGACGAAATGACCGTTGCCGAGCGCATCGACGTGGCCATGCCCGTGCTGCACGGCATGAACGGCGAGGACGGCACCGTGCAGGGGCTGCTGGAACTGATGAACGTGCCGTATACGTCGGCGGGGCTGGTCGGCTCCAGCGTGGGCATGGACAAAATCGCGATGAAGCAGCTGTTCCGCGGCTGCGGCTTCCCGATCATCGACTACGTGTGGCTGACGCGTGACGAATGGGAGCAGGACGCCGTGAGCGTCGTGCGGCGCGTGGAAGAAAACCTGCGCTACCCCGTGTACGTCAAGCCCGCGAACCTCGGCTCGTCCATCGGCATCACCCGCGCGAAGGACGCGAAGGCGCTGGGCGAATCCATCGAAGTCGCGCTCTCCTACGACCGCCGCGTCATCGTGGAGACGGGCATTGAAAACCCGGTGGAAATCAACTGCTCGGTGCTGGGCTTCGACAAGGACGTTACGCCGTCCGTGTGCGAAATGCCCACGCGCTGGGACGAATTCCTGACGTTCGACGAAAAATATCTGCATGGCGGAAAGAACGGCGGCAAAACCGGCGGCGGAAAAACGGCCGCGGGCGGCATGGAGACGCTGGGGCGCAAAATTCCCGCGCCGATCAGCGCGGAAAAAACCGAAGAAATCCAGAAGCTGGCCGTGGAGATTTTCCGCGCGCTCGACTGCAAGGGCGTGGCCCGCATCGACTTCATGCTCGACGGCGAGAAGGTGTACGTGACGGAAATCAACACGATTCCCGGTTCGCTGTCGTTCTACCTGTGGGAGCCGATGGGGCTGCCGTATGCGAAGCTGATTGATAAGATGGTTGAACTGGCGCTGCGCGCCCATGCGGAGAAGAACCGCTCGGTGTTTGCGTTCGACTCGAACCTGCTGAGCCAGTGCGCGCTGGGGCAGAAGGGCGGCAAATTGCAGGCTTAACCGGGAGGTGCAGGAACCTCAGGTTCCTGCCGAGGTCTTAGGGGCAGAGCCCCTAACGTTCTCCTTAAAACGGCGAAGCCGTCAAAGGAAGCGCGCAATGTTCGCGCGGCCGCAGCCGGGCGAACGAGCTGAA
>CAZKJW010000029.1:19272-22565 GCA_964553125.1 uncultured Oscillospiraceae bacterium
ATGTTCGCGCGGCCGCAGCCGGGCGAACGAGCTGAAGGCGAAACATGGAATGGCAAGGTAGCGCAAAACCCTAAACCGGGAGGTGCAGGAACCTCAGGTTCCTGCCGGCGACGAAGGCGCGCGCGGCCAGTGGCCGAGGCAGCGCGCCGGAGACGCGGCGTGAAACGAGCGGGAAGCCCGAAGGGCGCGCCCACGACGATTGAACGCTGCAGGCGGTGTGGAACCCCTGATGTTTTCCTTGGGTTCGGAGAAGTAACCGGAGGAAGCACGCAAGGTTCGCGCATTCAGAATAAACAGCTGCCGCTGTAAATGCTGGTAAGCCCCGAACCACCACGCTACACCCACCCGCTCGCGCGACAAAAGTCACGCCTTAGTTCCCGCGATTCAGCATAAGCCGTGCTGCCGGGCTGTGCATGCCGTCGCCCCGAACCCCCGCGCCGCATGGTGCGGACAAAAACAGAGCCGCCCTGCGGCTCGAAAAAAATCAAAAACCTCACGCTACGAAAGGAGCTTGTCATGAACGACGATTTTCGCACCCCTCAGGAGACGCCCGAGATTATCTCGACCAGTCAGGCGGTGAACCTGACGAGCACCATCGCGTCGCTGTCGGCGCTGTTCGCGCTGTTTTTCTGCTTCGCCGATCAGCGCAGCCGCGCCGTGCGGCGGTTCTCCGTGCAGTCGGTCGGGCTGGGCGCGCTGCATCTGCTGCTGGGCATGGTCGTGTGGATTCTGTGCGAGGTGCTCGGCTGGATTCCGCTGATCGGCTCCGTGCTGCGCGGCCTGCTGCTGCTCGTGCTCACCATCGCGACGATCGCCGTGATCGTGCTTCGCGTGCGCATGGCGCTGCACGCCTATCGCGGCGAGGCGCACGTGCTGCCCGTCATCGGTCAGGCGCTGCGCCGGTTTGAGTGATGTACGCGTTCTTTTCGGGGCTGACGGAGCTGCTGCAAAGCCCGCTGGAGTTTTTGCAGACGCTGCTGTATCGCGTGCCGGCCACGCTGATCGCGCTGATTCTGCATGAGTGGGCGCACGGCTATGTCGCCTACCGGCTGGGCGACCCGACTGCGAAAATGATGGGCCGTCTCTCGCTCAACCCGCTGCATCATCTCGATCCGCTCGGCACGGTGCTGCTTTTTCTCGCCGGTTTCGGCTGGGCGAAGCCTGTGCCCGTCGATCCGCGCTATTTCAAGCACAAGCACCGCGACGACCTGCTCGTTTCCGTGGCGGGCATAACGATGAACCTGCTTTTGTTCCTCGCGTTTTACACGCTGTATTACGCCGTGCTGCGCGTCGCCGTTTCAAACGGATACCTCGCGCTGTGGCGCGGCTCGTTCTATTACGCGCAGGAGAAAAGCGCGGTCTTCGACTATGTGATAACGCTGCTGCAATACACCGCCGCGCTGAACCTTTCGCTGGCCGTTTTCAACCTGCTGCCCGTGCCGCCGCTGGACGGCTCGCACCTGTTCAACGACCTTTTCCTGAAAAAAAGCCTGTTCGTCAGCCGCACCATTGCGCGCTATGGTACGGGCGTGGTGATGCTGCTGTCGCTGACGGGCTTGCTGGGCAGGGTGCTTGGTTTTATAACAAACGCCGCCATGAGCGGCTTGGACGCGCTGCTGATGCGCGTGTTCTTTGGAGCCTGAACGGGAGCGTGAACGATGGCCTACGAAGTACACCTCAAAGATTTTGACGGCCCGCTTGACCTGCTTTTGCATCTCATCTCGCGCGCGAAGGTCGATATCCGCGATATCTTCGTTTCGGAGATTACGGAGCAATATCTTGCTTCAATGGACGACATCGCTTCCTTAGACATGGACGCGGCGAGCGAGTTCCTTGCAATGGCAGCCATGCTGCTGGAAATCAAAAGCCGCGCGCTGCTGCCCAAGCCGCCGAAGGTCGAGGAGGGCGAGGAAACGCCCGAGCAGGCGCTCATCCGCCGCCTGACCGAGTACGCCGCGCTGAAGGAGGGCATCGGGCAGATGCGTTCCTTTGAGGAAGCCGCGGCGCGCATGTTTGAAAAGCTGCCCGAGGAAATCCCGCTGCCGCCGCCCGTGTTCGAGCTGCCCAACCTGACGATGGACGCGCTGATGGAAGCCATGCGCCGCGTGATCGCGCGCGCAGCCGAGGAACCCGCCCGCGCCGTCGCCGTGCGGCAGTTACAGCGCGACAAGCTATCCATTCAGGGCGGCATGTTCGTCATCACCGCGCGCGTGCGCAAAGGGCCGTGTACGTTCGAGTCGCTGTTTGAGGATTTTCCCGCGCGCGACGAGATCGTGACGCTGTTCATGGCAATTCTGGAGCTGCTACGCATGGGCAGGCTGCATCTGGAGCAGACGGAAACATTCGGAGAAATCATCCTGTCGGAGAGGAAGGCCGAAAATGGAACAGAAGGAACTGCTGGGAGCGATTGAGGCAATCCTCTATGTCGCCGGCGAGCCGGTCGAGGAGCGCGCGCTGAGCGCCGCGCTGGAAGTGACGCAGATGGAGCTGGAGCTTGCGCTCAACCAGCTGGAGAGCGACTATGAATTCAACCGGCGCGGCATTCGCCTGCTGCGCTTCGGCAAAAGCGTGCAGCTTTCCACGCGCCCCGAATACGCGCCCTATGTCGAAAAACTCCTTCAGCCCGTGCAGCGGCAGAACCTCACGCAGGCCGCAATGGAGACGCTCGCCATCATCGCCTATCGCCAGCCCGCCACGCGCGGCGACATCGAAGCAATTCGCGGCGTGAAATGCGACTACTCCGTGCAGTCGCTCATGAACAAAGGGCTCATCGAGGAGGCCGGCCGCCGCGACACGCTCGGCCACCCGATGCAATTCCGCACCACCGACGCGTTCCTGCGCCACTTCGGCATCTCCTCGCTGGACGAGCTGCCGCAGATACAATTCGACGCGCAGGGCGCGTCTGAAGCGGCCGTCGCGCAGGCGCAGCAAATCGCCATGGAGCTGCCTGTCGAAGACGAGACACAGGAGGAGTGACGGAGGGGGACGTTTTGCGGGGGAAAACTTCCTTTAGAAAAAGGCGGAGTTCAATCTTCGCGGCCACGCTTTCGGCTTGCCGCTCGTTTCACTCCGGAGCTTCGGCTCGCTATATCGGCCACTGGCCGCGCTCGCCTGCGCTCCTCCGCACCCCCTTTCAAGGAAACCTTTTTGCTCAGAAATTTGAAACGCCGCGCATTCAATTTGCGCAGCGTTTTTCGTTCCCCTACCGGCTTTCTTGGGTGAGAGCGAGAGAGAGGGGCTTCTTTCTCCTGAAAGAAGGCCTTCTCTCGCAAAAACGTCTCCCCCACGTCCCC
>CAZKJW010000030.1:0-22056 GCA_964553125.1 uncultured Oscillospiraceae bacterium
GGATGGTATCCATCATGCCGGGCATGGAAGCGCGGGCGCCGGAACGGACGGAGACGAGGTAGGGGTTCTCGAGGTCGCCGAACTTCTTGCCGGCCTTTTCCTCGACAACGGCCAGCGCGTCGTAAATCTGCTGAACGATTTCATCGGCGATGGTCTTTCCGTCTTCATAGTAACGGGTGCAGGCTTCGGTGGTGATGGTGAAGCCGTAAGGCACCGGCAGACCGATTTTGGTCATTTCAGCCAGGTTCGCGCCTTTGCCGCCGAGCAGCTCACGCATGTTGGCGTTGCCCTCGTTGAACAGATACACATACTTGGTTGCCATTCAATCTACTCCTTCATTATAGTCCTGGAATTCCTATCGACAACTCCTGATTATACAGCATTTGTCAGAACATGGCAATAGTTTTTTCCGCATTTTGCGAGAATATACGGCATTTTTACGAACATAAGCGGCTTCGCCGCGCGATTTCTTCGCCGTTTGCGCGGCCATTTCGCCGCTGAAACGCCGCTTCGGGCAGATGAAGGCCCGTCCTCTCCTTCTCTGCCGGAAAAGACAGGCCGGGAAGCCCTGTTTTCGCCCGCTTCACTTCATGAGAAGCGCGAGCAGCTTGTTGCTGCGCTCGATGAACTTGCCCATCGCTTCCGCCTCCAGCGGCTGACGCGCCATCTGCGCCAGATCGAAAATCTGCCGGCAGATTTCGAGCGTGTCCTCGTCCGCCTCGCGCCGCGCCAGCGCCGCGACGACCGGGCAGCGCTTGTTCAGCGTCAGCTTGATCTGAGACGGCATGGCGAAGTTTCCGCCATAGATGCGCGACATATCCTTGAAGCGGCGCATCTGCTCGTCCTCAATGGCCATGGCGGGCAGAGTCTCGTTCTTGAAGGCGGCGAAGGAAACGTCGAGGTTGTCGTCGCCCATCGCGTCGCGGAACAGCGCGACCAGCTTGCCCTCGTCGAGCGCTTCGGTTTCTTCGTCAGCGTCGGTTTTGAGGCCGTCCAGGCCCGCGTCCACGCGGCTGAATTTCACTTCCGTGTTCTTGTATTCAAGGAAGGAAATGAAGTTGACGTCGATGAGCGAATTGAGCACCGCCACGTGAATGCCCTGCTCGGCATACAGCGCGATAGCCGCCGCCTGAAGGGTTTCGTCCGTGGTGTAGAACACCTTGTTCTCCGCCTTTTCCTTGTTGGCATCGAGATATTCCTGCAGCGTCATGTACGTGCCGTCGGTCAGCTTGTACAGGAGCGTGTCCTTCATCCGGTCGTAGAAGCTCTCGTCCTTCATGCAGCCGTATTTGATGAACGGGTTGATGTCGTCCCAGTATTTCTGATACGCCTCGCGCTCGGTGTTGAACATGCCCGTCAGCTTATCGGCCACCTTGCGAGTGATGTACGCGGACAGCTTCTTGACGTAGCCGTCGTTCTGCAGGAACGAGCGCGACACGTTCAGCGGCAGGTCCGGGCAGTCGATCACGCCCTTGAGCAGCGTGAGGAACTCGGGGATGACTTCCTTGATGTTATCGGCGACAAACACCTGCCCGCTGAACATCTTGATCTGCCCCTCGTTCACGCCGCCGAAATCGGTGCGCAGCTTCGGGAAATACAGAATGCCCTTGAGGTTGAACGGGTAGTCCACATTCAGATGCACCCAGAAAAGCGGCGCTTCATACTCGCGGAACACCTTGGTGTAGAACGCCTTGTATTCCTCCTCCGTGCAGTCGGAGGGCTTCTTCAGCCAGAGCGGATTCGTGTCGTTGACGGGCTGCTCGTCCTTGTTGAGATAGATCGGCGTCGCCATGAACGCGCAATACTTCTCCAGCACCTCGCGCAGCGTGCGCTCCTGAAGGAAGTCGTGCTCGCTTTCGCTCAGATGCAGCGTGATGACGGTGCCGGGCAGCGCCTGCTCGCCCTCGCTGATTTCATACTGCATCCCGTCGGCGGATTCCCACTTCACCGCGGAAGCGTCCTCTTTGTAGCTCAGCGTGTCGATGGTCACCTTGTCGGCCACCATGAACGCCGAATAGAATCCCAGACCGAAATGGCCGATGATTCCGCCCTTGGGGTTTTTCTCGTCGCCGTACTGCTTGAGGAATTCCTCCGCGCCGGAGAACGCGACCTGGTTGATATACTTGTCCACTTCCTCGGCGGTCATGCCCACGCCGTTGTCGATGAAGCGCAGCTCGCCCTTTTCTTCGTCGGCCTCGACGGTCACGCGATACTCAACCTCCGCGTTTGGATCGGCGATTTTGCGCTTGGCAACCGCGTCGCAGCCGTTCGCGACCAGCTCGCGGATGAAAATATCTTTATCGGAATACAGCCACTTCTTAATGATCGGCATGATATTCTGCGCATGGATGGAAATGTTTCCGGAAGACGCCATATCTGTCACCTCGTTCAAGTTTGTCTTTCCTTGACATTGTAACGCCGTCAATTTGCTTTGTCAAGAGAAAATTAGCACTCAAAGCGCGTGAGTGCTAACAAATTTTCATTTTGCGGCCGGGTTCTGTCTTCCGCGCCCTGCGCGGAAAAGAAAAAAAGCCCGCCGAAGCGAGCCTTGCGCGCGGATCCATGCTCAGGATTCCGGCGTTTCGTTTTCACTGACGCGCACCTTCCGCACGGTATCGGCCACGTAAAACACCATCGCCGCCACGGCCAGCGTCACCGCGCCGCACTGCAGCGCGAAATCCCACGGCGCCGTCACGTCGTGCAGGAAGGTCGCGACAATCGCCGCGATAAACGTCACCGTCGCGGCCTTGCCGATGAAATCGGCCTGCACCACCATCTTCTTTTTGCGCAGAACGAAAATGCCGCCGCAAACCATGATAACTTCCTTCACGCCCTCGATCACGAGCAGCCACACGGGCACCAGCCCCTTCGCCGTCAGGCAGACGAGCGCGGAAAGCGTCATCAGCTTATCGGCGAGCGGATCCATGAGCTTGCCGAAGCTGGTGATGAGGTGATACTTCCTTGCGATATACCCGTCCAGCGCGTCGGTACACGCGGCCAGAATGAACACGACCATCGCCGCCGTCATCCTATCCAGCGCGAACAGCGCGATGAACACCGCCACGCCCACCATGCGCAGCATTGTCAGCAGGTTCGGAACATTCCAGATGTTTTCGTTGCGGTCAATCGGGCTTCCCTTTTTCATGCAAAACCTCTCCATATAGCTTCGTGTACGCCCACGCGGCCTGCGTGCGGTCAAAATCGCGTTCCGCCTTCGCCCGGCACGCGGCGGAAATTTTGTCTTTTTCGGCGCACAGCGCCATAGCGGCCTCCGCCAGCGCGCGCGTGTCGCCCACGGGCGCCGTCTTTCCGCAGGGCGCCTCCAGCTGCTCGGGGCAGCCGCACACCGCATACGCCGCCACGGGCGTTCCGCAGGCGATCGCCTCCATGTTGACGGTCGGATACGTGTCCTCATACGTCGGGTTGAGCAGGCAGTCCGCCGCACGATACAACGCCACCAGCGCCTCCGGCCCGTCCGTCCGCTCGATGCCGATCACGCCCTCCGGCAGCGCTTCCTTCTGCTCGCGCGTCAGCCCGACCATCGCCAGCACGGCTTTCTCCCGCAGAAGGCCGGCAATTTCCAGCGCGTCTGAAAACCCCTTGCGCGCGTCGAAGGGCGCGGCCACGGAAAGCAGCAGCCTTTTCCCCTGCGCAACGCCCAGCGAGCGCCGCGTTTCCTCCGCGCTTTCTCCGGGCGCAAACAGGCTCAGATCCACGCCGTTTCCGATCACCCGGCGCGGCGCATCCCGCAGGAACGACTCGCCGACCCTGTCCGCAAGCCAGTGCGAGGGCGTCACGATCGTCATTTTTTCAGGCGCGGTGAACGCGCGCCTTTTCCAGCGCCAGTTGCCCCTTGAGCCGTCGAGCAGGAGCGAGGCGGGGTATTCCTTCTTCAGCGCGCAGCGGCTGCAGCCGGTTTTCCATTTCTCGCACTGCGCGCGCACGAAATGGCTGCAATGTCCGGTGAACGCCCAGCAGTCGTGCAGCGTCCACACGAGCGGAATATCGCGCTCCTTCAGCCAGCGGAACAGCATCGGCGCGTTGAGGTAATAGCCGTGCGCGTTGTGCAGATGCACCACGTCCGGCGAGAATTCGTCGAGCAGGCGCAAAAGCTGGCGCGTCGCCCCGCAGGAGAAGCGCGCGTGCGCGTCGAGCAGGCGCGAAGCCGCGCCGTGCAGCGCGATTTCCGCATCGTTTCCGAAGCGAACGCAATGCGCCCCGGCCGATTTTCCGCGCGAAAAAAACACGCGGCAGCTCCAGCCCTCGCGCTCCGCGGCGCGGCGCAGATCCTCCATGATGCGGCCGTGACTGCCCGTGCAGACGGTGTTGATGAACGCAATGCGCGGCATGTCGCGCCTCCTTCGTTTTCTTTTTTTCTATATTACAACAAAACAAAAACGCGCACAAGCCTTTTGCATGAAATCGCATCCGGCGGCGCAGACTATGCCGACGCATGAATGGAGGATGATTATGACACACGAAGCGCCGCAAAACCGCTGCATGGCGTCTGGCGCGCCCCTTGCAGAAGCGCTGATTGCTTCCGCGGCGGCTTTTCGCGCGGACGGCCGCGCCAGACCGCGCCTCTTCCGCCCGATCCTTCTGCTGGAAAAACGCCTTGCGCCGCTTGCCTCGCCCGAAGGCTCCGCCTCGCTCGCGCCGGCGTCGCGCTGGTTCTACGACAACGCGCGGATGCTTGAGGAGGCGTGCTTCGACGCGCTCGACGCGCTGCGCCATTTTCCTGCGCTGCCCGCTCAGGGCAAAACGCCGCGCGTTCTGCGGCTGTGCCGCGCGGTCTGCGAGCGCACGGAAGCGCGCGTCGACGCAGCCGCGCTTGAAAACGCTGCCAAGATCTGGCAGGAGGTTCGCCCGCTGGAGGAGGCGGAGCTTGCCGCCCTGCCGCTGACGATGCGCCTTGCGCTGCTGGAAATGCTTTCTTCGCTCGCGCGCGAGTGCGCGCAGGAGGAGCGCGACCGCCGCGCCTGCGTTTCCGGCGCGAACGCGCCCCTGAAAAAACGCTCGGACGCGTATCTGTTCCATCGCCTGACGCTTCTGGAGGAGGCGCAGGATCAGGACGGCATGGCCGCCATGGACGCGTTTCTCGCCGCCCGGAGCGACTCGGCGCGGCAGCTGTGCGCGCGCGAGCAGACGCGGCAGATGCGGCGCTGCCTGTGGGTCTCCAACGCGATTACGTCCCTGCGCGCGCTCTCGGCCTGCGACTGGCGCGACGCGCTTGAGCGGCTCTCCCGCGTGCATCAGACGCTGCTTGGCGATCCCGCCGGCGTGTATGCCGACATGGACCGCGCCACACGGGCGGCGTACCGCGCGCGCGTCGTGCGGCTCGCGCACGCCTTCCGCCTGCCGCAGCGCGCCGTCGCCGAAAAGGCCGTGGCGCTCTGTACCGCCGCGGAGGAAGGGCTCGCGCGCCACGTGGGCTATTTTCTTCTGGACGAGGGGCAGCCCGCGCTCTGGGACGCGCTCGGACGCGCGCCGCTTCAGCTTCGCGCGTCGCTCTGGTTCGGCCGCCATGCGGCGACGCTGTATGTCGCGCTGATCACGTTCGGCTCGTTGGCGGCGGGCGCGCTGCTTTTCCTGCTGGGCGTGCGCGACTGGCTCGTCGCGCCCGCGCTGCTCATTGCGGGCGAGGGCTTCCGTCAGTTCGCCGGGCTGCTGCTGCACAGGCTTTCGCCGCCAAAGGCGCTGCCGCGGCTCGCGCCCGACCGACTTGGCAAGGGCGGCGTGCTCGTGGTCGTTCCCGCGCTGCTGTACAGCCACGAGCAGGCGCTTTCCATGGCGCGCCACATGTCCGTTCTGCGTCTGGCCAATCCCGAGAAAAAGCTCAGCTACCTGCTGCTCGCCGATTTCCGCGACGGCCCCGCCGCCGTGGAAGCGGACGACGCCGGCATTCTTGAGGAAGCGCAGGCGGCTTTCGCCGCGCTCAACGAGGTGTGGGGCGGCGGCTTCTACTACCTGCACCGCGCGCGCGAATGGAACGCGGGCGAGAAGCGCTTCATGGGGCGCGAGCGAAAGCGCGGCGCGCTGGAAGCGCTTAACCGCGCGCTGCTCGAGGGCGAGTTTCCCGACCCGCTCGCCGCGCAGAACGTTGAACCTGCCGAGCTGGCCGGCCGTTTTCCCAGCGTGATCACGCTCGACTCCGACACGATGATGCCGCCCGGCGCAGCGCTGAATCTTGCGGGCGCCCTGCGCCATCCGCTCAATCGAAAAATCGCCGTGATTCAGCCGCGCATGGAGCAGTCGGCGGCGACCATCCGCACGCGCGCGGCGCGCGTATTCGGCGGGCAGGGTGGGTTCGACCCGTATCTGGCCGCCTTCGCGGACGTGTATCAGAACGTCTGCGGCGAAGGCAGCTTCGCCGGAAAAGGCGCCTACGACGTGCGGAAATTCTCCGCCGCCGTGCGCGGCAAAATCCGCCCGAACTCCGTCCTCAGCCACGACCTGCTTGAAGGCGCGCTCGCGGGCTGCGCCACAGTGGGCGACGCGGCGTTTTTTGACTCCGAGCCCGCTTCGGTTTCCGGCTGGGCGCGTCGGCTCCATCGCTGGACGCGCGGCGACTGGCAGCTTCTGCCGTGGCTGCTGCCGAAAATCAAAACCGAAAACGGCTGGATGCGCAACCCGCTCTCCCTGCTGAACCGCTTCAAAATCATGGACAACCTGCGCCGCAGCCTCGTCGGCGCGGCGGGCGTGCTGCTGATCGTTTTCGGCGCGGCGCAGGGAATGCCCGCGGCGTTCCTCGCGGGGCTTCTCCTGCCGCACACGCGCGAAATTCTGCTGCCCTCGCCGCAGGCGGCCCGGGCGGCGGCGTATCATTTTATCCTCCTGCCCTACGAAGCGTGGCGGCAGCTGGACGCAGCCGTGCGCGCACTGTGGCGGATGCTCGTCTCGCGCCGCCGTCTGCTGGAGTGGACGCCCTCCGCCGAAGCCGACCGGATGCGCGGCGAAAGCCTTTTCGCTCTCTGGCCCAACGCGCTGGCCGCGCTGGCGCTGCTTGCCGTCTGCCGCGGCCGCGCGCTGTGGTTCGCCGCCGCGCTGCCCGTCGCCGTGCTGTGGCTGCTCGCGCCGCTCGCCGTGCGCCGTCTTGACGCGCCGGAGACGAAAAAGCGCGCGCTGAGCGCGCCGCAAAAAGCGCTGCTCGAGGACGTCGCCGCGCGCACGCTCCGCTTCTTTGAAACGACCGTCACGCAGGAAACCCGCTTCCTTCCGCCCGACAACCTGCAGCTGGATCCGGACAAGGGCGCAGCGCCGCGCACGTCGCCGACCAACATCGGCATGTATCTGCTTGCGCTCGTTTCCGCGCGCGAGCTGGGGCTGCTCTCCTGCGGCGAGGTCTGCGCGCGCATGGAAAAAACCGTGCGCACAATGGAAAAAATGGAGAAATGGCGCGGCCATCTTTTCAACTGGTACGACGTGCGCACGCTTGCCCCGCTGCAGCGGCGCTATGTTTCCGCCGTGGACAGCGGCAACCTCTGCGCGTGCCTGCTGCTGTGCGCGCAGGCGCTTCGCGCAAGGCTTTCCGAAACGGACGCGTCCTTCGGCGATCTGCCCGCGCGGCTGGACGCGCTTGCCAACGCAATGGAGCTGTCCGCGCTCTACGACGAAAGCGCGGAGCTGTTCTATATCGGCATGGACACGGAAACGCTCTCTCCCGACGCAGCGCACTATGACCTGCTTGCAAGCGAAGCGCGGCTGACGAGCTTTCTCGCCGTGATGCGCCGCGAAGTGCCCGCGCGCCACTGGATGCGTCTCGGACGCGCGCTGGCGCGTTCCGGCGGCGGCGCGGCGCTTCTTTCGTGGAGCGGCACGCTGTTTGAATATCTGCTGCCCGCGCTGTTTTTCGGCGCGCCGCAGGGGACGCTTCTTGGCGAAAGCTGCCGCACGGCGGCAAGAATGCAGCTCCATGCGTTCCGCCGCGGGCCGTGGGGCGTTTCGGAAAGCGGCTATTACGCGTTCGACCCGGAGCTTTCGTATCAGTATCACGCCTTCGGGCTGCCGCGGCTGGCGCTGCGCACGGAGCGGTTTTCGCACGTGGTCGCGCCGTATGCGTCGGCGCTGGCGCTTTCCGTGCTGCCGCGCGAGGCGGCGCACAACTTTGAAGCCATGCGCCTGATGGGCTGGCTGTCCGAGCTGGGCTTTTTCGAGGCGGCGGATTACGACGCGGCGCGCATTCCCGCCGGCGAGGAATATATGCTGGTCAAAAGCCACATGGCGCATCATCAGGGCATGATTCTCGCATCCGTCTGCAACGCGCTGTGCGACGGCGCGCTCACGCGCTATTTCCGCGCGCTGCCGCAGGCGGAGGCTTACGCGCTCCTGCTGGAAGAACGCGCGCCCGGCAAAAAAACGGTGCGCTCTGCGGCGCGCGTGCGCCGTCTCCCGCCGCGCAGGCAGGATTCCGGCACGGCGCGGCGCGCGCCCGACAAAGCCGTTTTCCCGCCCGAAACGCAGGTGATGGCGGGCGGCGGCATGACCTACGTTTCCGACGCGCTCGGCAACGGCTTTCTTTCCGCGCGCGGGCTTTCGCTCACCTGCCGCGTGCCCGATCCTTTTTGGGAGCAGGGGCCGCGGGTGTATTTCAGCGCGCAAGGCGCGCCTGAATCGATCGGCTCATGCGGCGCGCCGCTGTTCTCGCGCGGGCGCGCGGTCTACACGTTCGAAAGAAACGGCCTGCGCGCGGAGATGACCTGCTTTGTTTCGCCGCTCGACGGCGCGGCGATTCAGGCCGTCGAAGTGCGCAACCTGACCGGCGAACCCGCTTCCGTCGCGCTTTGCAGCTTTCTCGACGTGTGCATCGCTTCGCAGGATGAGTTTGAAGGGCATCCCGCGTTTGCGCGGCTTCTGATTGAAACGAGCGCCCCGCAGGACGCACTGCTTCTGGCACGCCGTCGCCCGCGTTCGCAGGAGGAATCCTACCCTATGGCGTGCCATGCGGGCGCGTCGGACGGCGAAGCCGCCTTCGCTTATGAAACCGACCGCGCGGCGTTCTGGCGGCGCGGCGAAATCGCGCTGCCCGCCGGGCGCGGCCGCGTCGGCGCGGTGATCGGCCCCTGCCTGAGCCTGTGCGCCCGGCTGACCGTTCCCGCGCAGGGCGCGCGGCGCGTCTGGTTTGCAACAGCGGCAGTGGAAAGCGAAGCGCAGGCGCTTTCGCTTGCGGCGCGCTGCGCTTCGTGGCAGGCCGTCGCGCGGGCGCTCGCGCTTTCCGAAACGGCGGCGGACGTCACAGCGCGCAGCGCGGGGCTTTCCGAAGCCGACGAAATCACGGCGCAGCGCATGGCGGCGCATCTGGTCTGCCCCACGCCGCGCCCCGGCACGCCCCCGGCCGCCCGCGAGGAGCTGTGGCGCTTCGGCATTTCCGGCGATTTGCCCGTCGCGGCGGTGACCGTGCATCAGGAGCGTCACGCCGCGCAGGCGCGTCAGGCGGTGCGGGCGCACGCATATCTGACGCGGCTGGGGCTACGCTTTGATCTGGCGCTTGTCAACACGCAGCGCGAAGGCTATTTCCAGCCGCTGCGCGACGCGCTCCGCGCGCTGCTTGCCGCCGGCCCTTCGCGCGAAGGCGCAGGCCGCCCCGGCGGCGTTTATCTCATCGACGCGCAGTCGGCTCCGTCGCGCACCGTCGAAGCGCTGCTTGCGCTCAGCGCGCTGCATTTCGACGCCGGCCGCGGCTCCCTCGTCGCGCAGCTTGCCCGCGAAAGCCTGCGCCTCGCGCCGCCCGAAACGGCCGGGCGTATGCTTGCGCCGCTCCGTCCCTCGCACGCGCCCGTCGCGCTGGATAACGGCTACGGCGGCTTCCTCGCCGACGGCGGCTATCTGTGCTATCGCACGCCGCCCGCCGCATGGGCGAACGTCATGGCCAACGCGCGCTTCGGCGCGGCGATCACCGACCGCGGCGCGGGCTTTGCATACTTTGAAAACAGCCGTCTGTGCAGGCTGACGGCGCTATCGTCCGACCCCGCGCTCGACTGCGCGCAGGAAGGGCTCTGGCTGCGCGACGAGGAAACCGGCGATTTTTCGCCGCTGCTGCAAAGCGCGCTGGTCGCCTTTCAGCCGGGGCGGACGCGCTTTCGCTGCGACGCGCTATCCGTGCGCGTCTCGGCTGAGGTGTTTGTCGATGCGGAGCTGCCCGTGCGTGCGACGCTCCTCACGCTGGAAAACCCCACGGACGCGCCGCGCAGGCTGTCCGTCACGGCGTGCGCGCGCTTCCTGCTCGGCTCGCACCGGCGCGACGCAATGCAGGCACGCTGCCGCATGGAGGACGGCGCGTGCATTGTGCAAAGCCCCGCGCTCTCGCAGGAGGTCTTTCTGTGCATGGCGCACGCCGACGCAGAAACCTCAACCGACGCGGCGGCCTTTTTCGGCGCGGGCGGGTTCGCGCGTCCGCGCGCCATGTCGCTCCCGCATCTGGAAACCGGCGCGGCGGGCGGCCCGTTCGGCGCAGTGCGGCGGTTTCTCACGCTCAGCCCGAAGGAAAGCGCCGATCTGTGCGTGCTGCTGGGCGCGGGTGCGCCCGAAAAACCGCGGCGCGCGTTTTGCGGCGGCGGCGCGCGGCTTCGCTTGGCGGCGCTTGAAAAAGCGTGGACCGCGCGGCTTTCCGCCCTGCGCGCGAAAACGCCCGACCCCGCCGTTTCGTTGCTGCTTTCCACATGGCTGCCCGCGCAGCTGCTCTCCTCGCGCATCCGCGCAAAGGCGGGCTTCCAGCAGGCCGGCGGCGCGACGGGCTTCCGCGACCAGCTTCAGGATATGCTGGCGCTGCGCTTCACCGACGCGGCGGCCGTGCGCGCGCACCTACTGACGGCTGCGGCGCACCAGTTTGAGTCGGGCGACGTGCAGCACTGGTGGCACGAGCCTGCGCTCGGCGTTCGCACGCGCATCAGCGACGACAGGATCTTCCTGCCCTACGTCGCGGCGAAATACGTCGAAGCGACGGGCGACGCAGCCGTGCTCGACGAGACCGCGCCGTATCTCGCCGATGTGGAAATTCCGCACGGGCGCGAGGACTTCTATGGAAGCGCGGAGCGCTCCGAAAAAACCGGCACGCTCCGGCAGCACTGCCTGCTTGCGTTGGAAAGCCTGAAAACCGGCGCGCACGGCCTGCCGCTGATGGGCGCGGGCGACTGGAACGACGGCATGAACCGCGTGGGGCTGCACGGGCGCGGTGAAAGCGTGTGGCTCGGCTTTTTCCTTGCCGAAACGCTGCGCATTTTCGCGCCGCTGTGCCCAGACGAAACGCAGCGCGCGCTGCTTGCGCGCCGCGAAGCGCTGCTTGCAGCCGCCGAACGCTGTGCATGGACGGGCAAATGGTACGCCCGCGCGTGGTTCGATTCCGGCGAAATCCTCGGCGCGCCGGGCTGCCGCGAATGCGAAATTGACCTCGTGGCGCAGGCGTGGGCTTCGCTCGCAGGCGCGCCCCATGCGCGCGAGGCGCTGGAAAGCGCGCTCGACCGCCTCGTTGACAGGGAAAACGGCATCGTGCGGCTGCTCGACCCGCCGTTTGACGGCGCGTCCGATCCGGGCTATATCCGCGCCTACCCGCCGGGCGTCCGCGAAAACGGCGGACAGTACACGCACGCGGCGTGCTGGCTTGTTTTCGCCTGCGCGCGGGAGGGGCTGACGGAGCGCGCATGGGAGATTTTCCAAATGCTGCTGCCCACGTCACACACCCGCACGCCGCAGGACGTGCAGCGCTATCTGGGCGAGCCGTTCGTCGTCGCGGCGGACGTCGCATCGGGCGAAAACGCAGGGCGCGCGGGCTGGACATGGTACACCGGCTCGGCGGGACTGCTGCTGCGCGCCGGGCTGGAGGCGCTTCTCGGCTTTGAAAAGCGCGGAAGCAGCGCGCGCCTGCGCCCCACCGCGCCCGCGGACTGGCCGGGTTTCACAATCGAATACCGTTTTGGAAGCGCGAAATATATCTTCCGCGCCCTGCGCGGAGAACGCGACGACGGCTGGGTTGCCCTCGCCGACGACGGCCGCGTTCACGAGCATGTGTTTTCATTGAAATAGCCCCGGTTTCGTGTTATGATACGCATATGCGAAACGACAGTGATTTTTTGCCGGTAACGGCTGAGGAAATGCTTGCGCGCGGCTGGGACGCGCCTGATTTTGTGTTTGTGACGGGCGACGCGTATGTCGATCACCCGTCCTTTGGCTGCGCGATTCTCTCGCGCGTGCTGGAAAGCGCGGGCTACCGCGTGTGCATTCTGCCGCAGCCCGACTGGCACACGGCGGAGGATTTCACGCGGTTTGGCCGTCCGCGCCTTGGGTTTCTCGTCAGCGCGGGCGTGATTGACAGCATGGTCAACCACTACACCGTGGCCAAGCGGCCGCGTGAGAAGGACGTATACTCCCCCGGCGGCGAAGCGGGCCATCGCCCCGACCGCGCCACCATCGCCTACTGCAACCGCATCCGCGAAGCGTATCGCAACGTGCCGATCGTCATCGGCGGCGTGGAGGCTTCGCTGCGGCGCTTTGCGCACTACGATTACTGGTCCAACTCCGTGCGCAGGCCGCTTCTTTTTGACTGCGGCGCGGACATTCTTTTGTTCGGCATGGGCGAAAACTCCATCGTGGAAACGGCGGAGCTGCTTGAAAAGCCGGACTGGCGCGACTATCTGCCCGCGCTGCGCGGCGCGTGTTTCCTTGCCAAGGAGCCGCCCGAGGGCTATGAGCGCATCCCCTCTTATGAAGAAGTCGCCGCGGACAAGCGTGCCTACGCCGAGGCGTTCATGGCGCAGTACCGCGAGCAGGACGCCGTGCGCGGAAAGCCGCTGGCGCAGAAATGCGCCAACCGCTGGCTCTGCCAGAATATCCCCTCGCCGCCGCTGACGCGCGAGGAGCTTGACCGCGTATACGAATTGCCCTACCGGCGCGCGTGGCACCCGATGTACGACGCGCTGGGCGGCATCCCGGCGCTGGAGGAGGTCAAGTTCTCCATCTCGGCCACGCGCGGCTGCTTCGGCTGCTGCAGCTTCTGCGCGCTGACGTATCATCAGGGGCGCTTCGTTTCCTCGCGCAGCCCGGATTCAATCGTCGCCGAAGCGAAAATGCTCACGGAAATGCCCGACTTCAAGGGCTACATCCATGATATCGGCGGCCCCACGGCCAACTTCCGCCGCCCCGCCTGCGCAAAGCAGATCAAATCCGGCGCGTGCGCCGGAAGGCAGTGCCTTTTCCCCACGCCGTGCAAGAACATCAAGCCCGATCATTCGGAGTTTCTGACCATCCTGCGCCGCGTGCGCGCGCTGCCGAAGGTGAAAAAAGTGTTCGTGCGCTCCGGCCTGCGCTACGACTATATCCTGCTCGATGAAAACAGCCCCTTCCTCAAGGAGCTGATCACGCATCATGTCAGCGGCCACCTGAAGGTTGCGCCGGAGCACGTCGATCCGCGCGTGCTGTCCCTGATGGGCAAGCCGCCGATGGAGGTCTACGAGCGCTTTGCGCAGAAGTTCAAGGCCATCAACGACAATCTCGGCCTCAAGCAGTATCTGCTGCCCTACCTCATCAGCAGCCATCCGGGAAGCGACATGCAGGCCGCCGTGCGGCTTGCGGAATATCTGCGCCAGACGCATCAGCAGCCCGAGCAGGTGCAGGATTTCTATCCCACGCCGGGCACGCTGTCCACGTGCATGTTCTGGACGGGGCTCGACCCGCGCACGATGAAGCCCGTACACGTTCCCACCGACCCGCACGAAAAAGCGATGCAGCGCGCGCTGCTGCAATATCGCCGCCTGGAAAACCGGCCGCTCGTGCGCAAGGCGCTGCGCATCGCAGGGCGCGAGGATCTCATCGGCTATGGCGGCAAATGCCTCGTTCCGCCCGAAAGCGCCGATGAAAACAGGCGCGCTCCGCGCGGCAAGGGTTCCGCAGCGAAGCCGCCCGAAAAAAAGCGGCCGCCGCAAAACGCGCGGCAGCCCAAGTCCGACCGCTCAGCCGGCGCAAAGCCGTCCCGGCCGCGCTCCCGTCACTGACCGGCGGACGGCAGCGTCTGCATCAGTTCAAAAAAGCGCTGCGGCGCTCCCGTGGAAAAAAACGCGTGCCACGCCTCCAGCGTGTCGGGGCGAAACACGTCCAGCCGCGCAAGGATCTGCTTCGCCCACGCCAGCGCGCCCGAAGCGCCGGCGGTAATCAGGCCGCCGTCCGCAACGCATGGGCTGTCAACGTAAAAGCGTCCGCCCGTATAAGCGGGGCAGAACGTTTCCAGAAACCCCGCGCCGTTGCTCGTGTGCCTGCGGTCGTTGAGCAGCCCGGCGTTTGCCAGCGCGACGGTCGCGCCGCAGATTGCGCACACCGTCCCGCCCGCGCCAAGCAGCTCCGCCGCCTTTGCAATCACCGCCCCATGCTTCGCATCGTTCCAAGCGTCTGCTCCCGGCAGGAGCAGCACGCTTTTTTTATCCGCCGCAATCTCTGAAACGGCGCAGTCGGGCGTGACGGCAAGTCCGCCCATCGTGCGGACGGGCGCTTTGTCCACGCCGACCGTTCGCACCATCACGCGCAGCGCGTCCGCCCTGAAAAACCTTCCGGAGTTCAGCTCCGCCGCCGCATAGCCCGGCTCCCAGTCCGCCATGGTGTCCAGCACATACAGATAAACCGTAAACATCGCCTGATTCGCTTACTTTCTTTTTTCCGATTCCGGGGAGATTGTAGCGCGCAATTGTTGACAGATGCGTGTCAGCAATTCATAATGGGCGCAAAAAAAGCCGCTCTGCGGCTTTGCAGGGTGTCGAAAAAGCGGCAAGGCCACTTTTTCGAGGAAAGCTGATGAATGTTTTCCTCCGCAAAACCGCATTTTGCTACGGAAAACGCCCCGCCCGACCGGCAAAGCCGGTCGATACGATTAGAGTCTTGCAGACGGCGAATTGCTTCTGCTGTAGGCACGACTTTTTCAACAGTCTGAAAAGCCGCTCTGCGGCTTTGGAAAGGCGGCCGCCGCATGAAAATTGACAGGCTTGTCGGCATTCTCATGATTCTGCTTGAAAAAAAGCGCATCGGCGCGCAGGCGCTGGCCGAGCTGTTCGAGGTTTCGCCCCGCACGATCTATCGCGACATCGACGCAATCAGCCGTGCGGGGCTGCCCGTCCGCGCCCTGCCCGGCGTGGGCGGCGGATTTGAAATCATGCCGGAATACAAGCTCGACAAGCGCGTCTTCTCCGCCGACGATCTCTCCGCGCTGCTGATGGGGCTTTCCAATCTTTCGGGCATGGTGCAGGAGGAGGCGCTCCGGCACGCCTTTGCAAAGGTGCAGAGCTTCGTCCCCGCCGAACGCGCGAAGGAAATCGAGCTAAAGGCGAGCCAGATCTGCATCGACCTTGAGCCGTGGATGGGCAGCGGAAACGTCGGTCCGTATCTGAAGACGATCAAAACGGCACTGCAAACAAACCGGCTGCTCCATTTTTCTTACATCGACGGTCACGGCAGCACAACCGTGCGCACTGTCGAACCGTACCAGCTGGTGCTCAAGGGCAATCACTGGTATTTTCAGGGCTACTGCCGCAGCAAGAATGATTACCGCCTCTTTCGCCTTTCCCGCATGACCGGGCTTACGCTGGCAGCCGAAACCTTCGCGCCGCGGGAGTATCGGAAGCCGACGCTGCACTTTGAGGAAATTCTGCACGCGCTGCAAACGGACATCACGCTGCGCGTACACGTCTCCGTGCTCGATCGCGTGCTGGAATTCTGCCCGATCGACCGCGCTGTGCCGGACGGCGGCGAGTATTATCTTGTAACCTATCCGTTCATCGAAAGGGATTATTATTACGACCAGCTTCTCAGCTTCGGAAGCCGGTGCGAGTGTCTCTCTCCCGCGCATGTCCGCGAGGAGCTCAGGCGCCGCGTCCGCACGCTTGCGGCGCTCTACGGCGCATAAGCGCGCTTCCCGGCTGCAAAGCAAAAGACGCTCTCCCTCCCGGAGAGCGTCTTTTTTTGTTTCTGGCCGCGCTTACGCGTTTTCGCTGTCAAGGGGCAGCGCGGTGATCTTCTCGTTTTCCTCCGGCCCGAGAATTTCCATGAACTCGTCGCCGGTAATCGTCTCTTTTTCCAGCAGATAGCTGGACAGCTCGCTGAGCTTCTGCGCGTTCGCGCGAAGAAGCTCCATCGCCTTGTCGTAGCTTTCGCCGATGATGCGCTGAATTTCTCTGTCCACCTGCGTGCTGGTTTCGGGCGAACAGATCGCCTGCCCGCCGTCGCCGAGGTACAGGCTCGTCTGCGTGTCCAGCGCAACCATGCCGAACTTGTCGCTCATGCCAAAGCGCGTGACCATGTTGCGCGCCAGCTTTGTGGCCTGCTCGATATCGTTGGCCGCGCCCGTCGTGCAGGTTTTGAATACGAACTCCTCCGCTGCGCGTCCGGCCGTCAGAGTGACAATCTTTGCTTCAAGATCCTCGCGGCTCATCAGCACGCGCTCGTTTTCTTCCACCTGCATGGTGTAGCCCAGCGCGCCGCTCGTGCGCGGAATGATGGTGATCTTGTGAACCGGCGCGGAGTGCTTCTGCCGCGCGGCCACGAGCGCATGGCCGATCTCGTGATAGGCGACGATGCGCTTTTCTTCGGGGGAAATCACCATGCTCTTGCGCTCGCTGCCGGCAATGACCAGCTCCACGGCCGCTTCCAAATCGCTCTGCGCAGTGGCGGTGCGTCCCGCCCGAACCGCGCAAAGCGCGCCTTCATTAATGATATTCGCCAGATCCGCGCCGCTCGCGCCGACGGTCGCGCGCGCAATGGCGGCCAGATCCACGTCGGGCGTGGTGACGATGTTTTTCGCGTGAACGCGGAGAATCGCCTCGCGGCCCTTCATGTCGGGCAGATCGACGGTGATGCGCCGGTCGAAGCGTCCGGGGCGCAGAAGCGCCTTATCGAGAATTTCCGGCCGGTTCGTCGCGCCAAGAATGATGATGCCCTTGCTCGGATCGAAGCCGTCCATTTCGGCAAGCAGCTGGTTGAGCGTCTGCTCGCGTTCGTCGTTGGAGTTCAGGCCCGTGCCGTCGCGCTTCTTGCCGATGGCGTCGATTTCGTCGATGAACACAATGCAGGGCGCTTTCTCTGCGGCTTCCTTGAACAGGTCGCGCACGCGCGCCGCGCCCGTGCCCACGAACATTTCAACAAACGCCGAGCCGGACACAAAGAAGAACGGCACCTTCGCCTCGCCCGCAACGGCCTGCGCCAGCAGCGTTTTGCCCGTGCCGGGAGGGCCGACGAGCAGCGCGCCCTTGGGCAGCTTCGCGCCGATGGCCTTGTATTTCTCGGGCCGGTTGAGGAAATCGACCATCTCGATCAGCTGATCCTTCGCCTCGTCCTGCCCGGCCACGTCCGCAAAGCGCTTCGTCACCTCGGACACGTTATACAGCTTTGCACCGCTCTTTCCAAAGCCGCCCATCAGGCTGAATCCGCCGCCCTTGCCGTCCTTGCTGCCGCGGATCATTTTCACAATCCAGAAAATCATCAGCCCGTAGAACGCAAGCGGCAGCACGAGGTTGACGATCAGGCTCAAAATCGAGACGTTGCTTTCCTGGCTCACGCCGCCGAACTCCACGCCCGCCTTATACAGCCGCTGCACGAGGTTCGGATCGTCCACGGGGTAGGTGGCATACGTCGCTTCGCCGCGCCAGGGGAACATGCCGCTGGAGACGGTGAAGCGGATGATCGTATCGGTGATCTCAACCGCCTGCACCTGCCCGGCGTCCACCATGCTGAGGAATTTGCTGTATTCGACATATTCCGTTCTGGAGCCGGTGACAAGGCTGCCCATGCTGAGGAAGTTGACAATCATCACCACGCCCAGCAGGAGCAGGATGTACACCCACGGGTTGGTGGGCATACGGAACTTCTTTTTATTATTATTGTGATTTCCCGCATTCTTTTCCGTTTTTTTCATGGGAGAGAAATTTTCTCCTTTCCTATATAGTTTCCGTTGCTTAGTGTACGCTTTCAAGCCAAGAATAACAAGTCTCTGTAAACCGGATATTAAGAATTTTCCGTTTTTTTCGCCTTTTCGGTCGAACGATTCCACCGGCACGCAGGAAGGATTCGCCGCCCTGCGGCGAGAATTCTGCCCCTATTCTTTCTTTTTCATTCGGAGGCGTTCCATGCAGCGTACCGCCCGACCCGCACGAAAGAATGAACGCCGCGTGCAGGCGCTGCCCATCGCGGCCATTGACGTCAACCCCTACCAGCCGCGCTCAGCGTTCGACGGCGAAGCCGTGAAAGCGCTCGCCGCGTCCATTGCAAGCCTCGGGCTTTTGCAGCCGATTTCCGTGCGCGCCGAAGCGAACGGGCGCTATACGCTCGTCGCGGGCGAGCGGCGGCTGCGCGCGTGCGAGTCGCTCGGGATGCAGCGCATCGACGCGATGCTCGTCGAGGCCGGCGACGGCGAAGCCGCGCTGCTGGCGCTTGTGGAAAACCTGCAAAGAGAAGACCTGCATTTTCTCGACGAGGCCGCGGCATATGCCCGCGCGATGCGCCTGTGCGGTCTTTCGCAGGAAGCGCTGGCCGCGCGCATCGGCAAGACGCAGGGCGCAATCGCCAACAAAATCCGCCTGCTGCGGCTGGACGCGTCCGTGCGGGACGCGGCGCGCCGGCTCGCGCTTTCCGAGCGGCAGACGCGCGCGCTTTTGAAGCTGCCTTCCGCCGCGGCGCAGCTTGAAGCTGCGGAAGCGATGGCCGCGCAGAGCCTCAACGCGCTGCGGAGTGAAGCGCTCGTGGAGGAAATGCTGCGCGCACTGCACGCGCAGCAAGCGCCCCGGCGGCGGATGCTCGTCGTCGTGCGCGACTGGCGGCCCTACGTCAACGCTATCCGCGACGTGGCGCGGCAGATGCAGGCCGCGGGGCTTTCCGTGCAGATGGAAACCGAGGAACCGGGCGCGGAACTGCTGGTTCGTCTGCGCATCAGCCGCGCGGATATCGCCCCGAAGCGCTGATTGTTTGGCGTTTTTCGGTTTATTTTCGCAAAAAAGGGGAAATACGCTTGACATCGCGGCTTCTTTTATGTACAATGACAAGGCTGTACATTTGGCCTAAGCAGGGGCCTGTGAAGGAGTTGGATAAATTATGTTCAGAACGTATCAGCCCAAAAAGCGTCAGCGCAGCAAGGTGCATGGCTTCCGTGCCCGCATGAAGACCAAGAACGGCCGCAACGTGCTGGCTCGCCGCCGTCTTCGTGGCCGCAAGGTTCTGACGGTGTGATTTCCCAAGAGACAACGCAATCATGAGCAGCGCAGCCCGATCATCCGGTCGGGCTCGTTGTACATCACGCTTTTGCGCAGGGAGGGACCGGATGATGCAGCGCGCTTACCGGCTGCGCAAAAACAAACAGTTTCAATATGTATACCACAAGGGCAGATCCTGCGCTTCGCGCGAGATCGTTTTGTTGTATATTCGCGCGTCCCGCCTTCAGGTGGGTTTTTCCGTCAGCCGCAAGGTCGGCAACAGCGTCATGCGCAACCGCGTCAAGCGCCGGCTGCGCGAGCAGTTCCGCCCGCTGATCCCCCGCCTGAAAAAGGGCTTTTACGTCGTGGTTGCGCGCGAAAGCGCCGCCCGGGCTGATTCAGCCGCGCTGGGCGCGGCATTGACAAACGCCCTGCGCCGCCAGAAGCTGCTGTGCGACGAACCCGCAAAGCAGACGCCATGAAGAAGCTGTTGCTCGCGCTGATACGCTGGTATCAGCGTTCTCTCAGTCCGCTGCACGGCCCGTGCTGCCACTACATCCCCACCTGCTCCGAATACGCGCGGCAGGCCGTTGAAAAATACGGCGCGCTTCGCGGGGGCTGGCTGGCGATCCGGCGCATCTGCCGCTGCCACCCGTTCACCCGACGGGAGCCCTACGACCCGGTGCCGTAGCAGGCGGCGCCATAAGCCCGAGGAGGCAAAAGATTGAGCGCTTTCTTCCGCAACATTCTGGACGGTCTGTATTCCTTTGCCGGGAATTACGGCGTCGCGGTCATTCTCTTCACGCTGCTTGTCCGTCTGATTCTCTCTCCCTTCGACTATAAGAGCCGCAAATCCATGCGGCAGATCGAAAAGATCAACCCCAAGCTGCAGGCGCTGCAGAAAAAATACGGCAACGACAAAGAAAAGCTCCAGCGCAAGCAGGCTGAGCTTTATAAAAAAGAGCACATCAATCCGCTGGGCAGCTGCCTGCCGATGCTGCTCACCTTCCCGATTCTGATTATCATGTTCAACGCCATGCGCAGCGTGGCCAACGAACACCTGATCCGTCTGGTGCAGGAGCTTTACACCGCGGTCGGCGATCTGACCGACGCGACCGAAATCGCGGCGGCGCTGCCCACCGTCGAGGCGCTGCGCGAGATGCGCCTGATCGAGCCGTTCCTGTGGATCAAGAACCTGTGGATCATGGACTCGCCGTTCACCTCGTTCCTGCCCACGTCTTCGAGCACGCTCAACGCCATCGGCGCAATCGAGGGCCTTGTCACGGCCGACGATATCACCGCGCTCAAGGCGTTCATCGACAGCGATATCTATCAGAACGTCGTGCTGACGCACTATAACGCCACGAAGGTCGCCGGCGGCGTGCTGAACTTCATCATCGTTCGCCTGCAGCTGTATCATCAGCCCAACGGCTTCTTCCTGCTGCCCCTGATGAGCGGCGCGAGCCAGTTCCTGATGACCATCGTGAACCCTGCCGCCACCGGCACGCAGGAAGGCCAGCAGGGCGGCATGAATTCGTTCATGAAGTGGTTCTTCCCCCTGTTCTCCATCTATATCTGCGCTACCTACAACGCCGCGTTCTCCCTGTACTGGGTTGCCGCGAACCTCGCTTCCATGGCGCAGACGTTCATCTTCAACAAATACTTCAGCGCGCAGGATCGAAAGGCCGCCGCGCAAGCCGACTCCGAGGAGGTATAACCCGTGAAAACCATCGACGTCTCCGCCGCAACGGTAGAAGAAGCGATCAGCGACGGTCTGGCCAAGCTGGGATGCTCCATTTCCGACTGCAAAGTGCAGATTCTCCAGGAGGGCGCGAAAGGGCTCTTCGGCCTGTTCGGTTCCAAGCCCGCCAAGGTGCGCCTCACGCTCGTAGGCGACGAAGAAGAAGAGATGGACGATTTCTCCATCAATCTGCGCGAAGCGATGGACTCCGTTGCGGAAACCCGCGCCTCCGAAAAGAAGCCGCAGCCGGCGCGCCAGCCGCGCCCCGCGCAGCCCAAGAAGCCCGCGGAAGCGCCCAAGCCCGTTCCCAAGAGCGAGGAAAAGCCCGCCGAAGCACCCGTTGAAAAGAAGAACGACGTGCTGGAGCGCTTCAAGAACGCGCCCCTTCCGGGAAGCGCCGCGCCCGAAGCGGAACCCGCCAAGAGCGAATCGACGTATGTGTTCCGTCCTGCCAAGCAGCAGCGTCAGCCCCGTCCGCAGCGCCCCGCGCGCCGCGAACGCGAGGATTACGAAGCGCCCGTGCGCAAGGCCGAGCCGGCTCCCGAGAATATCGTGATGCACGCGGCCGACACCATCGAAGGCCAGACGCAGCAGTTCCTGCTTGAGCTGACCAAGAAGATGGGGCTGGATGTGCAGGTGGACGTCCACACCGACGAAGAAGGCCACGTGTTCGCCAACATTTACGGCGATGCGCTGGGCATCCTCATCGGCCGCCGCGGCGAAACGCTCGACGCGCTGCAGTATCTGACCAGCCTGCAGATCAACAAAGGCCGCGAGGGCTACACCCGCGTCACGCTGGACACGGAGCATTATCGCGCCAAGCGCGAAGAAGCGCTCACCTGCCTTGCCGGACGCATGGCGAACCGCGCCGTCAAGACCGGCCGCAAGGTCGCGCTCGAGCCGATGAACCCCTACGAGCGCCGCATCCTGCACGCCAGCCTTCAGAGCAACGCCAACGTCACCACGCACAGCGAGGGCGAGGAACCCTACCGTCACGTGGTCATCGTGCCGAACAAGTAAATCGTTCCGGTCTTTCGCGCCGTCTGAAATTCAGGCGGCGCTTTTCTAATGCTTTTCTATAAGAAAGGAATCCACTCGCTACGCGAGTGCTTCAAAAGCCGTCTTGCAACCGCAAAGCTGGATGAAGTTCATGCTGGTGAATAGCTG
>CAZKJW010000031.1:0-21989 GCA_964553125.1 uncultured Oscillospiraceae bacterium
CCGTCGGTCACGCCGATGACGTTCAGCTCGTTCCAGATGGTGTCTTCGCGGCCCATGCCGACCTTGCCGGTTTCATCGGCGGAATCGGTGGGGATGTTCCAAGCGGCTTCGTAGTCGCGGCGGCCGTCGGCGTAGCAGACGATGATGTCGATCTGCTCGGCAGCAGCCTGCGCGAACGCGTCAGCGTAGTTCACGCCGAACACAACGTGGCTCAGGTCGGTGATCTTCTTGTCGTAGTTGTCCATGAGCCAGAGGGTGGGGTAGATGTAGCCGGCGGAAGAGGAGTTCTTGCCGACAGCCCAAGTCGCCTTGTCAAGGTCTTCCCACGTCAGCTTTTCGCCGGCGTTGACCTTCGCGGCCAGTTCCTTGCCGTACTCGGATGGGGCAGCGTAAATCAGCGCGCGATAGAACGCGACCTGCTCTTCGGTGGGGAGGGTCTTGTTGGCGTCGCCGTTCCAGGTGGAAGGATCGGTGTCGTCATTGGAGAGACCGGCGCGTGTGGCGGTCAGGATGACGTCCACTTCGTCGCTGTAGAGGCAGTAGGTGCCCGCGGGCAGCCAGCCGACGTCGATGGAACCGGCAGCCATGGCTTCGCCGGTGGCGTTGTAGTCGATACCGACGGTGACGTCGATTTCGCCAACTTCATAGCCGTGCTTGAGCAGTTCCGCCTGCAGCAGCTCGGGCAGGTTCTTCGTGCCGGTGATGATCACGTCGGCGTCCTTGGAGGGAACGAATTCGAGCGTCAGCTTGTCCATCTTGATGGTGTCGGCAGAGGCGGCGACAGCAACGGAAAGAACCATCAGCATCGCCAGAAGCAGAGCAACGATCTTCTTCATGGGTATCCTCCTAAATAGTGTGTATTGGAACAACCATGCCCACTATATCACAAGAAACCGAAATGTCAATGCAAATTCCGGCAGCAATTTCTCCAGAATTTGCATCTGGTGCGTTTCTATGCTATACTCCCTGTAAAATCATTTTCCGCAGGAGGAATTTCATGAAACGCCGCAGGGACAGAAAAAAACTGATGGTTCGCATCGTTGCAATCGCCATGGCCGCGCTGCTTGTGCTCGGAACGATGTACTCGCTTCTCTATTATATTTTGTGGTAATCCGGAATCCGGGCGTATTTTCCGCGCAGAGCGCGTAAAATAAACAGCGACCGCCCGTTTGACAAGCGGGCGCGGCTCTGCTATAATCAGGTCTGTACGAAAGACGCATCCTGGGGTGTGCGCGAGGCGCGTATTTTTACCCACATTTCATAAAAGGGAACCTGCGTCGGACCGCGGATGTCACGCCCCCGGCCTTCGGGCTGTCAGGGGAAGGCAGCAAGCGGCCGCAGGGTACCCAACCTGCCGAGAAGGCGGGTGAAAAAATCCGTGTCGGACGGCACCATCGGGAGCAGGTTAAAAGGCGGCATTTGCCGCCTTTTTGCATTTTTTGCGCGTTTGACTTGCATATACACTGCTTCGCTGTTATAATAAAGCGAATGATCCGATATGTTTCTCACGGAGGAATTCGCCATGCTGAAGAATGCAAACTGTATCGTTTTCAAGGTCGGCACGTCAACGATCATGCACCCGACAAAAAAGACGAACATCCGCGTGATTGATTCGCTCGCGCAGGTGCTGAGCGATCTGGCCAATTCCGGAAAGCGCGTTGTTCTCGTCACCTCGGGCGCAATCGGCGTCGGGGTCGAAAAGCTCGGGCTGGAAAAGCGCCCGCGCGACACCGCCGGTAAGCAGGCCGCCGCGACGGTCGGGCAGTGCGCTTTGATGTACCTTTACGACAAAATGTTCGCACAGTACGGCCGGAGCGTCGGTCAGCTGCTGATGACGAAGGACGACGTCGATCACGCCAACCGAAAACAAAATCTCATCAACGCCTTCCAGCGGCTGTTCGACTTCGGCGTCATTCCGATTGTAAACGAAAACGATGCCGTGGCGGTCGAAGAAATCGTTTACGGCGATAACGACAGCCTGTCCGCTGTCGTTGCGACGCTGGTCGAGGCGGATGCGCTCGTCATTCTCACCGAAACCGACGGTCTGTATGATGCGAATCCTGCGACAAATCCGGATGCGCGGCGCATTCCTGTAGTTGAAAAAGTGACGGATCAGATCCGCACACTTGCAGGCGGCACGGAGACGGGGCTTGGCACAGGCGGGATGTTCACCAAGGTTCACGCTGCTGAAATTGCCGCGCAGAGCGGCATCCCAACCTACATTATGAACGGTTCAGACCCGAAAAAGATTTATGACCTGATTGAAGGCGCGGACATCGGCACGCATTTTTGCGCCGGAAAGGATCAGATATGACGCTGACTGATATGGGTGTGCGGGCGCAGAGCGCCGCGCGGGTGCTATCCGTTTCTTCCGTAGATGCGCGCAACGCAGCGCTTGCGGCGTGCGCTGAGGCGCTGCGGCTGCACAGCGATGAGATTCTTGCTCAGAACGCGCTCGATCTCGCCGCCGGAACAGGCTCTGGTCTGTCAAGCGCTCTTTTGGATCGGCTTGCGCTCAATGAATCCCGCATTTCCGCCATGGCGGAGGGTATTCTTGCCGTACGCAATCTGCCCGATCCGCTCGGACGCGTACTGGAAAGCAGAACGCTTGCCAGCGGCTTGGCGCTTGAAAAGGTTTCCGTGCCTATCGGTGTGATTGCGGTCGTTTATGAAGCGCGCCCGAATGTGACCGCCGATTCCGCGGCGCTTTGTCTCAAGAGCGGCAACGCGGTGATTCTGCGCGGCGGAAAAGAAGCCATTCATTCCAATACGGCGATTGCCGCCGTACTGCGCGAAGCGATTGCAACTGCCGGGCTGCCCGAGGATGCCGTGCAGCTTGTGACGGATACTTCGCGCGAAAGCGCGACGGCGTTAATGTGGCTCAGCGGGTACGTGGACGTGCTCATTCCGCGTGGCGGGAAAGGACTCATCCGCGCCGTTGTTGAAAATGCAAGCGTTCCCGTGATTGAAACGGGGGCAGGCACCTGCCATACTTACATTGACAAGGACGCCGACCTTGGTATGGCAGCAGAAATTTTGTATAATGCAAAAACATCCCGACCGTCGGTCTGTAACGCATGCGAGTGCGTTCTCGTGCATGAGGCTGTGGCGGAGCGCTTTCTTCTAAAAGCGGCGCAGTTGCTTTCTCGCAAGCACGTTGAGATTCGCGGCGACGCGCGCGTATGCGAGATTCTTCCCGAGGCTTCGCCTGCATCGGAAGACGACTGGGGCAAGGAGTTTAACGATTATATTCTTGCGGCCAAAGTCGTGCAAAATATGGACGAGGCAATGGAGCATATTTACCGTTATGGCACGAAGCACAGCGAATGCATCGTGACCGAAAATACCGAAGCCGCCGAAAGGTTCCTCAATGAAGTTGATGCGGCCGCCGTGTATCACAACGCATCGACGCGTTTTACCGATGGCGGCGAGTTCGGCATGGGTGCGGAGATTGGAATCTCCACGCAGAAACTTCATGCGCGCGGCCCGCTGGGGTTGCGTGAGCTGACGAGCATGAAATACAAACTTCGCGGAAAAGGGCAGGTGCGCTGAAATGCGGTACGGCATCATTGGAATTGGAAATATGGCGAACGCCATTCTGAAGGGCATGATCGAAAGCGGAAAATTCGCCAATGACGAGCTGCTTGGATTTAACCGCAGCGAAGCAAAGACGCTTGCCGCCAAAAGCGACTATGGTTTGATTCCACAGTGTAACGCCGCTGAGACCGCCGCAAACGCCGACGTGCTGCTGCTTGGCGTGAAGCCGCAAAATCTGCCGCAGGTGTTGCCGGAGATTGCTCCTGCGCTGCGCGAGGGAACCGTTGTTGTCACGATTGCGGCGGGCAAAGATCTGGCGTTTTACGCGTCTATGCTGCCGGAGAAAACGCCCGTCGTGCGCGTGATGCCGAACATCAATGCAAAAGTGAAAGCTTCGACGACGGCGCTTTGCGCAAATCCGTTTGTGACGGACGGGCAGCTGCAGCTTGTGCGTGAAATGTTTGAATCGGTCGGTTCGGTGATTCTGCTTGATGAAAAGGATTTTTCCATTTTCGCCGCCGTGGCTGGTTCTTCTGTTGCGTTTGTGTATATGTACATCGCTGCACTGATCGACGCAGAGAAAAAATGCGGCGTATCCGAGGAAGACGCGCGCAAAATTGCGGCGGATTCCGTGCTCGGAAGCGCACAGCTGGTGCTGGGCTGCAGCGAAGATCCGCGAGAGCTGGCAAGGCAGGTCTGTTCGCCTGGCGGGACGACAATTGAGGGCGTGACCATGCTGCGCGAACGCGGATTTGAACCGACGATCATGGATGCAATCGATGCAATTATGCGCAAGGATGCAATCCTGAGAAAGGGATGAGCGCAAGTGACAGGCGGCTGCTGTGCCGCCTGTTTTTGTATCTTGAATTAATCAAGTTCAATCCAGCCGCAAATATTGTGGCGTGCTTGCACCAAGGTATAGGCGATTGGCTCGTAGCAGACAGAACATCATTGTAGCGCTACTCCAACAGAAAAAAGGGCAGCCTTCATTATCGTGTTGCATATCCCGCCGTGCACGAAAAAGCGGCACCAAAGCCATCGTCGATGAAAAAAACGTTTCGTACCACGATTTCTCTTACATGCGCACACTTCACGGCCGCATCGGCGGGATATAACGGCGCGCCTTTGCATTGCCGCACTGTAAATCAGAAATTTTCAAATTGCGCGAGATAAGCAGAAAGCGCTTCGATGTACTCCCGGCAGCTTTTGTCTTCCCACAGCAGCGCCGTCGCCTCGCGCACCGCGGCGACAAACGCGCCGTCCATGCCCTCCAGCCCGCATTCCATCAGCGGGCACACGGGCCATGCGCGCACATCTAATTCGACGGTCGCTTCATCGTGCCGCACGCGCGGCGTGAGCGGAAAGATGCGGCAGGCCAGCGGACGCTGGCTGCGTTCGCAGGTACCGTTGCAGACAAAAAGGTACTGTCCCGGAAAATCCTTCGAGGGCGTCAGGCGCGCCCAGTCGGGGCAGGGAGAATAAAACGCTTCCTCACCCGGAAACAGTACCATGCCGCCGTTTCCGTCCTCATCCGCACGGCAGCACGCCGCGCCGCACGTTCTGCCGCAGTCGCGCTTCATGGGCGTGAGCTTTTCCAGCGCGTAGCGCGCGGCAAGAATCCTTTCGCTTGTAGTCATTGCAGTTTCATGCCTCCTGATGTATAATGTAGGCGTATATATGGGGGTGTTTTTATGCGATTTTCTCCCGCGGAATGCGCGACGGAGACCTTTGCCGGCAACGGCCCCGGCGGAACGCTGATCTTGGGGGATTTCCGTCAGAAGGCGCAGGAGCTTACGCGCCGCTTTTCCGGAACCGTGCAGACGGTTTACCTTGATCCGCCGTTCAATACGGGCAAGGATTTTGTGTTCAAACAGCGCATCGGGGAGTATGGCTGGAAAAAAGGCAATCCCACGCTGACGCTTCCTGCATATTCCGACGTTTGGGAAAACGAAAAGCAGCTGCTCGACATGCTTCGTGAAGCGGCGGAACTTTGTTATACACTTCTTCGCGACGACGGTTCGTTTTTCCTGCACATTGACTCGCGGCTTCATGCGCGCGCGCGCCTGATGTGCGACGAGATATTCGGCGAAAAGGCGTTCGTGAACGAAATCGTTTGGGCTTACAAGAGCGGCGGCCGGTCACAGGCGCATTTCAGCCGCAAGCATGACATCATCCTCTTTTATCGCAAATCGCCCCGCGCATATTTCAACATCGCCGCCGTCGGCATTCCGCGCACCAATGCGCGCAACAACCACATGCGGCGCGGTGTGGATGAAAATGGACGCGTTTACCGTTCTATTGTTGCGCAGGGAAAGGAATACCGCTATTACGACGACGAAGATGTTTATCCCGGCGACGTGTGGGAGGACGTCTCTCATTTGCAGCAGAAGGATCCGCAGCGCACCGGATATGATACGCAAAAGCCCGCCCGCCTTCTGGAGCGGATCATCGCCTGTTCTTCGCGGCCTGGCGATTTGGTCTGCGACCTTTTTGGCGGCAGTGGAACTACGGCGGCTGTCGCCGCACAGACAGGGCGGCGGTTCCTGACCCTCGACGCTTCGCCTTCCGCCATTTCAGTGATGCGGAAACGGCTGCTCGGCAGCGCTTTCCGGTTGGAAGCGCCCAGCGATCACGGCGCACCCGTGCCGGATGGTTGCCTGCGCCGCGGGCTGGGGTTCATGGAGTTCTGGCTGGACAGGTTCACGCTTGAGGACGGACTTCTGAAGGCATCCCTGCAGGGCAACGACGCAGCCGATCAGGTTTCGCTCGGGTATCTGCGCGGCACATCGTTCTACGCTTACGAAAACGCTGCGCGCACAAAGCTGACGCCTGCGCTGTCCGATTCGCTGCGCGCGCCGATGCTTGAAGGAACGCTTGCCGTCAGCATCACCGATGTGCTGGGGCGGCGGTTCATCTATACGTTGGAGGGAGAGCAATGAGCAACCGTTATAGCTTTTATCAGCTGCACATGGCTTGCCAGCAGCATCTTCTTGCCTCGCTGTACACAGAGCAGGAAGATCCTGACGCGTTTAACGCTGGTTATGTGGAGGCTGTAACGCCGCGCCACGTGCTTCTCTGGAGCGTAACGCCGTGGGGACAGCATGACGGCTGGCTCCTGCGCCGCACGGAGGACATTCTTCAGGTTTATATGGGCGACGATTACGAAATCCGCCTTCAGCTGCTTGTAGATATCGAAGGCGAAACCTACGCGCCGCTGCTCGATCCGCCGCCTGTGCAGGGGGAGGATCTGCTGCGCCGGGTGCTGCTGCTTGCGCAGGAGCGCGGAGAAATTATCAGCCTGATGACGGGCGATGATACGTATACCGGCACGGTTGTGCACGTGGACGATCTTCGCGTAACGCTGGATTTGCTTGACTTTTTTGCCGAGCCGGATGCGCGGATGCAGTTTGCGCTGCGCGATGTTTTGCTTGTCGGCTACGACACTTCTGAAGAAAAAATGTTCCGGAAACTGATCCAGAACCGTCCGAAATTGCTCTAATAAAATAGAGGAGGCAGAAAAATGAAAAAGAGTCTGACGAAACTTGTGGCGCTGCTGATGGCGCTGTGCTTGGTTCCTGCCCTTGCGTTCGGCGACGTTCTTTCCGACATGATGGATTCCGTCGGCCTTACGGACGCGCAGAAGCTGGAGCTGCGGGAAATTGCCGGCGAAGCCGCCGAAAAAATGACCGACGAAGAAATTCGCATGATTGTGGACGCTTACCTTGCCAGCACTCTTGAAAAGAGCGAGGGCGTGCTCGAAGACGGCGTATACAGCATCGCCGGGCTTTCCTTCGCCGTTCCGCAGAACTGGCAGATCGCTGAAACGCAGGGCGCGGCGACGGTCGTGCTGACCGGAGAAGAACATCAGGGCGCTGCTCCCGTGATCAGCATCGCCGTGACGGCGGGGGAGCAGGCTGAGCTGGATACCGTGACAAAAGCGGACTGGGACGAACACTATGCCGCGTTCCTTCAGGATTTTGAATCGGACGAACTGGAAACGCTGACGTTCCATGGCGCAACGGCGCATAAGTACATTTTCCGCTGCACGCAAAACGGCGTTTCGACGGCGACATATCAGCTGTATTTTAACCGCGAAGGTTTCGCATATCTCTTTGCGCTGACCACAGCGACAGAAACCGATGTGCAGACGGAAGCGCTCAGCGCATACAACGCGCTGCTTGCATCGCTGATGTTTGCGGAAAACGTGGGCTGAATTTTACAAAAGAACGCGCAGGGAGGTTAGGTTTGCGCAAGAGAATCCTGTGCTTGACGGTGGTATGCGCGATGCTTTTTCCCATGGCGGCTTATGCCGCTGCGGACGCGCCTACCCGAAGCGTTTGGTGCCGCGGGCTCAAGCGCCTGCAAAGCGCCGTAGATGCCGGACGCGAAATCGATTGGACCATCTCGCTCCGCCCGACGCAAATGGCGGGGCTGACGGAGGGCGCGCTGCTTCTCGCGCAGCAGCTGTCCTTTGAAGGCAGCACATACGCTGCCGAAAACGGCGGAGGCATGGATATCCGCCTTCTGTTTCTGGAGAAAGAAATTCTTTCCGTTTCCGCCGCAAGCGGCGCAGATTGGACTGCGCTCACGCTGGCCGATCAGACGCTGCTGACGCAACCGCAGAACGCCGCGCAAACTGCGGATGATTCGTCGCTCGGCGCGCTTGGCACGTTACTGCTTTGTTTCGACTATGCAAAAATCGGGCAGACGCCTTATCTGTCGCCGGCATATAACGCCGGCATGACGCTTTGGGGGCTTGCGTCGCCTTATTCGTCGGACACAAACCGGCTCAGCGTCGGTTCCGGCGCGACGAGCCATGCGCTTGTCTATGAAATCGACACGGATGGTCTGCGCGCAATTCTCAGCGGCTGTATTGCCGAATATGAAGACGAAACGCCGCTGCTTCCCGGTGTCAGCGAGGAAGCGCAGGATGATTTCTGGAGCAAGGCGCGCGATTACGCGCTTCATGCGGAAGTCTCCAGTCCCTTGAAGGCGAGCCTTGTCTTTGGCGAGGGCGATTTGCTTCGCTCGGCAAAGCTGTCCGGCACGATCCGCATGAACGGCAAATCCACGCCTTTGTCCTATACGTATTCGTGCAGCGTTTCAAGCACGCGCCTGACGCGCAAATACAGCCTGAGCTTTCAGCCTTCCGGCGGCGATACCGTTTCGCTTTCCGCAACCTATTTGACGAGCTGCTCCGGAAAAGGCGGCGCGCAGCGCCAGATTTCCATTCGCATGAGTGGAAAATATGACGGGCAGGCCTATACTGTTTCGCTTGAAGAAAAGACGGTCAACAAATACGCGCTTGACGATGAACGCGTGCTTTACGAAACCCTGACGGGTGAAATTTCGGCGCAGGTGAAATATGGCGGGCAGAAAATTGCAGCCATTTCGGGAACGCATGAGGGCGTTATTGCCACAAACAAAACGGATCTTGCACAGTTGGACGATACATTCTGCGGTTCGCTGCTTCTGAATGGCGAAACAGTTTTTGACGGCGAAGCCGCGATTTCCCTGCGCGCCGGGGCAAAGCGTGAAGCGCCAGCGATTCCGCTTGACGCGCAGAACGACGCAGCGGCATTGGCTACCATATGGGAAAACGCCGCGCAGAAGCTGATTTCGCTGCTGCCGGATGAGCTGCTGTATCGCATCAGCGTTTCGGATTAAAGGAGGATCGTATGCGAAAAAACAAATCGTGGCGATATCTCGCAGTGATGCTTCTGCTGCTTGCGCTCGCCATATGGGGAACGCGCGAAGGAATGGCCGAAGGGCTGGCGCGTACTGCAGAGGAAGCGGCGCTTTCAGGCGGGCTTCAGCTGAAAACAGTCGTAACTTTTGAAGATGCGTCCTTCCCGGATTCCGACGGCGTTCTGAAAAGCATTTTGAAGAACTCAAAGCTGGTGTTTCTGCGCGAGCACCCGGACGATGCGTGCCGGCTGCTGAGCGCAGACTGGCAGCTGCAGGATGCTTCCGTGCTGGACTGGACCGGGATGCTGGCAGACGGCAGCCTGCTGGAGCAGTCCAATCTGTTTTTTGGCAGCACAATCCGCACTGCCGCGCCGCAGAGCAATCTGTCGGCCGTTTGGAGCGACTGGAAAGCGTCCGCGCTGACGGAAACGCGGGAACCGCTGGCTGATATGACTGCGCGCATTATTGTGCTGACGCAGCCGGAGACGGTGGGACTTGTATCCGCGCTTTGCGCGGAATTGACCGAAAATGACGCGCTCTGGCAGCAGGAATCGCTGCTGCTTGCGTCGGAAGGCGGCGAAGCCGCGCTGGAGACGTTCAGCGCGCTGCGAGCGAAAATCGCCGCGTTTCCCGCGCGCGTTGACGAAGCGCTTGGCGCGGACGACGCGCTGATCTGGTGCGTGGATGAGGATGCGCAGGGGAACGTGTTGCTTCGGCAAATGGACGTATCGTCGCAAGCGGGTTCGTTTCACGCAGAATGGACGCTCACTGAGGATGGGCGATTGTCGTTCCTGAATGGCGAGGGTGTTCTTTCCGGAAAGCCGCTGTTCATAACGGCGCAAATCGATTACAACGCCATGAGCGGCGGCACGCGCGAAGATATTTCCGGCGGGATTGACGTGCGTTACGGCGATGATGCGCTTTCTCTCGCATGGAGCGATTCCGCAAGCGGCGCAATGAAAAACTATACGCGCAAAACGACGCTGACCGTGCAGGTCACGCGCGGTGGCGCGGAAGTCGCGTCTGTTTCCTTGCAGGCAAAAACAACCGCTGCAAAGGAAAGCGCGCGCATTGATACAGCGGAAGGAATCATTGATTGGGATGCGCTGGACAGCGCCGGGAAGCAGGCGCAATTTGAGCGAATGCAGCAGGGCGTGGTGCAGGCCGTCTTTACAATTCTCGGCAGAATGCCAAAGGACGCTGCAGCGGTGCTGCTTGAAAAAATAAACTGAAATTTGGATTTTGCAAAAAAAGCAGCATGAAGATGTAAAACCTCCCGAACCGATCGGTTCGGGAGGTTTTTCTGCATCGGAAAAGCTGCAATTACAGCGACTTGGTTTCGACTTCTTCCTTGAGTTTCGCCATAAAGTCTTCGAACTTCATGGTGCCCAGATCGCCCTTGCGGCTGCGGACGGCAACCTCGCCGTTTTCCACTTCCTTGTCGCCGAGAACGATCATGTAAGGAGTCTTCTGCATCTGCGCCTCGCGGATCTTGAAGCCGATCTTCTCGTTGCGCAGATCCATTTCCGGGCGGAAGCCCGCCTTATCAAGAAGCGCGTTGATTTCCTTCGCACGCTCGTCGCAGCGGCTGGTGATGGTGAGAATCTTTACCTGCACGGGAGAGAGCCACGTCGGGAATGCGCCGGCGAAGTGCTCGATCAGGATGCCGATGAAGCGCTCGATAGAGCCGAACACCACGCGATGAATCATCACCGGACGATGCTTTTCGCCGTCCGCGCCGGTGTAGGTGAGATCGAAGCGCTCGGGCAGGTTCATGTCCAGCTGAATCGTGCCGCACTGCCATGTGCGTCCCAGACAATCCTGAAGGTGGAAGTCGATCTTCGGGCCGTAGAACGCGCCGTCGCCCTCGTTGATTTTGTATTCCACGCCCAGATCATCGAGCGCGCCCTTCAGGCCCTCGGTCGCCATGGCCCACTGCTCGTCCGTGCCGATCGAATCCGCCGGGCGGGTCGAAAGCTCGACCGTGTAGGGGAATCCAAACACGCCGTAGACCTTGTTGATCAGCTGGTAGACGCCCTTGATTTCATCGCGAATCTGATCGGGGCGCATGAAGATATGCGCGTCATCCTGCGTGAAGCAGCGCACACGCATCAGACCGTGCAGCTGGCCGCTCTTTTCATGGCGGTGCACCAGACCCAGCTCGCCGCTGCGGATCGGCAGATCGCGATAGCTCCACGGCTTGCGCTTATAAACCAGCATGCCGCCGGGGCAGTTCATGGGCTTGACGGCGTAATCCTGCTCGTCAATGCTCGTGGTGTACATATTCTCTTTGTAGTGATCCCAGTGACCGGAACGCAGCCAGAGATCGCGGTTGAGAATCATCGGGGTCTTGATTTCTTCATAGCCCGCTTCGCGGTGAAGCTGGCGCCAATAATCCTCAAGGATGTTGCGCAGCACCATGCCCTTGGGCAGGAAGAAGGGGAAGCCGGGGCCTTCGTCCGTCAGCATGAACAGATCCAGCTCGCGGCCGATCTTGCGATGGTCGCGCTTCTTCGCTTCTTCAATGCGGGCAAGGTATTCATCCAGCTCGTCCTTGGACGGGAAGCACGTGCCGTAAATGCGCTGAAGCATCTTGTTTTTTTCGTCGCCGCGCCAATACGCGCCGGCAACCTGCGTCAGCTTGACAGCCTTAATTTTGCCCGTCGAGGCAAGATGCGGGCCTGCGCACAGATCTGTGAAATCGCCGTTGGTGTAGAAGGAAATCACGGCGTCCTCCGGCAGATCGTTGATCAGCTCCACCTTGTAAGGCTCGTTGCGATCCTGCATCAGTTTGAGCGCCTCGTTGCGCGGCAGTTCAAAGCGCTCCACGCGCTCGTTCTTTTTGATGAGGTGCTGCATCTCTTTTTCAAGAGCCTTGAGGTCTTCCGCGGTGAACGGTTCGTCGCTGTCCACGTCGTAGTAGAAGCCGTCGGCGATTGCCGGGCCGATTGCGTATTTGGTGCCGGGGCGCACGTGCGCAATCGCTTCAGCCAGCACGTGAGACGCGGTGTGGCGGAATGCCTTGCGGCCGTCCTCATCGGCGAAGGTGAGAACCTCAACCTTGTCGCCCTCGTTCAGCGGCTGCCAGAGTTCCTTGACTTCGCCGTTGACGCGCACAACGAGCGCTTCTTTTTTCAGACCGGCCTGCTCCGCTACGTCAAACCCCTTCATTCCTTCTTTGGCGATGATTTCCATTTTTCTTCCTCCTTCAAAGGTGCAAAAAGCCCGTCCCCTCGCGGGGACGGGCGCTATGCCGTGGTTCCACCCTGCTTTATCTGTCAAAGACAGACCTTGCATACGCCGTAACGCTGCGCTGCGCCTTCATTCGGGAGGCGGTTTTCATCCGGCACGGCACGCGCGGCTTTCAGCATTTGCCGCGCTCTCTGGGGAGCCGTTTGAGGGATTACTCTTCTCCGTCATTACAAAGGGATAGTCGAATCATACAGCCAAACGCGCAGAATGTCAAGATATTTCGGCGCAGTGCGCCGAAAAAATCCGCGCTGCGTTTACTGGCCGTTATTTTGCTGCGATTGCAGCAAAAGGATCTGTTCAATGCTCATCGAATCCGGGGACTGATTCTGGAGCTGCTCCTGCTGAATCTGCTGAAAGAGCAACTGATTCACTTCGGACGAGGTGGTCTGCTGTTGCTGCTGTTGCAGAATCCAGTCGGCAATCTGGTCGGTTGTGGGGGAGGACGCGCTCTGCCCGCCGTTCACCGTCGCACCCTGACCGATTGCGGGAGCGCCAGACGACGTGCCGCCCGTGCTTCCGCTGCCCGAAGCCGTATACAGTGCAAGATCAGCCTCGCGAACCCATGCAGTGATTGCGCCATACTGAATCTGGAGCCAGACGGTTTTGTCCGCCGTAACGGCGCGCTGGCGGACGTATACCTGCTCGTCCTTGGCAATGGAGCCGGAAGTCTGCGGCGAGGTGTCGCCGGCATTTGCATAGAGGCGCAGCTGGGAGTTGCCGTATTTGACGTACGCGGTGTAGTTGGCGGAAGTGACCGTCGTGCCGGTTTGACCGCCGGAAGCGCCCGTCAGGCTCAGCGTGCTGGTGGGCATATAGCCGCTCATGCCGCCGTAGCTGACGCTGCACCAGATTGTTCCATAGGTGCGGATTGTGACAGTCGCGCCTGCGGGAATGGTTGCGACCGCGGCGGACGCGTTGTCAGGCTGCTGGCGAAGCGTCTGGCTGTTGTTGGCGCGCGCCGAGGTGTTGTCGAGCGCGCTGTTCGCGCTGCCCATCCCCGCGCCGCTGCTCTGGCTTCCGGAGCCGCTCGTGTTCGTGGAGGAAAGATAGCTCGCCATGACATAGCCCGTCAGGCCGTTTGCCGAAACGCGCGCCCAGCTGCCGGACTGCGAGAGGATGGTGACGGTTGTGCCGCGCGCCAGCTGCGCAATCACGCGCCCGCCGGCCGTGTCGCGCATGTTCAGCGAGCCGCTGGACGTGTTGACGTACGCGGTCGTCCCGCCGCCTGCCTGCGTGCCGTTCGCATCCACGTCGGCGCCGCTTTCGGTGCGCAGGGCGATGTCGGTCGAACGAACCCAGCCGGATATGGAGCCGGACTGGATTTGCAGCCAGCTCTGATTGTCGTCCGTTGCCGCGCGCTGAATGACGTATACGCGCGCGCCTGCGGCAAGGCTTGCAATCTGCTTCGCATTTTCGGTGCTCTGACCCGGTTCGGAATAGACGCGCAGCGCGTTGTAGGCGTATTTGGCGTAGGCGGTATAGTTGCCGGGGAAATAACCGGTCACTTTGGGCTGCGCAGTGGCCGTCTGGCTGGTGATTTTCAGCACGGCAGTCGGAAGATAGCCGGTGTAGCCGCCAAAGGAAACAAAGCTCCATTCAAGGCCGTAAGACTGAATCGTAACCTGTGCGTTAGTTCCGATATCGGTAATCGTTCCTGCAGAATAGCTCGGCTGCATACGAAGCGGCTGTCCGCCGGTCAGCACGGCGATTTTGCCGTTGTTCGGGCTATTGGAAGTGACAGGGGCCTGCGAGCCGGGCAAAGTGGTAGAAAGATAGCTGGATTTCACATAGCCGGTCGCGCCGTTGGCGGCAATGCGCGACCATGTTCCGGTCTGCGAAAGGACGGTTACGGCTGTTCCGCGCGCAAGGCGCGCAATGATCCGCCCGCCTGCCGTCTCGCGCATGTTCAGGGAACCGCTTGCCGTATTGACATACGCGGTGGACGACGTAGATGTAGTGGAACCGGTTCCGGAAGTTGTGCCGGACGGCGTGGACGAGGTGCTGCTTTGATTGACGCGCAGATACGTTCCAAGCACATAGCCCTGCTTGCCGTTATAGGAAACGCGATACCAGTCGTTGACCTTTTCCTGAATCGTCACGCTTGCGCCGTTGGGCAGCCTGCGGACAACGCCGCCCTGATAGTCCGGCGTGCTGCGCATGTTCAGGGAACCGCCGCTTGTGGCGACATAGGCGGACGCGCCCAGCATCGTCTGCGAAGAATCGGCGGGGGTGTTGTTTGTCGGCGGGACGCTCTGCGAAGGGGCGGATGTTCCGCTGGAGCGCAGATAACTCGCGCTGACATAGCCCGTCGTTCCGCCCGCGGTGACATAATACCAATCACCCACGCGGGAAACGACGGTCACAGCCGAGCCGTTTGACAAGCGCTTGATGATCGGATACGAGGACGATGCGCCGCTGCGCATGTTCAGCTTGCCGGAACTCGTCGTCACAATGGCCTGCGAACCGTTGGCGAGGCTTGTATCCGCCAGCGCAGCGGGAATCAGGGAAGCCAGCAGTACCATAGCGAGCAGCATGGAAACCAACCTTTTCATCGTTACACCTCTTCCATAATTTTGTAAGGAAATTCAAAGAAATGTAATATCTGTAAATAAGACGTAGCAAACGTCCAAAATGATCACTGTTTTTGAAATTTTTTTGAAAAATTTTTTGAGGCATGTTCTTTTTGGGCTTTCAGCGCGTCTTATAAGCAGAGACAGACAGAAACGCCGCCAACATTTCGGGAAGGTGAAGCAATGACAAACGACGAATTTGCCGCGCAGCTGATTGCGCTGACGCAGACGCTATACCGCGTCAGCTGTGCGCAGCTTTCTCAAGCGGCCGACCGCGAGGACGCCGTACAGGAAGCACTGCGCAAAGCATGGGAAAAACGCGGCTCACTCCGCAATGAAAACGCGCTGAAACCGTGGCTGATTCGCATTCTCATCAACGAATGCCACACCCTCCAGCGCCGCGCCGCGCGCGTGATTCCTGCGGAATCCATTGAACTCGAAAGCAGCGAAGAAAACGATACGCTCGCACTGCGTGAGGCGCTTCTTTCGCTGCCGGAAAAACTGCGGATGCCGCTCGTTCTGCGTTACATGCAGCAGATGCGTGCGGAAGAAATTGCGTCCGTTCTGCGCGTGCCGGTTTCAACGGTGAGATCGCGCATTCAGCGCGCGAAAAAAATCCTGTGCGAACGTCTCGGAGAGGAGGCGGAAGCATGAATCGTCTTGAAACGAGAATTCGTGACGCTTTCGGCCCGGCAGACGCGCAGTTTGAAGCGCGCGTTTGCGAAACGGTTTCGCGTTTGCAAAGCGAGTCGGAGCGGTCAAGCCGACGCGTCCATCGCCGCAGGGCGGCGCTTGTCCTTGCGCTGGTCATTCTGATGCTCGCAGCAGGCTGCGTGGCGGCTGTGCAGCTGTGGCATCCGTTCCTTGAAACAACGGCGCGCCTTCAGGGGAATCAGGACGGGTTCGAAAGTTGGTCCTTTGATGATAAGCTCGCGCTCGTGCGCGCGATGGAGGAAGAAGGGCTGGATACGTCCGCCGTGCCGGAGCTTTCCTGCATGACGGAAAAAGAAGCCGACCGCGCGCTGACCGCCGCGCTGGAAACCATCTGGAGCGGAGAGATCGCATCGCCGCTGGTGAACATCATGGAGCGGCTGAAAGGGCTGTTCGACACATGGAGCCTTGAAGAAAAGGCGTGGTATTCGCAGATGCTCGCCGAAAACCGGCTGGACGGGGAAGAAACGGAAATCCATCTTCTGCCCGATGCGACGGATATGTCCGTGCAGGGCGCAATCGAGCACGCCCGGCAGCTGCTGCTCAAAATGTATGAAAACCTCACTGCGGAGCAAGTTGACGAGCTGACGCCGTGTGTCTCCTACTACAAAAAGCGCGGCGATGACGACCGCCGCTTCTGGACGGTTCGCTTCCGCGACGATTCAAACGCCATTCTGTATTCGGTTACCATGTCGCGCACAGGGCTCCCGCTGGAAATCTACCCGACGCTCCGCACGCAGGAGGAAATCGACGAGAGTGAGCGCAAAGCGCTCGAACAGCAAAAACTCCGCGAAGAAATGGAGGCCTCGCAGGGGCCGATGATTACATGGAGCCTTGAGGACAAAGCACGCGCTTATCCGGAAACATACGACCTTCCGCGCGAGGGCGAGTTGACGGAAGCGGAGGCGCTTCGCCTTGCGGCGCAGGCGTTGTCTGGCGAGCGGCTCGACGGGCTGAGCGCCTATGCATATTTCTGCGACGACGGCGACGGCAACCGGTATTATATCGTCAACTATGTTGACAGCGCGCTGAGCGGCGTGTGCAGCGTTTCGCTGGACGCCGCCACAGGCCGCGTTCTGGAGCTGCATTCCGCCGACGAGGGCGGCAACGGCTGAGTTTGACAAAAGCGGTGAAGCCGGTTAGAATGGGGCGAAAAGAAAGGGGAGGGAATAACCATGCTGCTGGCCGAAGCTTTACAAAACCGCGCCGATCTTCAGCGGCGAATCGCGCAGCTGAACGACCGGATCAGTGGGTGCGTGCTCGTTCAGGAGGGCGAAACCCCTGCGGAAGATCCACAGGCGCTCATTCGCGAAGCCGAGGAATGCTTCGTGCAGCTTGAAGCGCTGATTGCGCGCATTAATCGGACAAATTGCTCCGTGCGCACGGCCGAAGGCACGCTCACCGAGCTGATTGCCCGGCGTGATTGCCTGATCAAGCGCACGGAAACGTATCGCCGTTTTCTGGAAGAAGCGCGAAGCGCTACGCGGCGCGCAACCCGGACTGAAATCAAGATTCTGCCGGTCATCAACGTGGCGGAGTGTCAGGCGAAATGCGATGAATACGCGCGCGAAGCGCGGCGAATCGATACGCTGATTCAGTCCGTAAACTGGACGACGGAGCTTGACTGAGATCCTGATTGAACAAAAGAAGGTAGCCCGGCAGGGCGGACGCATCTCGGCAGCGGAGAATGGGGCTGTAATAGTGGCGGCGCGCTGGGCCGCGTCTGCGGGTTCGATCCCCGCTTATCGTTATGCCCGGCATCGTTACATCCGCATTGTGATTTTGTTACGGTTACTACCGTGCGTCGGCTGCCGTGGCGAGGGCGGGAACGGGGACGATTCTTTGAAGCCCTGCGGCATTGACTTTTCAAGCCTTAACCGCTATAATTTCTTTATTATGGCATTTACGGCGGCATAAGCCGCGGGGAGGCGTCTCACAATGGCAGACAAGGGCACTTTCTATATTACCACACCCATTTATTATCCCTCGGCAAACGCGCATATCGGTCACTGCTACACCACCGTTGCAGCCGATACCATGGCGCGCTTCAAAAAGCTCTGCGGCTACGATACGTATTTCCTGACCGGCACGGACGAACACGGCCAGAAGATCGAACGCAAAGCCGCCGAAAAAGGCGTGACGCCGCAGGCGTTTGTCGATGAAATCGTTGCAAATTTCAAGAAGCTGTGGGAGCTGATGGACGTTGAATACAACGACTTCATCCGCACCACCGATAAGCGCCACGAAGTCATCGTGCAGAAGATTTTCCGCCAGCTTTACGAGCATGGCGATATCTATAAGGGCGAATACGAGGGCTGGTATTGCACGCCCTGCGAGGCGCACTGGACCGAAACGCAGCTGAAAGAGGGGCATATCTGCCCCGATTGCGGCCGTCCGGTTGAACGTGTGCGCGAGGAGGCGTACTTCTTCAAAACCAGCAAATATCAGGATTGGCTCATTCAGTATATTGAGGAGCATCCCGATTTCATTCAGCCTGCATCCCGCGCGACGGAAATGCTTTCTAATTTCCTTCGCCCCGGCCTGCAGGATTTGTGCGTGACGCGCACGTCTTTCAAGTGGGGGATCCCGGTCGATTTCGACCCCAAGCATGTGATCTATGTCTGGCTTGATGCGCTTTCCAACTACATCACTGCGCTCGGCTGGGGCTCGGACGACGATTCGCTTTACCAGAAATACTGGCCTGCCGACGTGCATCTTATCGGCAAGGAAATTGTCCGCTTCCACGTGATCTACTGGCCGATCATGCTGCACGCGCTCGGTCTGCCGCTGCCGAAGAAAATCTTCGGGCACGGCTGGCTTGTGTTCGGCGGCGAAAAGATGAGCAAATCCAAGGGCAACGTCGTTGACCCGAACGTCCTGTGCGCGCGTTACAGCGTGGACGCGATTCGCTATTTCCTCATGCGCGAAATGCCTTTCGGCGCGGACGGCAACTTCACCAACGAAGCGCTGCTCACGCGCATGAACGCCGATCTTGCCAACGATCTTGGCAACCTCGTCAGCCGCACGGTTGCGATGATTGAAAAGTATTTCGGCGGAATCGTGCCGCCCTGCGGCGAAAAGACCGAGCTCGACGCACAGCTGGAAGCGACTGCAAACGCGCTGGCCTCCACTGTGGAAAAGGATATGGATGCGCTGCAGTTCTCCGTCGCGCTGACGGACATCTGGAAGCTGATCGGCGACTGCAACAAGTACATCGACGCCAACGCTCCGTGGGTGCTGGCCAAGGACGAAGCGAACAAAGAGCGCCTGGGAACCGTGCTGTATCATCTGGCGGAGTGCGTCCGCATCGCGGCCGTGCTGATCGGGCCGTTCATGCCAAACACGCCGGAGCGCATCTTTGCACAGCTCGGTCTGACCGACGCGCAGCTGAAAACGTGGGATTCGCTCTCCTTCGGCGGGCTTACGGCCGGCATTCAGGTTTCCAAGGGCGAGGCGCTGTTCCCGCGCATTGATATTCCCAAGGAGCTGGAAGAACTGATCAAGGCCGAAGCTGCTTCGCAGGCCAAGCCCGCGGCGGCAGAGAAAAAGCCGGAGGAACCCAAAGAAGAAGCGAAGCCGATTATTTCCATCGACGATTTCGATAAGCTCTCCCTGAAGGTAGCGCTTGTTACGGCTGCTGAAAAGGTCAAAAAGAGCGACAAGCTCCTCCAGCTGACGCTGAAGGTGGGGGACGAAACCCGCACTGTGCTTTCTGGAATTGCGTCGCAGTACACGCCGGAAGAGATGGTCGGCAAAAAAGTGGTGCTGCTTTATAACCTCGCGCCGCGCAAAATGCGCGGAATCGAATCGCAGGGCATGGTGCTCTGTGGCGGCGATCACGAGAATTTCCGGCTGCTCACCATTGATGGCGACGTTCCGGACGGGAGCGACGTAAACTGATGATTTTTGACACGCACTGTCATCTGGACGCATCTGATTTCGATGCGGACAGGGAGCAAATTTTAGACGACATGGAAACGCGGGGCTTCACGCCCTGCGTTGTCGTAGGGGCGGATATGTCGTCCTCGCGTTCCAGCCGCGCGTTGGCGGAGCGCCGGCCGTGGCTTTATTGGGCGGCGGGCGTGCATCCGCATGATGCGGATACGTACACTGACGAAGCGCACGCCGAGCTTTTGGCCATGATGCAGGAAAGCAAATGTGTCGCATGGGGCGAGATCGGGCTGGATTACCATTATGATCTTTCTCCGCGTGAAACGCAGCGCGACGTATTTGCGCGCCAGCTTGACGCGGCCTGTGAAATCGGCAAGCCGCTGATTCTGCACATTCGCGAAGCGCATGGCGACGCGACGGACATTCTCCGCGCACGGCGCGGAAAGCTCCCGAAAGGCGTGGTGCATTGCTATTCCGGCAGCGCAGAGCAGGCGAAAATCTATCTGGATATGGGCTTTTGCCTCGGATTTGACGGCCCTTTGACGTTCAAAAAAGCGCCGAAGCTGACCGAAGTTGCAGCGCTTTGCCCGTCGGATCGGCTGCTCGTTGAAACGGACAGCCCGTATATGTCTCCGGAGCCGCTGCGCGGCCGCCGCAACGATCCGCGCAACACCGAATATATCGCCCGAAAGCTCGCGGAAATTCGCGGCGAAACGTTTGAACAGATTTGCGTGACGACGCGCGAAAACGGCATGCGCCTTTTCGGCATTCATGAAGCATGAAAAAAGAGCAGTTTCGATTCAAAAAAGAAATGGGGCAGAACTTCCTGACCGATCCTTCTCTGATTGAAGGGCTTGCCGAAGCCTCGCTCGTTTCGCATGAGGACGGCGTGCTGGAGATCGGGCCGGGACGCGGCGCATTGACGTGCGCGCTTGCGCGCCGCTGCCGGAAGCTGATTGCCGTTGAACTGGACAGGACGCTGATTCGCGATCTGGAAACGACGCTGGAGCTTTACCCGAACGCCGAACTTGTTGAGGGCGACATTCTCCGGCAGGATATTCCCGCGCTGGTCGCGCAGTTGGGGGAACCGTGCCGCGTTGCGGCGAATCTGCCCTACAACATCACCGCGCCCGTCCTTGAAAAGCTGCTGACGCTGCGCCTGCCCATCCTTTCCATGGCGGTTATGGTGCAAAAGGAAGTGGGCGAAAAGATGCGCGCGCTTCCCGGCGAGGAGGGATACGGCCCGTTTGCGCTGATGTGCCAGTATTACGCGCAGATCGAAGAAGCGGTGTACGTGCCGCGCGAATATTTCACGCCGCAGCCGAAGGTTGATTCGTCGTTTATGCTGCTGACGATGCGTGAAAAGCCGCCCGTTTCTGTTCCGGATGAAGCGGCGTTTCTCCGCTTGATTCGCGTATGCTTTGCGATGCGGCGCAAAACCATTCAAAATAATCTCGCGTGCGGAATGAATCTGTCGCGCGAAGCGTCGGGAAATATTTTGCAGCAATGCGGCATTCAGCCATCTGCGCGCGCCGAGCAGCTTTCCATGAGCGACTTTGCTGCGCTTGCCGCAGCCATTGCATAACGGTTTCATGCTGGAAAAGCCCCTTTTCTTTTCACACGGAAAGAAAAGAGGCTTTCTTTATTTTACAAATTCCGCGCTCTTCCGTCTGATTGGATGAAAGGAGGGTGCAGCTTGAATGTAACAACCGACCGCGCGGCGTGGCTGGAAGATGCAATGTCGCGCTGCGAAGAGAGCCTCTTGCGCATGTGCTTTGCGTATTTAGGCGATGCATCGCTTGCAGAGGACGCCGTGCAGGAAACGTTTTAAAAAGCGTATCAGTCGCACGGCAGTTTTCGCGGCGATGCAAGCGAAAAAACGTGGCTTCTCCGCATTGCAATCAACACCTTGAAGGATGTGCGCCGGAGCGCATGGTTTCGGCATGTGGACAGAAGCGTGGCGCTGGATACGCTTGCCGAGCTTTCCGCGCCCTGCGCGGAATACGACGACGCGCTTACTCGTTTCGTGATGAGCTTGAAGCGAAAATACCGCGAGGCAGTGCTGCTGTGCTACTATCAGGGGCTGAACGGGCAGGAAGCCGCCGAAGTGCTGGGCATAACGCGCGCCGCCGTCCATAACCGGCTGATGAAAGCGCAAAAAATTCTGCGAAAGGAACTGGAGGCGTGGTGCGATGGTGAATGAGGAGTCTGTGAAACGCGCGCTGGACGCGCGGCTTTCGGCGCTGACGGCAGACGGGCGCGCATCCGGAATGTGGCGCTGAAAAAGGAGAAACCGATCATGAAAAAGAAAATCACGGCGGGAGCCGCGATTGTGCTGGC
>CAZKJW010000032.1:0-1892 GCA_964553125.1 uncultured Oscillospiraceae bacterium
ATTCGAACTGGCGACCTCATCCTTACCAAGGATGCGCTCTACCGACTGAGCTATATCAGCATCGGCAACGAAAATTATTATATACCATATCCGGAAAAATTGCAACCCCTATTTTTGCAAAAATCGCACTTTTTTTCTTTTATCCCGGAGAATGGGGGCTGAGATCCGCAAAGCGCGTGTATTGGCTCAGCCATGCCAGCTTCACCGTGCCGAGCGGGCCGTTTCGCTGCTTCTGCACGATGACCTCGGCGACGTTCTTGTCGGGCGTGTCGGGGTTGTAGTAATCCTCGCGGTGCAGGAACATGACCACGTCCGCGTCCTGCTCGATTGAGCCGGAGTCGCGCAGGTCGCTCAGCATCGGGCGCTTGTCCTGGCGCTGCGCGTTCGCGCGCGAAAGCTGGGCGCACGCAATCAGCGGCACCTTCAGCTCCAGCGCGATCAGCTTGAGCGTGCGCGAAATCTCGCTCACTTCCTGCTGGCGGTTGTCGTGCCGGCCGTCGGCGGCCATCAGCTGCAGGTAGTCGATCACGATCAGGTCAAGCCCATGCTCCGCCATCAGGCGGCGGCAGCGGCTACGCAGCTGCGAGGGCGAAAGCCCCGCCGTGTCGTCGAGGTAGAGATGACAGCCCGCAAGCGGACCCAGCGCGTCCGTGAGGCGCATCCAGCCGTCGTCGTCGATCAGGCCGCGGCGCACGGACTGCATGTCCACGCTCGCTTCGGTGCAGAGCATACGCATCGCGATCTGCTCGCGCGGCATTTCCAGCGAGAACACGGCGACCGTTTTCTGCGCCTTGACGGCGGCATATTGCGCGAGGTTGATTGCAAAGCTCGTTTTGCCCATGGACGGGCGCGCGCCGATGAGGATCAGCTCGCCGCCGTGCATACCGGTGAGCAGGTTGTCCAGCTCGCGGTAGCCGGTCGGGACGCCGCTGACACGACCCTTGAGCCGCGCAAGTTCCTCAATCTGCGCGTAGGTGTTCGTCATGACGTCGCAGATGGGGACGAGCGTATCGGAACCGCTGCGCTTCATGGAGATGTCGAACACCGCTTTTTCGGCGCGCGAAAGCACCTCCGGCACCGTGTCGATGCCGAAGCAGTCGGTGCGGATTTCGTCCGAGGCTTCGATCAGGCGGCGCAGGGTATATTTTTCATCGACGATGTCGATGTACGAGCGCACGTTGGAAACCGTGGGCACATACTGCGTGAGGCTAATGAGATATTCCGTCCCCCCAACGCCCTCAAGCGTTCCGCGGCGGGAAAGCTCCTCGTCCACAGTGATCAGGTCGGCGCGCCTTCCAAGGCGCTGGAGCGCCTTGATCGCGTCAAAAATCTCCTTGTGTGCGGGGGCATAAAAAGCCTCCGGCACAAGAAGCTCCTGCGCGAGAAGCGCCGCTTCCTGATCCTGTAGCATTGCGCCGAGCACGCTGCGCTCGGCGTCCTGGTTGTTTGGGGGGATGGCTGTCTGCATGTTACTCCGCTTCCACAATCACGCGCATCTGCGCGGAAATTCCGGCGTAAAGCCACACCGACGCGCCGTACTCGCCCGTGGCGCGGATGGCGTCGGAAAGTTCGATCTTGCGCTTGTCAACCGTGACGTGGTATTGCTTTTCCAGCGCCTCGGCGATTTCCTGTCCGGTGATGGAGCCGTAAAGCCGGCCCTTTTCGCCGCAGCGCGCGGCCATGCGGATCGTCTTGCCCTTCAGGCCCTCGGCGACCTTCGCGGCTTCCTTGCGGTTTTCGGCTTCGCGGTGCGCCTCGGCGGCCTTGGCGCGCGTGACGGCGTTCATCGCCTCAGCGGTGGCTTCGCGGGCGAGCTTGCGCGGTAGCAGGAAGTTGCGCGCGTATCCGTCGGAAACATTGACGATTTCTTCTTTTTTGCCGGTACCCTTTAC
>CAZKJW010000032.1:1992-21913 GCA_964553125.1 uncultured Oscillospiraceae bacterium
AAAATTGCAAATTTTCCGTTATTCTGTCGCTTTTGAAAAATTTTTTTGGTTTATTTACCGGATTTCGCTTGATTTTATTCTCTTTTTATGGTCTTATATAGGAAACGAATCAACGAAATCTTTTTGCATGAGGTGGTTTGCGTGAAAGAACGTGAAAAGTTTGCTTCCCGGTTCGGATTTATTCTCATTTCCGCGGGCTGCGCGATCGGCCTTGGAAACGTATATCGTTTCCCGATCATTACCGGCGCGTATGGCGGCGCGGCGTTCGTCCTGATCTACATCGCGTTTCTGGTGCTGCTGGGATTTCCGGTCATGACGGCGGAGCTCGCCGTCGGGCGCGGCAGCCAGCGGAGTATCGCTTCCTCGTTCGACGTGCTGGAGCGTCCCGGCCAGAAGTGGCACCTGATGAAATATCTGGGCGTGGGCGGCAACTACCTGCTGATGATGTTCTACACGACCATTTCCGGCTGGATGCTCGTGTACTTCATGAAATACCTCACCGGCGCAATGGAAGGCATTTCCGGCGTGGAAGCGCTCGGCAGCGTGTTCGGCTCGATGGTTTCCAACACCGGGCTGATGATCGGCGCGACGTTCTTGGTGACGCTGATCTGCTTCGGCGTCTGCTCTCTCGGCCTGCAAAACGGCGTGGAGAAGATCACCAAGGTGATGATGGTTTTTCTCTTTGTGCTGATGATTGGCCTTGCAGTGTATTCCTGCACGCTCTCCAATGCGGCTGAGGGCCTGAAATTCTATCTGGTGCCGTCGCTGAAAAACATGAAGGACGCCGGCATCTGGACGGTCATTTCCGCCGCGATGGGGCAATCGTTCTTCACGCTGAGCATCGGCATCGGCTCCATCGCCATCTTTGGCAGCTACATCGACAAAAAACGCAGCCTTGCGGGCGAAGCGGTTACGATCATCAGCCTGGATACGTCCGTGGCGCTGATGAGCGGCCTGATCATTTTCCCGGCGTGCTTCACCTACAACAACGGCGTAACCGCCGATGCGGGCACGGTCGGCGCGGGCTTCCTGTTCACGACGCTCTCCTCGATTTTCAACGCCATGCCCGGCGGACGCATTGTCGGCACGCTGTTTTTCCTGTTCATGATTTTCGCCGCATTCTCCACGGTCATTGCGGTGTTTGAAAACATCATGTCCTTCTGGCTGGAGCTGACGAACCTCTCCCGCAAGAAGGTGGCGCTGATCAACATCGTGCTGATGCTGGTGCTCTCGCTTCCGTGCATTTTCAGCCTAAACATCTGGAGCGATATCACCGTCTTCGGCAAGAGCTTCATGGATCTGGAGGATTACGTCGTCTCCAACCTGCTCCTGCCCATCGGCAGCCTTATGTATGTCCTTTTCTGTATGACCCGCTACGGCTGGGGCTGGAAGAACTACGAGGCGGAAGTGAACACCGGCATGGGCATGAAGGTTCCCGGCTGGTGGCGCGTGTATATGACCTACGTGCTTCCGCTGATTATCATCGTGGTGCTGCTGATGTCGGCGCTGTAAATCACAAAAAAATTAAAGCAAAGCGGCCGCATGTTGCAGCCGCTTTTTTGTGTCGAAAAAGCGGCAAGCCCGCTTTTCCGAGGCTTTACACTTCGTCACTGTCAGGGCTGCAAGCAGCCCCGACGGTCGTTCCTTCGTGCAGGGAATGTTTCCGGCAAAGCCGGAAACGCCCCGCCCGACCGGCGGAGCCGGTCGAGACGAAGGCAGTCAGAGGGCTTGCGCGCCCTCCGACGCCTCCTGAGAGAATCCTGAAGCAAAGCGGCCGCATCTTGAGCCGCTTTTTTGCGCGCTCTTTTACGGATTGTCTTCCTGCATGAGCCGCTTGATTTTTTCCAGCACTTCGCCGCAGAGTTCGGCGGCGGTTTCGTTTTGCGCGGCTTCGCCGCAAACGGTCATCTCCGGCGCGTTTCCGTCGCCCGAAACGGTGACCCAGCCGCCGCCGAGCGGCATCCGCAGGCTGCCGTCAAGCGTCGCGCCGGGCGCGTCCTCATAAAGGCGGCGCAGGAGACGCCCGCGCTCCGGCAGCGAAACCGCGATGCGTTCAGCGCGCCGCGCCGCTTCCGGCAGGGATGCTAGCGCGCCGCGCAGCGACGTATCCTGCCGCGCCAGCAGCGCGCACAGGCGCAGCATACGGAAAATGCCGTCGCGCTGCATGAGATATTGCGGCGGCCCGGCGTTGAAAAGCGCCGCGTCCCAGACGGCTTCGTCGCCGCCCGCGCGGATGAGCGTCGCGCCGCGCGCATCGGCAAGCGCGTCCAGCGCGGCGGGCGCGTCCAACCGGCATGTCCACACGCGCTCGCTTTCAGGCAGCGCCGCATAGCCGAGCAGCGTCTGCTGCGCCTCGTCGGGCGTGCCGTGCCGGTCGAAGACCGTGACGGATTCCAGCGAGGGCGAGAGGAGAAAGCCGGTCTCCCACGGCTCGAGCGCGGACGGCGCATCCTGCGCGCGCACCTGCGCTTCGCCGGAAATGCAGGCCGCGCGCAGCGCGCCGCGAACAAGCTGCGCGCCGCTTTCGTCGGCGGCAAAGGCGCGCACGTGCAGCGCCGAGGCGGAGAAACGTCCGCACAGCCCTGCGGTGACGGCGGCAAGGTAGATTGCATCCGCGTCGGGCAGATGCGCGGCTGTGCCCGCTGCGCGCGAGAACGGCGCGGGGTAATCCTGCCGCGCCAGCAGCGCCTCGGCCTTGCGTTCCGCCGCGCGGGAGGGAATGCGGCCGTCTTGCGCTGAAAGCAGCGTCGCGCCGCCGCGCGCAAAGCGCATTCCCGCGCCGCAGCGCCGCAGCGCCTGTACGGTGCGGAGCACGGGCGGCGCGGCCGCGTCAAGCAGCACGACGTCCGCGCCCTGCGCCGCAAGCGAACCGGCTGCGGCGGCGCAGAGCGCCTCGCCCGCCGCGCTGCCGTCGTGACAGAGCGCGACGGATTCCGCTGCAAGCGCTTCCTGCCATGAAGCGGCGAGCGCGCACGCGTCCTCAGGGCGGGCGCAGCGCGTTCTGCCCGTGCGGATATCGGGGCGCGAAGCGCCGCCCCAGACAAGGCTGCCGCGCACGCGCACGCACGGATCGACGCGCTTGCCTGGCCAGACCTTCGCGCCCGCTTCCAGAACGGCCCGCGCGCCGAGCAGCGCGCCGTCGCCCAGCACGCTGTTTTCATGCAGCGCGGCGCCTGCGCCCGCCTGCGCGCCGCGGCAAAGCACCGCGCCTTCCAGCCGCGTCCACTCGCCTGCGCGCGCTTCTTCCCAAAGCACCGAGCGGGCGATTCGCGCATGAGCGCCTACGCGCGCCCCCGCGCCGATCACTGCGCCCTCGGACAGCACGGCGTGCGGCCCGACGACGGCACCCGCGCCGATATACGCCGCGCCTTCCAGCCGCGCGGAGGAGTCGATCTGCGCCGTTTCGGCGATCAGCTCGCCCGCGTCCAGCCGCACGCGGCCTGCAAGAAAATCGGCTTGCGCGCGCACGTAGGCGCTTTCATCGCCGACGTCGCACCAGTATGCGTCGGAGACGAGCGAATAGACGGGCTTTCCTTCGCGCACAAGACGCGGAAACAGATCCTGCCCGAAATCGCACGCCTGTCCGGCGGGAATCAGATCCAGCGCTTCGGGTGAGAGCACGTAAATGCCGGTGTTCACCGTGTCGGAATAGACCTCGCCCCAGCCGGGCTTTTCCACAAACCGGCGCACGCGGCCGTCCTCGTCGGAGACGACCACGCCGTAGCTCAGCGGCTCACGCACGCGCGCCAGAACGAGCGTCGCCAGCGCGCGCTTTTGCCTGTGGAAACGGACGGCTTCGGTTAGGTCGCAGTCGGTCAGGCCGTCGCCGGAGAGCACGACGAACGGCTCTTTCGGGCGCAGCCGCCCCTTTGCCGCCTGCCGCACGCTGCCCGCCGTGCCGAGCGGCTCCCGCTCGCGCGTGTAGTGCAGATGCACGCCTTCCTTTTCGCCGGAGCCGAACGCGCGCGTGACGCGCTCCGGCAGATACATCAGCGTCACGCCGATTTCCGTCATGCCGTGGCGGCGCAGCAGCTGAAGGGAATAGCACAGCGTCGGCCGGCCGAGAATGGGCACCATGGGCTTTGGCGTGTCGCAGGTCAGCGGGCGCAGACGCGTGCCTTCTCCGCCCGCCATGATAACAGCCTGAAGGGACATACGGATTTCCTCCCGATTGATCGGCGCCATGCGCCGAGAATAAAAAAACCTTGCTTGCGGCTATTGTTTCCGGAAAAAACGGGAAGGATTCCCCGGAAAAAAGGCGAATCAATATTCTTCTACGCATTTTTGCGGAGAGTATGCTGATATAAAGAGGGAAACAGGAACGATGCAATCTGGACACCTGTCCGTGGACGCTTTTCTCGATGCGTTTGAGCCGCCGCTTCGTCAGGAGACGACCGTGCGGCTGGAAGTGAACCTGCATATGCCTGAGCCAGGCGATCACGCCGCGCTGCATGTCGCGCTGCGCGTGGGAACCGACCGGCTTTACGTTGTGCGCTCCATCAGCGCGTTTCTGCGCGCGCTGGAAGACGGAGAACATATGACGTTTGGAAAGGGCTTTGCGCTCGATCCGGAGAGCATGTGCTTTGAGGGCGCGGACAGGCAGATTCTCGAAATTTTACAGGAGGCCTGCCCGCCGCAGGATCCGCTGACGGACGAGACGGGCAAGACGATCGCCAGACCTGCGCGCACGGGCAAGTTCCTCGGCGTGGGCGAGGCCGCTGCGCGGCGCATTCTGCGCATCCTCATGGCGCGGCCGTTCCGGCTGGCCGTCATGGGCGAAATGGAGAATCAGGAGCCGATCGCAAGGGAAAAGCTGCCCATCACCTGCACGCTGCGCGCCGAGGGCGCGGCCATCGCGCTGGGCGTGGAGATGCCGCAGGGCGTGCGCCCCGTGCTGCCGGACTATGAATTCGCGCGCATGGACGGCCGCATCGTCCAGCTTTCGCCCGGACAGCGCCGCGCCGTGCGCGCGCTGATGCAGCTGGTGCCCGGCGGACGCGGCACGGCGCATTTTTCCGCGGCTGAAACGCAGCGCGTGGTCAGTGAGGTGCTGCCGCACCTTGAGCGCGACTGCATGGTTTCTCTGGACGACACGCTTGCCGCGCGCATCCGCCGCGAGCCGTTCAAGGCGCGCGCCTACATCGACCGCGACGAGCAGAGCGTCGTGGCGCGCGTGGAGTTTCTCTATGGCGAGACGGTGATCGATCCGTTCGCATCGGCAGAGGAAAAGCCGAGCGAGGACGGAATGCTGCTTGTGCGCGACGCGGTGAACGAATGGAAGGTGCTCGACGCGCTGGCGCACGCGGGCTTCCACGTGGAGCGCGGACACATCCATCTTTCGGAGAAGCGGCGCGTGCTGAACTTCGTGATGGAGGGCGTGGCGCAGCTGCAGCAGGTGTGCGAAGTGTTCGCTTCGGAGGACTTCAAGCGGCTCAAGCCGCGCAGGCCGCGCCTGACAGGCCAGATGCGCATGTCCGGCGGCGTGCTGGAGCTGACGATGATGGACGACGACACGCCCATTGAGGAGCTGGCGGAGCTGATGCGCGCCCTGCGCGACAAGAAGCGCTACTTCCGCCTGAAGAACGGCGACTTCCTCGACCTGTCCGGAATGGACGAATGGCAGGAGATTTCCGAAATGCTGGGCGATGCGGGCGAGAACGACATGCCCGCCGAAGCGCCCGAACGTCCGGCTGAAACGTCGGTGCTCACGCTGCGCGCCTATCGCTCGGCGTATCTGGTGAGCCTTTTGCAGATGAGCGGCCTGCCCATCGAGGTGGACGAATCCGTGAAAAGCGCGGCAGCGGCGCTCGGCGCGGCGGGAGACGCGTGCCCTGCGGCGCTGGCGGGCATTCTGCGCCCGTATCAGCTGCGCGGGTTTGAGTGGCTGCAATCGCTGGTGAAGCTGAAAATGGGCGGCGTGCTGGCCGACGATATGGGCCTTGGCAAAACCCTGCAGGTGATTGCAACGCTCGTCTGGGCGCGGGAGAAGCTGGGCGGAATGCCGTCGATTGTGGTGGCGCCGACGTCGCTGGTATACAACTGGCAGGCGGAGCTTGCCAGATTCGCGCCGCAGCTGAGAAGCACGGTGATTGAGGGCGGCCAGCGCGTGCGGTTCATGCGCTGGGCGGAGCTGCGCCAGAGCGAGGACACGGACGTGATCATTACGTCCTATCCGCTTTTGCGGCGCGACATCGAGCAGATCGCCGATTTTCCGTTCCGCATGGCGGTGCTGGACGAGGCGCAGCACATCAAGAACCCGCAGTCGCTTTCCGCCGTGGCGGCCGATAAAATTCACGCGGAAACGCGCATCGCGCTGACGGGCACGCCCATGGAGAACAGCCCGGGCGAGCTGTGGTCGATTTTCAATTTTGCCCTGCCGGGCTACCTGATGACGCTCTCGCAGTTCATGCGCCGTCACGGGGACGGTAGCGGCGCGGACGTGCTCAGGCGGCGGATCCGCCCGTTCCTTCTGCGCCGGCTCAAGAGCGACGTGCTGCCCGAGCTTCCGGAGAAGATCGAAAGCCGCGTGCTGTGCGACATGCCGCCCGAGCAGCGGAATGTCTACATGGCCTCGGCCATGCAGCTCAAGGAGCGCGTCGAGCGCGTTCTGGACGAAAAGGGCATCGGCCGCGGCCGCATGGAGGTGCTCAGCGCGCTGACGCAGCTGCGGCAGATCTGCTGCCATCCCTCGCTGGTGATGACGGGCTATGCCGGCTCGAGCGGCAAAATGGACGCGCTGACCGAAATCCTCGGAAACGCCGTGGCGGCGGGAAGGCGCGTGCTGCTGTTTTCGCAGTTCACCTCCATGCTCGCCATTCTCAAGCGCACGCTGGAGCGCAGCGGAATCTCCACCATGTACCTCGACGGCAAAACGCCGGTCGGGCAGCGGCTGGAGCTTGTCAACCGCTTTAACGCGGGCGAGGGCAGCGTGTTCCTGATTTCGCTCAAGGCGGGCGGCGCGGGGCTGAACCTGACCGGCGCCGACACCGTGATTCACTACGACCCGTGGTGGAACCCCGCCGCGGAGGATCAGGCGACCGACCGCGCGCACCGCATCGGCCAGCAGCACACGGTGCAGGTGATCCGCCTGATTACGCGCGGCACGATTGAGGAACAGGTGGCGAAGCTCTCCGAAAGAAAGCGCGCGCTGTTTGACGCGGTGGTCACCGCGGGCGAGCAGATGCCTGCGGAGATGACGGAAGAAGAAATTCTTGGCCTGTTTGCACAGGAATAAAAAACGACGGGAGGGTATTGAAAATGATGATTCCGTGGAACCATGAAAGCGTTCGCCTGACGGGGCGCTGGAGCCGCCCGCTGCCGGAGGATACCGACACGCACCGCCACGTGCAGCCGCTGGAATGCGCCGTGACAACCGCGCCCGGATCGTATTTCGAGGCGGCTTTTACGGGCAGCTGGGCGAAGCTGCTGTTCTTCATGGAGCAGGCGCAGCAGCCGTATCCGCATCTGTGGATCAGCGTGGATGGCGGCGCGCGCGTGGAAGTGACGCTGGACCGCTATATCCGCATTGCCGCGCAGGGCGAAGGCCCCCACACGGTGTGCGTGATCTATAAGGGCGGCATGGAACAGCTGCAGCGCTGGCATCTGCCGCTGACCGGCTCGGTGTCGTTCCTCGGGCTGGAGGCGGAAGGCGCGGCGGCGCTTGCGCCGGACGAAAGGCCGCTGGTGGAGTTTACCGGCGACTCGATCACCGAGGGCGTGCTCATCGACGACGACTATGCGCCCGAGCATGACTATCGCTACGACCAGCTCAACCGCCCATGGCAGGACGACGTGTGCGCGACCTACGCCTATCTTGCGGCGGAGAAACTGAACGTGCGCGCCATGTTCCAGGCGTACGGCGCGGCGGGCATGACGCGCTCGGGCTGCGGCGGCGTGCCGCGCGCCGGGCTGCAGTATCCGCTCGTGTTTGAGGACATGCCCTATCGCGGCGAAAAGCCGGACGTGGTGGTGATTAATCACGGCACGAACGACAGGAAAAACAGCGCGGAGGAATTCTGCGCGCGCTATGAGGAATATCTTTCTCTCGTGCGCCGGGAGAATCCGGAGGTGAAAATCGTCTGCGCGATTCCGATGATCGGCGCGTATAAGGCGGAGATTACGGAGATTGCCGAGCGCCGCAGGGCGGCGGGCGAGAAGATCTGGCTCGCCAATCTGTCCGGCATTCTGCCCGACGAGCCGCTGCATCCGCTGCGCCCCGGACACGCCGCGGTGGTGGATCGGCTGACGGCGGCGCTTCAGCAGGCGCTTGCGGCAAAATAAATCAGCGTAAATTCCCATGAAAGCCGAATTTTCGGGAAGCAAACGGGTCGATTTTCCGTTATATGGGAAAAGGCAAAAACGATTTCCGAAGAAGGAGCGGTTTATGAGAAAAATGCTGGCGTTTCTTCTGGCAGGCTGTCTGCTGCTGACGGCGCTTTCCTGCGCGCAGGCGCAGCCGCTGGAAGATCTGATCGTCGGGCTGGTGCGCGACGAAGAAGGGATGGAGGCGCGCCAGGAGGTGACGGCCATCCCGAACATGGACGAGACAATGGGCGTGCAGGGCGTTTCACAGGGCGGCGTGGACGCCTATGGAATGCTGCGTGGAGAAGCGTTTCTGTATGTGTTTGCTTCCAAGGAAGAACGCGTGCAGGCGGCGTGGCGGCTTGATTCGGCGCTGACAAAGCGCGGCTTCACACCGGGCGATTTCCCGTTTGAGGGCGCGACATACACGCTTTACGCTTCCGAGGGCGACGGCGGCATCCTGCTGATGGACGGCGTGACCGAGTGCGCGACGATGATCGTGCTGGCGGGCAATTTCCGGCAGGAGGAAGCGAAGAACCCCGAACGCGTGCAGACGGCGCAGGCGGGGCTGTCCGCTGAAATCGAAGGCGCGACGCGCCGCTATCTGTACGTCGATGAAAAGGCGGACGATAAGGGCGTCATGATGACCTTCAGCGCCGCAGAGCCGGCGTCCGACGGCTACGACGTGATGAAGATTTATTTCCCGCTCGCCGACGAGGCGCCCGAGGGTGAGATAACGCTCGTGCTCGCGCCGGAGGAATAAACCGCGCGGCAAGCGGCCGCAGAAAAAATTGCTGTATCAATCCTGCGCGCGGAGCAACCCCTGCGCGCGGATTCCGGAGGAAACTATGAGCAGACTGGGAGACTTGATTCATCTCGAGCGCACGCGCCGCAACATGACGCCCAAGCAGGTTGCGAAGCTGTGCGCGATCACCGAAAAATACCTGCTCGACGTGGAGCAGGGAAAGCGCATCATTCAGGACGATCAGGCGCGCCGCATCCTCAAGAAGATCGGGCTGGAGCATCAGACGGAGGCGGACTTCACGCTGGATGACATCGCCGCGACGGTCGATCTGCACACCATCGCGCCCACGCTCCCGAAGAAGGAGCCGGAAGCGCCCAAGCCGCGGCCGGTGGCTTCGCTGCCCGCGGAGGATAACGAGCACGGCGGCATCTGGCTCGACGCGCTGGCGGGCGTGCTGCGCGAGGTGCCGGTGTACAACGCGGCATGGCAGATTGTCGATCATCGCACCATGGCGGCGGCCGGCGGCAAAATTGAAGGCGGCCCGGCCGATAAGGCGCTGTATTTCCTCATGCCGGACGACAGCCTGCGCGGCTTCCGCGTACACAGGGGCGATCTGCTTCTGACGGTTCCCGCGCACAGCCCGGTGGACGGCGCGATTATGCTCGTCAAGTGGAAGCAGCACTGCACCGCCCGCAAAATCAAATGGGACGGAAGCCGGCTGCTGCTGCTGAGCTACGACCATGAGCTGGACGCAGAGCCGGCGCGCCCGGAGGACGTGCAGTTTGTGGGCCGCTGCGCGCGGCTGGAAGCAGCGCTGTAAAAACAGGCGGAACGTCGCCTGCGCCTGTTTTATGCTTGACAAAAACGGGTCGGGGCTACTATGATTAGGCGCGTGAGCGCCGCGAAAAAAAGCGCGCGCCTGCGTGCAATGCATCGGGAAAATCCGGGAAGGAGCTATCCTATGGGAATCATTCCGTCCAGAAATCTGGAAGAACAGCGCCGCGAGGAGAACGGCGTGGTATATTTTGACCGCGGGGTTATCGCCGGACGCGACGGCCGCAAGTACGCCCGCTACGCCATTCAGACGCATTTCGTGCAGCGCGGCGAGGATCAGGCGGAGCTGGTACGCCGCTACGTTGCGCCGCTGTATCGCGAGGGGGACATGCTTTCCTTCGGCGCGAAGGTGATGGCGATGTGTACCAACAACGTGAAAACCCGCGACGAGGTCAAGCCCGGCCTGACGGCGAAGATTCTCTGGCGCTTTGCCGGCATCAACACGACGGGTGTGGGCATGCACGAGCCATATAAGCTGCAGCTGGTGGTCGATATGGTCGGCGCGCCGCGCGTGTGGCTGGCGGCGTTCGTATCCGCCGTGACGCGGCCGTTCGGCATTCACGGGCTGTTTTACAAAATCTGCGGTCAGGGCGTGGGCGGCATCGACGGATTCTATTTCCGCTCCTCGTTCGACGTATACAAGCAGATGGCGCTCATCAACCCGCCGAACCCGGTGGAGCTGTGCGACGCGCTGTACGCCGATACGGGCATCCCGGTGGTGCTTATGGACGCCAACGACATCCAGCAGGATCAGCTGGGCAAGTGCCACGGCTTCCCGCTGACGGACGACCAGATTCAGGATGCAATGAAGGACAATCCTTCCGGGCAGGGCGACGAGCTGACGCCGCTGATCCTGATCCGGCCCTGCGAATAAAGGCGAATTTTTTCCGGAGCGGCTCCGTGCGGGCGGCTCCGGTTTTTTTATCGGGCGCGTTTGCGCCCTGTTTTTAACAGCCGCAGGGAGCGAATAATTTCCTTCTGCGGCTCGTTTTATAGGACGAAGGGAGAATGAATCGATTTTTTTACAAAAGTGTGACGATTTTGATTGACAGGTTTCAAAGAATGGACTACAATGTTAATACATTTAGCGTGCCTGTATATGCGTTTTTCGCACAGATCCGAAGGGAGGGATGCACCTCCGGGTGCAAATGAATGAAGAGGAATTTTGCGGGGAAAGCGTTGCTTGTTTGTCTGACAATCCTTTTGACGCTTCTGTGCGCCGCCGGCGCGCTGGCGGACGAGCCGATCGCCGTCGAAATGGAGGTCTCTCAGACGCAGCTGACCGGCGTGGGAACGGTGCGCGTGAGCATCAACGTGTTCAACATTACCGACGACGGCAGCACCATTTCCGTAACGCTGTATGACCCGGATAAAAACGTCTGCGCGTCGTTTGGCAGCGGCGGCACGGCGAACCTCGCCCCCGGAACCGGCGCGAGCTTCAGCGGCAGCTGGACGGTAACGCAGGCGCAGCTGGACGCGGGCAAAATCACCTACACGGCCAGCTACAAAGTGACGGATGAAAACGGCAACGTCAACGCCGTTTCGCGGCCGATCGCAAAGTCGATCACCTATCAGACGGCCACGCCGAAGCTGAACGTGGAGCGTACCGCGCCCACGAAGGCCGTGGAAGGCCAGACCACGACAGTATCCTACCTGCTGACGAACATCGGCACGGTGGATGTGACCGATATCCAGATCCTCGATCCCGGCCTCTCCGCCGAGCCGCTGACCTGCCCGCTTCTGGGCGTTGGACAGTCTGTGCAGCTGAACTGCGATTTCGTCATGGGCTCCGAGCCGATGGTGACGCAGCCGACGGTCACCTATAATTATCTTGTGGGCAGCGAAGAAAAGCAGAACAAAATCGACGGCCCCGCCAAGACGATCGACGTGGCGACGGTGGACGTGCTCGTGCAGCTGGCCGCGAAGTCGCTCATCGTCAACAAGGGCGACAAGGTTGAACTGAACTGCACGATCACCAATAAGGGCGATGTGGAATACACCAAGCTCTCCGTTGCGGACGCGACGCTGGGCGACATTGAAAGCGGCATCACGCTGGGCGCAAAGAAAGAGCACACCGTTAAGAAATCCATTACCGTCAGCGCGAGCGGCACTTACAAATTCATCGTCTCCGCGCTTGACGCGTCCGGAAACACCGTCACCTTTGCCTCCAACGAGCTGACGATTCAGACCGCGGAGGATATCAAGGAAACGCTGGGCGACGACGCCATTGCGCCGGATCTGGAGATTGTCGTCGAAGCCGACCGCGAAATCATCTACACCGAGCCTTCCGAGATTGCCTTCCTCATCAAGGTGACGAACTTCGGCCGCCTTGCGGCGGAAAAGGTGGCGATCACCGAGGACGGCACAACGGTGAAAACCATTGACGTGATTCAGCCCAACGAGACGGTCACGTTTGCCAAGATGTTCACCACCAATGTGGCGGGTCAGATTCAGTTCGTGGCGAGCACGAAGGACAGCGCAGGCGAGACGCACAGCTTTGAGTCAAACATCGTAAAGGTGACGTACGTTGCGCCCGCGCCGACCCCGACGCCCACGCCCGTGCCCACCATCGCGCCGACCGCAACGCCCGTGCCGACGGAAACGCCTTCCATCTCGCCCTTTGTGGACGAAGAAGATCAGGGCGGCACGACGGGCCGCGTGCTGCTGTATGTGCTGGCCGGACTGCTGCTGGTGATTCTCGTGGCAGTGGTGCTGCTGGTGCTGGCAGATCGCCGGCGCAATGCGCCGAAGGGGCCGCGCGGCGGCCGCGAAGCCGTGATTGACAGCATGGAGCGCAGCTCGCGCCGCAACTATGCGCAGCCTGCGCCGCGCCGCGCAGGAGCGCGCAGAGGTCAGGCCGCCCCCGCGCAGGAGGAAGCCGAAGAATACGGCGAGCCGCAGGAAGCGTCCACGCGCACGCAGCTCCCGCAGGAAGACGCCGAGCCGGAAGCTCCCGCAGACCGCTTCGCGCGCCCGACGCCGCGCCGCGAGTTGCAGATTTTCAACGACGATGACGACGAGCAGCCGACGCGTTCCGCGATGCGCCGCGAAAGCGGGGTCACTGCATCGGGCAGCGATTATCTCAGCCGGATGCGCGGCGAGCGGCGGCAGCCCGACGACGAAGACGAGGGCACGCGCATGACGGACGACGAGGCCGCGCTGGTTTCCGGCGGCGACGCGCAGTATCGCATCAGCCGCAGCATGAACGACGTGCGGCGCGGCGGCGCGTGGCAGGCGGAGGATCCGCAGGCGTTTGCGCGCGGACAGCGCATGGCGCGTTCCGGCTATCAGCAGACGGAGGAACCGTTGAACAGCGATGACGAAGGCAGCAATGACGACGAATAACACACAGGAATTTCAGGGCTTCTCCATGGAAGCCCTGGCTTTCTTTGCGGCGGTTCGCTTTAACAACAGCCGCGAGTTCATGAACGACAACAGGGATATATTCGAGCGGGCGGTCAAAAGGCCGCTCGTTCTGTTGGCGCAGCAGCTGGCGCCGACGGTGCAGCAGATTGATTCGCGGATCGATCCGCGCCCTTCGCGCGCCGTCAGCCGCATCTGGCGCGATGTGCGCTTCAGCCGCGATAAATCGCCGCTGCGCGATCATATGTGGATCGGCTTTAATCCCATTGGGGAAAATAAAGGCGACTCGTGCGGCTTCTTCTTTGAAATTTCCGCCGAATGGGCGGGCTGGGGCTGCGGTTTTTACCAAATGCGGCCTGAATCCATGGAAAATTTGCGCTGCATCTTGCGTGAGAAGCCGAAATATGTTAAAAAGATACTGGATGCGGATGGGTTCCGCTCGGAGTACGAAATTCGCGGCGAACGCTATCTGCGGCAGCATCAGCCGCCGGAGGGCATGGATGACGCGCTGGGCGCGCTTTACAGCCGCAAGTGCGTTTTCTGCGAGCATGTCGTGACCGACATGGAGGAGGTTTCGCGCCCCGAACTTGCCGAAAGAATCGCCGCAGGGTTTGTGGCGGCTGCGCCGTTCTATCGTCTTCTGCGCGAATGCGCGGAAGAAAAATCAATCTGACTCGCTGCCCGTCCGGGCTTCCGGAGGGGAAGGAGATATAGGGGAAACAATTCCCATTCGGGCATCATTTCGAGGGAGGTTTACCAATGAGCATCGATCAGAAAGTCGTAAACACAATCCGCATTCTGTCCGCTGAGCAGGTGCAGGCTGCCAAGTCCGGCCATCCGGGCGCGCCCATGGGCGTTGCGCCGACTGCCTACGCGCTGTGGGACAAGGTGATGAAGTACAACCCCGCCAACCCCAACTGGGTCAACCGCGACCGCTATGTGCTTTCCGGCGGCCACGGCTCCGCGCTGCTGTATACGCTGCTGCATCTCTACGGCGTGGGCGGCATGTCGATTGAAGACCTCAAGTCGTTCCGTCAGCTGGGCAGCAAGTGCGCCGGCCATCCGGAATATGGCCACACTGTGGGCGTTGAAACGACCACCGGCCCGCTCGGTCAGGGCGTGGCCAACGCCGTCGGCTTTGCCATGGCGGAAAAGCACATCGCCGCGCACTTCAACCGTGAAGGCTTCCCGGTGATGGATCACTACACCTACGTCACCTGCGGCGACGGCGACATGATGGAGGGCATCAGCCACGAGGCAGCCTCTCTGGCCGGCACGCTGGAGCTGGGAAAGCTGATCTGCATCTACGACAAGAACGGCATCACCATCGAAGGCAGCACGGATATCGCTTTCCGCGAGAATGTCGGCGCGCGCTTTGAAGCATACGGCTGGCAGGTCATCGATGTTGCCGACGGCAACGAATGGCAGAACGTCTATGCCGCCATTGAAGAAGCGAAGAAGGATCCGCGTCCGTCGCTGATCATCGCGCACACCATCATCGGCTACGGCTGCCCCGCCAAGCAGGGCACCGCTTCCGCGCACGGCGAACCGCTCGGCCCGGAGAACCTTGCCGAAGCGAAGAAGAACCTCGGCCTGCCCGAGGGCGATTTCGCCGTCGAACCCGAAGTCTATGCCCACACCGCGCAAACCGCCGCCAAGGGCGCCAAGGCCGAAGCGGAATGGGAAGCGCTGTTCGCTGCCTATGCGGAGAAGTATCCGGAACTGGCCGCCGAGTGGAAGGTCTGGTTCTCCGACGAGCTGCCGTGCGATCTGCTGCATGACGACGCCTTCTGGGCCTTTGAAGGCAGCAACGCCACCCGCAACACCTCCGGCGAGGCGCTGAACCGTCTGGCCGCGCGCGTGCCGAACCTGTTCGGCGGCAGCGCCGACCTGTGCCCGTCCAATAAGTCCAACATGAAGAACAGCGGCTTCTTCTCTGCGGAAACGCCCGAGGCCAGCAACATCCACTTCGGCATCCGCGAGCACGCGATGAGCGCGATCTGCAACGCCATGCAGCTGCACGGCGGCCTGCGCGCCTACGCCGCCACGTTCTTCTGCTTCTCCGACTACATGAAGAACGGCATCCGCCTTTCCGCCATGATGAAGCAGAAGGTCGCCTACATCCTTACGCACGACTCCATCGGCGTCGGCGAGGATGGCCCGACCCACCAGCCTGTCGAGCATCTGGCCGGCCTGCGCGCCATTCCGAACCTGCTCGTGTTCCGCCCGGCCGACGGCAAGGAAACCGCCGCTGCGTGGTATGCCAGCCAGACGGATGGCCGCCCGACCTGCATCGTCAGCACCCGCCAGAACCTGCCCACCTACAACGAGGACGGCCGCGACGCGCTCAAGGGCGGTTACATCCTCTCCGATTGCGAAGGCACGCCCGACGTGCTGCTGATGGCCTCCGGCTCCGAAGTGGAGCAGATGATGGCCGCGCAGACCGTTCTGGCCGCCGAGGGCGTCAAGGCCCGCGTGATTTCCATGCCCTGCATGGAGCTGTATGAGGAGCAGAGCGAGGAATACAAGGAGTCCGTCATGCCCAAGGCAGTTCGCGCCCGCGTATCCATGGAAGCCGGCGTGACCATGCCGTGGTTCAAGTATGTCGGTCTGGACGGCAAGGCCATCGGCATCGACACCTTCGGCGCGTCCGGCCCCTACAAGAAGCTCTTCCCGCTTTACGGCATCACCACTGAGCATGTCGTTGAGGAAGCGAAGAAGGTTCTCGGCAAGTAACGGATTGTTTTTGCCGCGCAGCGCGCGGTCAAACCAGCGAGCGGCTCTTCCGGCTAAAACGGAGGAGCCGCTTTTTGCAGGGCGCAAAGGCGCGGCAGCGCAAAAAATGAAACGCTGGGTTTTTAAGAAAATATTTCCAATACCACTTGACATGTAATATATTCGTAATATATAATAAACCTGAACAGAAACGACGGGCGATAGATCTCCAGAAGGGCGGCGGTTTGCCTGTGGGCCGTCCTTCCAGCGCGAAAGCGCATTTTTTTATTTGGATAAAAACGGAAAAAGGAATTGTCTCCATGAGGAAAACGTGGTATAACATATAAAGCTGAGCATATAAAAAAGCGAAAGAGCATTGAACAAAAAAGGGGGAAAACAAAATGAAAAACCTCGTCCGCTCCAAGAAGCTCCGCGCGGCGCTGATTCTGGCGCTTGTCATCGCGCTGATGCTGCCCGTCATGGCGTCCGCCGCCACCGCGTACATCAACACCCGGTCCTCCGGGCTGAACCTGCGCGAAGGCCCCGGCACCGGCTACAGCGTCATCCGCAGTTTCCCGAAGGGAACGCGCGTTGAAGTGCTGTCCTCCGTGAACGGCTGGGCGTATGTCTATGTCGGCGGCTATTACGGCTACATGAGCGAGAGCTATCTGAGCAGCACCGTTGCGACCGGTTCCGTTTGCTATCCCTACGCCTACTTCGATGGAACCAGCTGGAATTACAACTGGGGCTACACCAACGTCAACGGCGAATGGTATCCGCTCGGCCCGAACGGCCTGCCCGTGGGCACGCGCCCGAATCCGTGGGGCCCGCTGTCCGGTCTGCGCTATCCGTGGGAAGTGTTCCCGAACGAAGAAAAGCCCGAAACGCCCAGCACGGATGCCGCTACGGGCGCCAAGTAATAACGTTTCCGGTTTGCCATGCTTTTGCGTTCCCTGCCATGCGGCGGGGAACTTTTTTTCTTAGGCGCATTGCGCCCGCAAAAACCGCGCCGGGCGATTTCTGCAAAGCCGTTGCGCCGGCAGGAAGAATACGATATAATGAAACCGGCTTCCTGAAACAAAAGGAAAATAGGGAGGGAAAGAAATGAAAAAAACCGTTCGCTCCAAGAGAGTCCGCATGGTGCTCGTGCTGGCGCTCGTCGTTGCGCTCGCGCTGCCCGTTCTGGCCTCCGCCGCCACTGCTTATGTCAACACGAAAACCGACCGGCTGAACCTGCGTGAAGGCCCTGGCTTCCAGTACAGGATCATTTACAGCTTCCCGCGCGGAACGAAAGTGGAAGTGCTGTCCGTCCGGGATGGCTGGGCGTATGTTCTGGTCGATGGCCGGTACGGCTATATGTACGAGGGATACCTGAGCAGCGTCCATCCGGATCGGCTGACCAAGGTAACGGAAGTGTATGAGTGGGAGGAGCCGGAAACGCAGTCCACGCCTACGCCCGCGCCCACGCCGCAGCCCACGCCGGAGCCGCCTGAGGAAGAACCTGCGGGCGGGGACAAAAATGACGACGCCCTGCCCCTGAGCGTGCTTTAAGAAAAACGAAAGCGTCCGCGGCTATGCCGCCGCGCTGTGTTCCCTGCCATGCGGCGGGGAACTTTTTTTCTGGGCGCATTGCGCCCGCAAAGAACGCACCCGCGCCGCCTGCCGCTCATAGTCTGAAACGGAATCTATGCTTTGGAGGCGAGAAAATGCAGCAATCCGTTTGCGGCGCAAATTCCATCCGGTATACGATTGGAAAAGGGCAGACGCTCTATGCGATCGCCCAGGAGTACAACACGACCGTGCAGGCTATTCTCGATGCGAACCCTGGGCTGGACGCGCAGCTGTATTACGCGGGCGACGTGATCTGTATCCCTCAGCAGCAGACCGCGCCCACCCAGCCGACCGGCTGCGTCGGTGGCACGGCGTACACCGTCCAGCGCGGCGACAGCTTTTACCTCATCGCGCAGCGATTCGACATTCCGCTCGCCGATCTGCTTGCGGCGAACCCCGGCGTTGACCCGGCTCGGCTGCTCGTCGGTCAGGTGATCTGCGTCCCGGCGCGCGTGCAGACGTGTCCCGCGGGGTACAGCGTACATACCGTCATGCGCGGGCAGACGTTTGTGGATTTGCAGGTGCTCTACAATGTGTCCTATGCGGCGCTGGAGCAGGCAAACCGCGACGTCGATCTGCGCAACCTGCAGGAGGGGCAGCAGCTGTGCGTAGCGCCCGCGGGAACGCGCGGAAATTGCAGCGCGGGCGGCGCGGCGTACGTCATGGTTCAGGGCGACACGCTGGCCGTGGTGGCCTCGCGGTACGGCACGTCCATCGGCGATATCCTCATGGCGAACCCGGTGCTCACGCCGACGGATTTCGTGCAGGGCCGCATCATCTGCCTGCCTGCAACGGCGCAGGGCGGAACCGGCTCCACGACCGGAAACACCGGCAGCACCGGCGGCACGGGCAGCGGTTCCGGCAGCACGAACGACATCTGGCCGACGCGTCCCTGCGCGGGCGCCGCGTGCGAGCCGGGGATGCACATCGCAGGAGAGCGCGCCTGACGCGCCATACGAACGGCGTAAGTATGCCTGAGACTTGCGGCCCCCTCGCGGAAGAACAACCGCGGAGGGGCTGCGTCTGTGACAGGGATGTGGGGTTTTCGGTTTTCCGCGCAGGGCGCGGAAAAGGGGCGGCGCGGCGGGGGGACAAGCAGCAAGGGGGAGGCGCAGCGCCATGAGCCGGTGGAAGCGGGGGATGTGCGAATTTGTGGCGTGAATGGCGCGCAAGGGAAAAGAAAAGCGCAGCACAGCCCAAACAAAACAGGCTGCGCCGATCGCTGCATGAATTCTGCGAGCGGACGTAGTGGGTCACGCTGCATTGCCATAAGTCGGTGTAAGCGGGTAGTATGCAAATCCGTCACGCAAATGGCGTGTAAGGGAAAAGAAAGCACACTCGGAAGAACGCGAGCCCGTGAAGCAAGCGTATATGAGAAAAGGAAATTAAAAAGCGCCGCCATTAAAGAACAGCCTGTGCCAATCAGCGGCAGCGCATAACGCCGCATTGTCACAATCCGGCGTGAGCGGGCGCTATGCGAATCTATCACGCGCATGACGCACAAGGAAAAAAGAAAAGCACAGCCCACACAAAACAGTCTGCGCCTATCGCTGCATGAATTTTTTTCGAGCAGACGCAGCGCAAAACGTTACATCGCCACAATCCGGGCTGAGCGAGTGCTATGCGAATCCGCGACGCGAACGTATTAGGGGAAATAGCAATGCCCCGCAATAACCCTCGCCACAAGACAGAATCCGACCGGCAGAACGCGCGCCCGTGAAGCCGGGGCGTGTGGAAAGAGAAGCCAATAGGAAACGCACAATCCCTCTTGAAGCAGCCTGTGCCGATTAGCCATATGTGTTCTGAGAGTAGGCGCAGCGTAGTGCCGCATCGTCATAAGCCGGTGGAAGCGGGGGATATGCGAATCTATCACGCGCATGGCGCGCAAGGAAAAAAGAAAAGCACAGCCCACACAAAACAGCCCGTGCCAATCGCCGCATGAGTTTTTTCGAGCAGACGCAGCGCAAAACGTTACATCGCCACAATCCGGGCTGAGCGAGTGCTATGCGAATCCGCGGCGCGAACGAATTAGGGGGAATGGCAATGCCCCGCAATAACCCTCGCTACAAGATAGAACCCCGCCACCAGAACGCAAGCCCACAAATCAAGCGTTTACGGAAAAAGCAGCACATAAAAAAGCACAGCCCGCGCAAAGCAGACTGTGCCAATCCGCCGAAAAACGCAGCGAAAAAAACTTTCGAAATGCGTGCTCCCCCCGCGTGCTGCTGCGCGTCAGGGGCGCTTTTTCTTTTCTTCTTCGCGGCGCGCCCACGCATAGACCGCTTCTGCGGCGGTGCGGTTCATGCCGTCCACGGCGGCCAGCTCGTCCACAGTGGCTTTTTTGACGCCTTC
>CAZKJW010000033.1:0-7435 GCA_964553125.1 uncultured Oscillospiraceae bacterium
TGGTCAGCGGCTGATACTGATGATACGCGCTGCCGTCCGGGAACTGCGTGGCTGCGATATCCAGAATGCGCTCCCGCGCCCGCTGGGGAATCAGATGCACGAAGCCCAGCAGATCCTGCGTGGAATCCCGGAAGCCCATGCCGCGCCCGATGCCGGATTCGTAGTAGGATGCGGAGCGGGACATGTTGAACGTCACCATGCACTGATACTGGTTCCAGATGTTCACCATGCGGTCGAGCCGGTCTTCTCCGCTGCGCACCTGATAGGTGGAGAGCAGCGCGTCCCAGTAGGCTTTGAGGGCGGCGAGCGCCGCGTCAAATTTTTCTTCGCAGTCGAACTGCGCGAGCAGCTCGTAAGCGGGCTTTTTGTTGACGACGTTCGGCGCGCTGAATTTTTCCTCCTCCGGGTTTTCGCAATAGCCCAGCACGAACACGAAGCAGAGGCGCTCGCCCGGCTGAAGCGTCCGGTGCAGCCGGTGGCTGCCGACAGGCGCCCAGCCGCTGGCGATGGAGCAGGCGCTCGCATCCTCAAACACGGCCGTGGGATGGTCGAAGCCGTTATACGCGCCGAGGAACGCGTCGCGGTCGGTGTCGAAGCCGTCCAGCGGCGCATTTACGCCGAATACGGCGTAATGGTTGCGGCGCTCGCGATACTCCGTTTTGTGGTAGATGGCGCTGCCTTCGACTTCCACCTCGCCGGTGGAGAAATTGCGCTGGAAGTTGGTGCTGTCATCCTGCGCGTTCCACAGGCAGAACTCCACAAAGCTGAACAGCGATACGTCCTTGGCGCTCTGGCTCTGGTTTTCCAGCTCGACTTTCGTCACCAGCGCGTTCACGCCGCGGGGCACCATGGCAGTCTGCACGGCGGCAAGGCCGTTTTTCCGGGCTTCGATGCGCGTATAGCCGAGCCCGTGGCGGCACTCGTAATGATCCAGCGGCGTCTTTACCGGCATCCAGCCGGGCGTGAACACGACGTCGCCGTCCTTGATGTAGAAATACTGTCCGCCCGCATCGGTGGGCACGTTGTTGTAGCGGTAGCGGGTGATGCGCAGCATGCGCGCATCCTTATAGAAGCTGTAGCCGCCGCTGGTGTTGGACATCAGCGTGAAGAACGCCTCGCTGCCCAGATAGTTGATCCAGGGCGAAGGCGTGTCCGGGCGCGTGATCACATACTCCCTTGCGCGATCGTCGAAGGTGCCGTAATTCATGATAGATTTCCTCCCTTGCAGCGCGTGGTTTATCCGTGAAACGGTTGATTTTCTAAAACGTTTTCGCTTTCAGGCGCAAAAAGACGGCTTTCTTTTCTCTAATATACCCCTTTTTTTCAGCGTTTGCAAGGCTTTTTCGTGGGCGCGCGTTTTCTTTTTCCGAAAGCCTGCGAAAACGTATTCGGAATGCGCCGCAGAGCGGCAGGGGACGGCGTTTGCCGCGCTTTCATGCGTTTCGACAGAATTGGCGTGTTTCGGACGCAATTTTTTATCTAAGTTAAAAAAATACTTGCATTTTGCGAGGGAGCGTCGTATAATGTGCTTACGAAAACGTTTTAGCAGAATTTTGAAGAAAGGCTGGATTCCATGGCCGCCATGATCAAGGAAGTTTCCGCAGCGTGCGGCCTGTCTGTATCCACCGTCAGCAAGGCGCTGAACAACTATCCGGACGTCAGCGAGGAAACGCGGGCGCTTGTGCGCGATACCGCCGCCAAGCTGGGTTACCGCCCCAGCGCCATCGCGCGCGGGCTCAAAATCGGGCGCACGTTCAATCTGGGCGTGCTCTACAACGATGAAAGCGGCAGCGGCCTGACGCACAGCTACTTCTCGCCTGTGCTGGAGTCCTTCAAGAACGAAGCCGCCCTGCGCGGCTATGACATCACCTTCATCACCTGCCACACGGGGCAGGATACCATGACCTACCTGGAGCATTGCCTGTACCGCAATGTGGACGGCGTGTGCATCGTCTGCTCCGATTTTTCCGATCCGATGGTGATAGAGCTGATCGAAAGCAGCCTGCCGGTGGTCACCATTGACCATGTGTTCCACAACCACAGCTGCATCACCAGCGAAAACCGGCAGGGCATGACCGAACTGACAGAGCATATCCTGTCCATGGGTCACACCCGCGTGGCGTACATCTGCGGCGAGAAATCCGACGTCAGCGACGTGCGCACCACCAGCTTTCTGCGCACCATGCAGCAGCATGGGCTGGACGTGCCGGAGGAATACCTGATCTCCAGCCTGTACCACAATCCTGCCGCCGCGCGAGCGGCGACGGAGCAGCTGCTGGCACTGCCTGAGCGGCCCACATGCGTCGTCATGGCGGACGATTACGCCGCCCTTGGCGGCATGGAAGCCATTCGCGAGGCCGGGCTGCGCATTCCGGAAGATATTTCCATTGCGGGCTACGACGGCGTGAAGCTGCTGCAGATGTGCCGTCCCCGGCTGACCACCGTCTGTCAGGATACCGCCAGCATCGGCGCGGCCGCCGCAAGGAAGCTGGTGCATCTCATCGAGCAGCCGCGCACCACCTTCGAGGAGATCATCTCCATTCCCAGCAGGCTTCTCCCCGGCGAGACCGTCGGCCCCGCGCGCTGAGCGCGCCTGCATCGCTTGCGATTTTCCCTTTCGGCAAAACGAAAGGGTGATCAATAAAAAGGAGGCTACCAAAATGAAGAAAATCGTTGCTCTGCTCCTGGCCATCATGATGGTGTGCTCGATGGCTCCCGCGCTTGCGGAATCCTTCACCACCAGCTTTGACGTGCCCGCCACCGGCGAGAAGTTCGTCATCTATGCTTGGAACGACGAATTCCAGGGAATGCTCAAGAATTACTACGTTCCGGCCGTGGGCGGCACCGTGGCTGAGGACGGCACCATGACGCTGCCCAACGGCGACGTGATCGAGTTCGTCATCAACCCCAACGACAACGGCGTGTATCAGCAGAAGCTGGACGCGGCTCTGTCTGCCGGCGAACACATCGACATGTTCCTCATCGAAGCCGACTACGCGCTGAAGTATGTTGATTCCGATTACACCCTTCCCATGGAAGAAATCGGCATCACCGCGGAAGCCATGGCCAAGCAGTATCCCTACACCATCACCATCGCCACGGATTCCAACGGCGTTGTGAAGGGCTCCTCCTGGCAGGCCGCCCCTGGTCTGTTCCTGTATCGCCGCAGCCTCGCTGAAAAGTACCTCGGCGTGAAGACCCCCGAAGAAATGCAGGAAAAGGTGAAGGATTGGGATACCTTCCTCGCCACTGCCCGCGAAGTCGCTGAAAAGTCCGCTGGCGCCACCAAGCTGATCCCCTCCAACGGCGACGTTTGGCAGGTTGTGCGCACCGTGCGCTCCACCCCGTGGGTTGACGAAGCCTACAATCTGGTCATCGACGATCAGGTCAAGTGGTACTTCGACTTTGCCAAGACCCTGCGCGAAGAAAACCTGACCGCCATGGCGGATCCGTGGACTGAAGCGTGGAACTCCGGCGTTGGCAATGATTCCATCCTCGGCTACTTCTTCTCCACCTGGGGCATCCAGTGGACCATGGTCGGCAACTCCGGCGGCTCCAAGCCCGGCGAAGGCACCTACGGCGACTGGGCTGCCGTCAACGGCCCTCAGCCCTACTACTGGGGCGGCACCTGGCTGACCGCTGCCAGCACCTGCACCAACAAGGCGCTTGCCAAGGACATCATTGAATACTTCACCATCGAAACCGATTCCATGCAGGACTACTGCCTCAAGTCCAAGGACTATGTCAACAACACCGAAGCCATCCAGAACATCATCGACAGCGGCTTCAGCTTCGACTTCCTTGGCGGACAGGATCACTACAGCCTGTTCCAGGCCGTCACTCCGCTGATCGACATCTCCGCGATGAGCGCTTACGACCAGAACATCAACATCGAAATGGATGAGCAGGTCAACGCCTACGCCACCGGCGAAAAGGACTACGAGACTGCTATTCAGGACTTCAAGGATTCCGTCGTGGATATGTTCCCGGAAGTCACCGTCGACTGATCCCTGAAATCTCTGTGAGTTGACAATCTGAAGGGGGTTCCTTGGGATCAAGGGACCCCCTTGTTTGAAAACAAGGGAGCGTGAACCGTGATGTCGCAGAAAGCGCCCAAACCCAGGCGCGTCAAGGGTGTTAGCTATTCCCGCTACGGTTACCTTTTCATTGCGCCATTCTTTATTGCCTATCTGATTTTCCAGGCCTACCCGCTGGCAAACACCATCTATCTGGCTTTCCAGAAATACATGATCACCGGCACCAACAAGGTGGTCGGCCCCACGTTCAACGGGCTCAAGAACTTCCAGAACGTCCTGACCAAGGGCAGCACCCTGCAGGCGTTTGAAAACACCACAGTGATGTGGATCATCAACTTCATCCCGCAGATTCTGCTGGCTCTGCTGCTGGCCAAGTGGTTCACCGATTCGCGCCTGAAAATCCGCGGACAGGGCGCCTTCAAGGTTATGATCTACATGCCCAACATCATTACGGCCGCCAGCATTTCCGTTTTGTTCTATTCGCTCTTCGCCTATCCGCAGGGCCCGGTCAACTCCGTGCTGGCTCAGCTGGGCGTGATTGACAAGGCTGTTTACAGCGATGCAGGCTCTGCCGCGCTGGTTGCCATTCCATTCCTTGAAAAAGGCTGGCATACGCGGCTGATCATCGCTTTCATCAATTTCTGGATGTGGTACGGCCATACGATGATCGTGCTGATCGCCGGAATGCTCGGCATCAACCCCGGCCTGTTTGAGGCGGCCGAGATTGACGGCGCGTCGCCCGGACAGATCTTCCACAAGATCACGCTGCCGCTGCTCAAGCCCATCCTGCTCTACACCCTGATCACCTCGCTCATCGGCGGCATGCAGATGTACGATATCCCGCAGATGATGCAGAAGCAGGGTTCTCCCGCCAAGGATATGACGATGACCGTCACCATGTATATCATGGAGCTGGTCTATCAAGGCACCAAGGATTACGGCCGCGGAGCGGCGGTGTCGGTGTTGCTGTTCCTTGTCACCGGCGTGCTGAGCCTCGCGCTGTTCTATGTGATGCGCGATAAGGATGCGGCGGCGGCGCGCAAGGCCGCCAAGCGGCTCCGGAAAGGGGTGCGGGTATGAGCAAGAGCAAGAATGAGAGCAAGAGCTACTCCAAGGCTCTGGCGTTTCAAAAGGCGATCATCTATCTGGTGTGCATCGCGCTGTGCGTCATGTCGCTGTTCCCCTTCGTGGTGATGTTTGTCAACGCCACGCGCGACAACTACGCCATTCAGCAGGGCATGAGCCTGATTCCGGGCAACAAGCTGCTGCAAAACTACAACACCCTGAACGAGCGGCAGAATTTCAACGTCCTGCAGGGAATGCGCAACTCCATGCTCATTGCCACCAGCTCCACAATTCTGGCGCTGTATTTCTCCACCATGACGGCTTACGGGCTGATGGTGTATGACTTCAAGGGACGGCGGTTCGCGTTCACGTTCATCATGGCCGTGCTGATGATCCCCACGCAGGTCTCTATGGTCGGCTTCTTCACCTTCATGTTCAAGCTGAATCTGGTCAACACCTACATTCCGCTCATCGTGCCCTGCATCGCCGCGCCTTCGCTGGTGTTCTTCATGCGCCAGTACATGATCGGCGGCCTGCCGCTGGAAATCGTGGAGGCGGCGCGCATCGACGGCAGCAGCGAGTTCGGCACCTTCAACCGCATCGCCCTGCCCATGATGAAGCCCGCTCTGGCCACGCAGGCCATCTTCACCTTCGTCGGCAGCTGGAACAAGCTGTTTGAACCGACGATGATCATCAACTCCCAGAGCAAGTACACCATGCCCATGCTGGTCTCCCTGCTCAAGAGCGACCGCTTCCGCACGGACTACGGCACGGTGTATCTGGCGCTTGCGCTGACGGTGCTGCCCCTGTTTGTGGTGTATTTCCTGCTTTCCAAGTACATCATCGCGGGCGTTGCGCTGGGCGGCGTGAAGGAATAACAGCGCATCGCGCTGTTCCATCCACCATTCCCCAAGGAGGATTGCAATGAGTTTCCGCAAGGACTTTATCTGGGGCACTGCCACTGCGTCCTACCAGATCGAGGGCGCTGCCTTTGAGGACGGCAAGGGCGCGAGCGTGTGGGATCGCTTCTCGCACGAGCCGGGCAAGATTCTTGAAGGACACACCGGCGATGTCGCCTGCGACCATTACCACCGCTTCCGGGAAGACGTGGCCATCATGAAGCAGATGGGCGTGAAAGCCTATCGGTTCTCCCTTTCGTGGCCGCGGCTGATCCCGCAGGGCGTGGGCGAGGTGAACGAAAGCGGCGTGGCCTTCTATAACGCGCTGATCGACGAACTGCTGGCAAACGGCATCCGCCCCATCGTCACGCTGTTTCACTGGGATTATCCCGCTGCGCTTGCGGCGCGCGGCGCGTGGGAAAACCCCGAAAGCCCCAAGTGGTTTGAAGCCTACGCCGCCCTGTGCGCGCAGCGCTTCGGCGACCGCGTGAAAGATTTTATCACCCTCAACGAGCCGGCGTGCTTCATTGGGATGGGCTATGTGCGGGGGGGGCATGCGCCGGGCTACCGCCTGCCGCTGAGCGCCACGGTGCCGATGAGCCACCATGTGATGCTGGCGCACGGCCTTGCCGTGAAGGCGCTGCGCAAATACGCTCCCGGCTGCCGCGTGGGCTACGCGCCCAACGCAGACCCCTGCATTCCTTGCACCGAAAGCCCGGAGGACGTCGAAGCCGCGAGAAAGTGCTATCTGTCCGTTCCGGACGACCCGGAAGCATGGGTGTTTTCCGTTACGTGGTGGAACGACCCGGTGATGCTGGGACGCTACCCCGAGGATGGGCTGCGCAGTGTGGGCAAGTATCTGCCTGTGGGCTGGGAGGATGATCTGGAGACCATCCATCAGCCGCTGGACTTCTATTGCCAGAACATCTACTCCGGCAGGCTCATCCGCGCCGCCGAAAACGCGAGCGGCTTTGAGCAGGTGGGGCAGCCTGTCGGGCACCCCAAGACCGCCATTGAATGGCCCGTCACGCCCGATGCGCTCTATTGGGGGCCGAAGTTCCTCTACGAGCGCTACAAGACGCCCCTGATGATCAGCGAAAACGGCATGTCCTGCCACGACGCGTTGTCGCTCGACGGCAAGGTTCACGACCCCCAGCGGCAGGATTACATGCACCGCTATCTGCGCGCATTCAAGCGCGCCGCCGAGGACGGCGTGGACGCGATCGGCTATCTCGCGTGGTCGCTGATGGACAACTACGAGTGGTCTTACGGCTACACCGAGCGCTTCGGTCTGGTCTATGTGGACTATCAGACGCAGGAGCGCATCATCAAGGACAGCTTCTACTGGTATAAAACCATCATGGAAACGAACGGCGAAGCGCTCTGATTTTTCCCGCCGCAGGGCGGCTGGAAAGGCGAATCCGGCGCGAAAAG
>CAZKJW010000033.1:7535-21784 GCA_964553125.1 uncultured Oscillospiraceae bacterium
ACGCTCGGGTGTACACGCATCGTCCTCCAAACGATTCTCGATGACGTTTGCATATCTCTTGATCTCACCAAAATGATTTCGGATATACCCTTCGCTCATGACAAGACAATAGTACCGTATGCTTTCAAGCGATTCGCTGTCAAAATCCTTGTGCCAGTCAAACGGAATATAGCTTCCCTCAACAATCAGGTTCTGTTTGTTCTCAATCGCGGTTTTTACCATCTCACGGACGATCGGCCACAGGTACGCCGTCAAATCACGGGCATCGCTTGTCGGCGTAAGCGCTGTGTTGCCGCTGCGGATTAAGCCCATCTTCAAATGATCCATGGACAGATAGGGATAGCCATATTTTTCAAGCAGCCTCTGTGCAAGCGCTGTTTTGCCTGTGTGGGATGCGCCTGTAATGAAAACAATCATGATCTCACCTGCCAATTCAAATTTGCAGCCGCATGGCGGCAGACCCGTTACAGCAGCTTCGCCTTCGCGGGCCTGTCCGAATGATACGCCACCGTCATTTTGCTTCCGACGCTGGGAACACGCTCTCCGGCGCCGATCCATTTTCGTGTTGTGTACATCCGGCCGTCAACAGGGTATTCCACCTTGATGACGCAGGGGAATTCAGCGCCGTCCAGCGCGTGCAGTCGCATGGGATTTCGGTTGATTTTCAGCCACCACAGCTTTGTGGCTGCAACTACGGTTCCGGTGGTTTGCCTGTCCATAAGCATCCTCCTCGAAGTCAGAATCGCACCGCGCATTTGGCGATGAGCGCCGCGGCGAACGCGGCTGCAACGGCGAGTTCAATCACGCCCCAGAGCAGATTTCGGCGGCTTTCCAGAACCCGGAACAGCGCGATGTTGCTGCTGCCCTGCATTGCAAAGTAGACCAGCCAGCCAACCCAGCCGATTTCCGGCAGATGAAAAAGCAGCTTGCTCGCAAACACCAGCAGGACGCACACAAACGCGCCCGCGAACATTCCGACCCTTGAAGCCGTTCCGAATGCAATTCGTTCCCGCTCGTCGTGCCCGCCGCTGTTTTCTTCGCGGCTCATCCGGAGAATTTCATCCCTGTTCATGCCGTCACCTCGAAGTGCCAAGTGTTCTTTGCATGTTCATATTATACTCGCGACAAGTTTACTTGTCAACAGGCATGATGCAAAGCTGCACACAGCGCAGACCGACGGCGGCAGGAGAGAGAAAAGCGCGCAAGCGCGTAAAGAAAAAAGACCGAAACCCCATGTCGGCGTTTCAGCCTTTGCGCTTGAGAAAACAGGAAACCGCCCTCATGCCCGGTGCAAGCCGCGCCTGCTCATAGCTGCTGCCACGGCGTGCTGAACGGCAGACGGTCGAATTCGTCCCGCTCGTAGGTGCGGGCGACGCCCTGCTCCACGCGCACCAACCGCGAGGCGAGCGTAAAGCTGTCCGCGAGATTGACCGCCAGAATGACGACGGCGATGTTCTCGTCCAGCAGGCTTTTGAGCAAATCGCAGATATACATGCGCATCCCGACGTCCGCGCCTTTGAACGGCTGCACGCTGAAAACAACCTTCGGCCGCTGAAGCAGCATCCGCTGGCAGATCAGATTCATTCTCTGCCGCCGGCTGAGCAGACCGGCCGGTACGCGGAACACCTCTGTGCCCACGCGCTTTGACCATTCGCTGCGAAGACCTGCGCGCAGCCGCCGGTCTCCCCAGACGCCCGGCAGCCGATGATCGGCGGTCATGCACAGATTATCCAGATAGCTCAGCTCCCGGAAGATCATGGAGGATTCGGGCTGCTCGCGAAGGATCGCGATTTCGCGCGCGTTTTCTTTTGTGAGCCGCTGGCCGTCCACCAGAATTTCGCCGGATTCAATGGGGCGTTCGCCGCTGAGCAGATCAATCAGGTGATCGAAAAGCATATTCTGCAGATCCTGAACGACGACGCATTCTCCAGCGGATACGCTGAAATCAAGCCCCTGCACATTTCCGCCATGAAGATTGCGAATTTCCAGCGCCGGATGCCCGCCGAGTGCCTGCTTTCTCCGGACGATTTGCTCCTTCACCGGGCGGACGTATTGCTCCTTATAGGGCGGAACGCCTTCTTCCGGCGAAAAGCATTTCAGAATCCTGCCATTGGAGTAGATGGCCGTCCGGTCGCAAATCTGCGCAAGCTCCTCATAATGGAAGCCGACATACAGAAACGATATGCCCTCGTGTGCGTAGTGGCGCAGAATCTGATGAAGGCGGGTCAGCTCCGGCTCGCCGATCACCGTGCTGATTTCGCGCAGAACGATCAGCCGGCAGCCGGCCAGCACGGCCTTCACCAGCTCCACAACCACTTTCTCAAAGCTGGAAAGCGTGTCGGCATACGCATCCGCGGCAATGTGCACGCCAAGTTCATCCAATATCGGCTGCAACTGCCGAACCAGCACGCGCGGCCGGATCATCCAGACGCGAAAGCCCGGACGAAGGACAAATACGTTATCAGCAACCGTCATGGTTTCCACCAGCGTGCTGGTGTTTTTGATCACGGCAATTCGGTTTGTGTGCATCCGCGGGGAACGCCAGCAGTTGACCAGTTCCTCCCGATAATACACATAGCCGGACTGCAGGGACAGATTGTTCTGCAGCAAGTCCAGCATTGCGCTCACGCCATGACCATCGAGCGGCAGGACGCCCACGATCTCGCCTTCGAGCACGTTCAGGGAAAAATCTTCCAGCTGAACGCTGCCCTGATCCACCAGCGTTACGTCGTGCATGCGCAGCACTTCCCGCCTCATCCCAGCACCTCCCTGTTGGGCACGTCGTGATCGCTGGTGATGATCGGCAGAAGGATATCCACCGTGGTGCCGCGGCCCAGCCACGAATACACATGCAGGCCGTATTCCTCTCCGAAAAGGAGCCGGATGCGGTTATCGACGTTGACAAGCGCTACGCCTGTGCGGCTGGTTCCGCTCATCTGCGCCTGAAGCCCGCCGCGGCCGAGGCGGCTGTTGAGCCGGGCGAGCGTTTCTTCATCCATGCCAAGGCCGTCGTCAGACGCCTGAAGGAGAAGCCGCTTCTCCGTTTTGCTCATGTGAATGGAAAGATGCCCCGTGCCAACCTTGAGCTCTGTGCCGTGAATGATGCTGTTTTCCAGAATCGGCTGAAGCGTCAGCTTGGGCAGCAGGCAGCGATAGATTTCGTCGCGATCCTCCTCGGCGCAGTCGATCTTCAGCTCGAGCCGGTCGCCGAAGCGATACTGCTGAATGTGGAAGTAGGTTTCGCAATTCTGAAGTTCCTCCTCCACCGTCACCAGATTCTCGTCCTTGCTGATCGTATAGCGGAAAAAATTCGCAAGCGCTTCGGTCATATCCGCAACGCTTGAAAGCCCCGCCAGCAGCGCCTCGCTGCGGATGCTCTCCAGCGTGTTATAGAGAAAATGCGGATTGATCTGATTCTGCAGCGCAAGATATTGCGCCTGCCGTTTGTTGAGCTGAAACGCTTTCGAGGGATCGAGCCATGTTTTGACCTGCTGCTGAAGCAGCTCGTCTGTCGGATCGACCGGCACAATCCGGCGCTCACGCGGATCGCCATAGCCGTGCAGCAGCTGGTTGATTTCCGTCTTGCGTCGGCACATGGGTTGGACGACAAGCCGCCACCACGCGAACACCCAGCTAAGCGCTACGAAGATCATCAGCGCGACGGGCCAGAGTGGCGCTTTCCATTTCAGACATTGGGAGACGAAGTAGGCCAGAGATAACGCAATGCCGGAAACTGCGAACAAGAACAGCCGTCTCATTCTGTTGATGAGGAAACTCCGTTTTTTCTTCTCCTTCACAGCGCATCCCTCCCCGCGGCGAAATTTCCGTCAACCATAGAGCTTGCGATACTGTCCGGGACTGAGGTTTGTTTCCTTCCGGAATGTCTGCGTGAAATACTTGAGGTCGCTGTAGCCGACCTGCGTGCAGATCTCCGAGACGGACAGATTTGTCTGCGCGAGCAGTTCCTTGGCGCGCTCGATTCGCGTGCGCATCAGGAAGTGGACAAAGTTTTCGCCGGTTTCCTTTTTGAAAAGCGAGCTGAAATAGCTGACGGAAAACCCGACCTCCTCGCACACCTTTTCCAGCGTGATCGGCTCGCGATAGTGCTCAAGCACGTAGTCCTTCGCCAGCCGGATTGGCCGTGTGCCGGCGCTGCGCTGCTGCTCGACGAGCGCTTCCGCTTCGCAGAGGATCGTCCTGCGAAGCAGCTCAAAAAGCTGATCGGCGCTCCCAATATGCGCCATTTTGGCGGTGAGCCGCTCGTATTTCTCCCGGCCGTCAATGACCTGCGGCTGCTGCAAAAACAAATGCGCCGCCGAACAAAGCGTTTCATAGATTTCTGCGCCGGTTGGGGCGCGGTTTTTCGTCTCCTGCTCCAGCTGGACAAGCGCTTCTTCAATCGCCTGCGGCGAGTAGTTTTCGTCAAGCTCCGTAACGGCCTGCCGATAAGGACGCAACATTTTATCGGCGCTCCAGCCGGCGGACTGCGGCGGCTTCTCCAGAATTTTTCCCGTTCCATGCACAAGCCGCTCCTGAAGAAGCAGCTGCGCCTGCCTGCCCGCGCCGTGCAGCTCCTGCATGTCTGTTATCAGCGGCGTTACAGCCAGAGAAAACTCCGCCTTGCCGAACAGGTCGCTCTGCGCGCAGAGCTGATTGAGGCACTTTCGCAGCTGCTTGCGGACGGGCTCCTTCTTTGCTTCGTCGAAGCCGAGCAATATGCCGCCAGCCCCTTCGCTGATGTGAATGACGACCGTGCGGCAGAGGCTGCTCAGCTCCTGTGAAAACGTCTGCGATGCTTTTTCCTCCAGAATGCGCAGCGACGTCGGCGAAATATGCGCGTCGTCATAATCAATCTGAAGCAGGGCAAGCTGGAGGCAGCCGGCTTCCGGCTTGAAGCGGTACGTCTGCCAAAGCGTCTGCGCGTCCGTTTTCCCGATGGAGCCGGACAGCAGATCACGCATGAGCCGGTTGTGCAGCCGGAGGGCGTCCTCCTTGCTGTTTTTGCGCAGCTCTTCGATTTCGCTTCCGATTCTTTTCCGCCCACGGCAGCGTTCGGAGAGCTTTTTCAGCGTATCGGTGAGCTGCTGCTGGTTGATCGGCTTGAGCAGATAATCGCTGACGCCGAAGCGAAGGGCGCTTTGCGCATATTCAAAGTGTGCATATCCGCTGATGATGGCCACTTCGAGCTGCGGCGCTGCCGCCTTTGCCCGCTCGATCAGCTCCAGCCCGCTGCAGCCCGGCATACGGATATCCGTAATCAGGATATCCGGCTGACGTTCCGTCACCAGCGCCAGCGCTTCAATGCCGTTTGACGCAACGCCCGCAAGCTCAAGCCCGAGCTTGTCCCAATCAATCAGCATACGAATCAGGCTGCACACTCTCGCTTCATCGTCTGCAATCACTACTTTCAGCATCCGTACACCGCCTTTAGCGTCATTTCTTCTTCCGGATAAGAACGAAAGCGGGGCGTCAGCCATTTCGACCGACGCCCTGATCCAGAAAGGGTTATTCTTTACTTGGTGAGAACCGAAACGCCGGTGTCGGTCACAACGCCGCCGAGACTTTCGCCGCGCAGCGCGGCCACAGCCGCCTTCACGCCTTCAGCGCCCATCACGTCGGGGTTCTGCGCCATGGTGGCGAGCAGATAGCCGTCTTCGATCAGGCCGAGGATCGCATCGGACTTGTCAAAGCCCACGCCGATGATCGCATCGGAGCCGGAAGCCTTGATCGCGTTGCCCGCGCCGGTGGTGGAGCCTTCGTTGCAGCCGAAGATGCCAACGACGCCCTGGATGATGTAGTTTTCAGCGATGGACTGGCTCTTCGCCGCGTCACCTTCGCCGTACTGGGTTTCCAGCAGCTCAAACGCGGTGCCGGCAAACGCCTCACGGAAGCCTTCTTCGCGGGCCACGCAGGAAGCGGTCGCAGCGTTGACGTTGATGATGCCGATCTTGCCTTCGGTGATGCCCTTTTCGGTCAGCGCGGCAAGCATGGTTTCGCCAGCGGTTTTGCCGGCGGCCTTGTTATCGGTGGAGAAGGTCGCTTCAGCGGCAACGTTGGCCGGGGAATCGACGTAGACGATCTTCACGCCCTGAGAGATGGCTTCGTTCAGCGCGGAGGAGATGGCGTCCGGGCCGTTCGCGGCAACGATGATCGCCTGATAGCCGCCGGCGACGGCGTTGTTGACCTGCTCGATCTGCAGAGCGTCGTCCTTGGTGTTCGGGGCCATGAAGGTGACGGTCACGCCGAGTTCTTCGGCGGCCTTCTGGGCGCCTTCGTTCAGGGTGACCCAGTGCTGGTCAATCTGGTCCATGGTGATCAGCGCGATCTTCTCGCCTTCAGCCAGACCGGTTGCGCACAGCGCCAGCAGCGCGATGCAGCAAAGCAGGGAAACCAGTTTCTTCATAGTTTGCGTCCTCCTAAAGTTTTCTATATGTACCGCAGTCGAACCTTGCGGTCATATGCGCTTATTGTTTCTTGGCGCTTTTCAGCGATTTGTTTGCGCCCACGCCGCGGCGGAACACAACGTCCAGCAGCACCGCGCCCACGACGATAATACCGATCACAACGCGCTGAATGCCGACCGGCGCGCCCGCCATACTCAGGCCGTTTTCAAGCGTCTGCCAGACCGCCGCGCCTGCGAAGGTGCCCAGCAGAAGGCCCGTTCCACCCAGAGGAGAGACGCCGCCGATGACGCCGGCGGCCACGCCGTACATTTCATACATATTGCCGGCTTCCATGTTGCCCATGCCGGCCTGCGCGCAGAGGATGAGGCCGACCACAAAGGAGCAGAACGAGCTGACCAGATACGCCTTGGTGATCGTCGCCGTTACGTTGACGCCGGAGAGCTTTGCGGCGTCCGTGTTGGAGCCAATCGCGTAAATGTGGCGGCCGGTGCGCGTCTTGGAAAGCAGGAAGAAGAAAATCAGGAACACCAGCAGCGCGATCCAGAAAGTATTATATACGCCGAGGGTGCGGCCGTAGTAGAAGAAATTTTGGAACCGATCGGCTGCTTCCTTGCCGATGCCGGAGGAGATTGCGTTGGTGTTGCGGTTTCCGTTGACCATATAGGCAATGCCGCGGGCGACAAACATGGTGCCCATCGTGCCGATGAACGGCGGAAGACGGAACTTGCCGACAAGGAAGCCGTTGACCACGCCGATTGCCAGACAGCAGACCAGCGTCACCAGCACGGCGAGCGGAACCGCCACGCCGTTGGACATCATGGTGGCGGAGATCATGGCGCTCATGCCGACCGTCGATGCGATGGAAAGGTCGATATTGCCGGTGATGAGCAGATAGCTCTGACCTACGCCCACGAGCAGATACTTGCTCATCGAGCGGAGCAGGTTGAGAATGTTGCGCAGCGTGAACACCTGAGGCTGGATGAGACCGAAGGCCACGTAGATGATGATCAGACCGATGAAGGCTGTCAGCGCCGCGCCCATGCCGCGCACGGCCATGATCTGTTTAAATTTCTTTTTCATGCCTTTGCTCCCCTTCAATTCTTGGCAAATTTGTTTTCAAAGCGGGTGGCAAGCCTGAGGATCTCGCTTTGCGTTGCGTCCTTTGCAGCCAGTTCGCCGGTGATGCGTCCGTCGCACATGACGATGATTCGATCGGCAATGCCCATGATTTCCGGCATTTCCGAGGAAACAAACATGACCGCGATGCCCTGCTGCTTGAGCTCGTTCATCAGATGGTAGATTTCAACTTTTGCCGCCACGTCGATGCCGCGCGTCGGCTCGTCAAACATCACCACGCGGGAGTTGCGCGCCAGCCATTTTCCCACAACGACCTTCTGCTGGTTTCCGCCGGAAAGGTTGCCGGCTTCGATGTCCAGATTCGGGGTCTTTATTTTGAGATTCGCTACGGCCTTATCGCACATGGTGCTTTCTTTGCCGCTGCTGATCACGCCGAAACGATTGCACAGCAGATCAAGGTTGGGCAGCGCGATGTTGTGGCGGATGGAGAGCTTGGTGCAGAGACCGTCCTTCTTGCGATCCTCCGGCGCGAGAACGATGCCTGCGCGAATGGCGTCCTGCGGCGAATGAATGGAAACCTTTTTGCCGTCGAGGAAAACCTCCCCGCTCTCTTTTTCATCGACGCCAAAGATGGCGCGAGTTGTTTCTGTGCGGCCGGCGCCCATCAGTCCGGCGAAGCCGACGATTTCACCCTCGTAAAGCTCGAAGCTGACGTCGCGCACCATGCGCCCGGCGTTGAGGTTTTTCACTTCAAAAACCTTCTTGCCTTTTTCACAGGTTACGCGGGGGAATTTTTCTGTGATTTCGCGGCCAACCATATGCGCGATGATCTCGTCCAGCGTCGTGTCCGCGTAATTCATCGTCGTCACATACTGGCCGTCGCGCATGATCGTAACGCGATCGACGATGTTTGCAAGCTCTTCCAGCCGGTGCGAAATATAGACGATGCCGCAGCCGTCCGCACGCAGCTGGCGGATGATGCGGAACAGATCCTCGATTTCTTTCGCTGTCAGCGCGGACGTCGGTTCGTCCATGATGAGCACGCGCGCATTGGCGGAAAGCGCCTTTGCGATTTCGACCATTTGCTGCTTGGAAACCGGCAGATCGCCGACCACCTGATCGGGCCGGATGTCGATTTTCAGATCGGCGAGAATTCTTGCGGCCTCGTTTTCCATATAGGCATTGTCGAGCATGAAGCCTTTATACTTTTCACGCCCGAGGAACATGTTTTCCGCCACGGTCAGATGACGGCACATATTCAGCTCCTGATGGATAATCGCCACGCCGATGCCCTGCGCCTGCTTGGGCGTCAAATCGCCATAGGGCTTGCCGAAGATTTCCATCGTGCCGGTGTCACGGGTGTACACGCCGCTGAGAATCTTCATCAACGTGGATTTTCCCGCGCCGTTTTCGCCCAGCAGCGCCATAACCTCGCCGCTGCGAAGCTCGAACTGGACGTTATCCAGCGCCTTGACGCCAGGAAAGCTCTTGCTGACGCCATGCATGGATACAATCACTTCGTTCATCTGCGTATTCACCCGTCTTTCCCACAGTGTCTTTTTATAGCCTTATTATAATTCTTTTTTTCTCCGTCTCACAAGGGGAGACTTTTATGAATTTCGGGGGGATTCTGCTGATTTATTATACTGAGTTTTATGCACACAGCATATTCTTTATTCCGCACCGCATCCGCGCGGCGTCAATGGCGCTTCTGCGCCCAAACGACAAAAGCGATCCGCCGGCGCGTCGGGTAACGCCGTACAGATCGCTTTGGGCTTCAGGCTGGTTTCAGGCCAGCTTATTCTTCCGCGAGGATGGTTTCGATTTCGTTCAGTTCAGCTTCGCTGAGGGCCGGGGCGCGGAACGCCGCCACATTCTCACGAACCTGCTCCGGACGGCTCGCGCCAATCAGCGCGCTGGTGACGACCGGGTTACGCACCGTCCACAGCAGCGCCATCTGCGCCATGCTCTGGCCGCGTCTTTCCGCAATGGCGTTCAGCTTGCGCACCTTGGCAACCAGCGCTTCGGTGATGGAGCTTGCCTTGAGGTAGCGCGGATCGTGCGCCGCGCGGGAATCCGCCGGGATGCCGTTGAGATAGCGGCTGGTCAGAACGCCGTTGTGCAGCGGCGAGAAGGCGATGCACCCCACGCCCTCGTCGCGAAGCACGTCAAAGAGCCCTTCCTCGGGCGTGCGCACCATCATGGAGTATTTCGGCTGATGGATCAGCATCGGCGTGCCCAGCTCGCGCAGGGTCTTCACGGCGACGCGCATCTGCTCGGCGTTGTAGTTGGATACGCCGACATACAGCGCCTTGCCGCTGCGCACAATCTGATCCAGCGCGCCCATCGTCTCCTCGATCGGCGTATCCGGATCCGGACGGTGATGATAGAAGATATCCACGTAATCAAGGTGCATCCGCTTGAGGCTCTGATCGAGGCTCGAAATCAGGTATTTGCGGCTGCCGTGATCGCCGTACGGGCCGGGCCACATGTCGTAGCCTGCCTTTGTGGAGATGATCAGCTCATCGCGATGGGTGTGCCAGTCGCGATCCATATGGATGCCGAAATTGCGCTCCGCCTCTCCGTAGGGCGGGCCGTAGTTGTTGGCAAGATCGAAATGCGTGATGCCCAGATCAAAGCCCTGTCGCAGAATGCTCTGCTGCGTGGCGAAGGGCGTGATCTCGCCGAAATTGTGCCACAGGCCCAAAGAGAGGACGGGCAGCATCAATCCGCTTTTTCCACAGCGCCGATAGGGGATTTGCTCATAGCGATCGCTTGCGGGCTGATAGCTCATGGAATTGCCTCCGTTTTACAAAAATGGGATGCCGGGCGTCCGGCAGGGGAGCGTCACTTCTTCTGGACGTACTTCAGGCAGTCGATTGTGACGGCGGCCAGAATGATGATGCCGGAGAAAACGAACTGCAGGTTGGTGTCCACGCCAAGAATCGTGAGGGAGTAGGTCAGCGCGGTGAAGATCAGCACGCCGACGACGATGCCCTGAATCTTGCCGATGCCGCCCTTGAAGGACACGCCGCCCACAACGCAGGCCGCGATTGCGTCCGTCTCCCAGCCCTGACCATAGGAGGCGGAGCCGGAGCCGACCATGCGGATGCATTCAAGCCACGCGCCGAAGCCGTAGAGCACGCCCGCGATTGCGAAGGTGATGAGCGTGACCTTGAACACGGAAATGCCGGACACGGCGGCCGCTTCAGGGTTGCCGCCAACGGCGTACATGTACTTGCCGAGGGTCGTTTTATTCCAGATGAAATACATCACGATGATTGCGGCAACGGCCCAGAGGATGATCGTGGGGAAGCTGCCGACCGTGGGCATGATGACGTTCTTGACGCTCTTTTCAATCGCGCCGAAGGAAACGCCCTGCGTTGCATAGGTCATAATGCCGAACATGATGAGCATGTTGGCCATGGTGGAGATGAACGGGTGAATCTTAAAGCGCGCGGTGAAGAAACCCGCCATGGTGGCAAAGGCCGTGGTGACGCAGCAGCAGACGACCAGCGCCATGACCACGCGCAGACCGAGCGGGATGGCGGTGAAATCGAACGCATGACCGAACAGATAACCGGTGTTTACGCCCTTGTGCATGATCATGGTCGAAAGCACCATGCTCGTGCCGACCATACGGCCGATGGACAGGTCGGTGCCGCCCAGAAGGATGAGGCCGCCGACGCCGAGCGCAAGGAACATGCGCGGGGAAGCCTGCGTCAGGATGGTGAGGACGTTTTTGAGGGTGAGCAGCTGCTTGCCCTTGAGAATCGGCGTGAGAATGCACAGCACGATGAACACGCACAGAATGGCGATGTACAGGCCGTTATTGAGGAAGAACTGCTTGGCGCTGAAGGTGTATTTTTCGTTTTCCCACTTCTGCTTCATGCTCTCCTGGAAGGTGTACTTGGAGAGGCGCAGCAGGTCGATGAGGTGATAGCGGTGCATATACGCTTCGTGCTGCCGGTCTTTGATCTCCTGCAGAACGGACTCGTGCTTGAGCTTCGCGTCGAAAAGCCTGTTTTTGTAGACGTATTTTTCGTCCTTGATTTCTTCCTTGACGGTCAGCTTTTTCAGCTCGGCTTCGTGCTGCTTTTTCAGCTCAGCGGTTTCGGCCGCATAGCGGGTCGACTCGTTTGCCTTCGCCGTCGCGCAGGCCTCGGCGACCTTGGAGTAATACTCCTTGTCGTAGTGCGTGTCAAGATACTTGACCGCATCCTCGATCAGCGAGTTGATTTGCGGCTTGTGGTTTGCTTCAACCGTTCTGGCCTGCGCCAGCAGCTGTTTATCCTGCGCGATAATCTCAGCCTTTTCGGCCTTGGTGTAGTTCGCGTTTTCCTTGACGATTGCGATGTGGTTCGTCAGGGCGGTCACCTTGTCCGTGCCGTCGGTGCGCAGAGCGTTGATCTTTTGCTGAATCCCGTCCACATAGGCATCGATGGGCGCAAGCAGCGCCTGCTCCGCCTCAAGCGTGAGGATTTTTTCGTTATTTGCCATGATGCTTCTCTCCAATCACAGATATTTCGCGCTGAGCCTGAGCAGCTCTTCCTGATTTGTCTCGCTGGTGTTTACAATGCCGGCAAGCCGGCCGTTGGACATAACGCCGATGCGGTTGGTAATGCCCAGAATTTCCGGCATTTCAGAAGAAACGACAATGATGGTCTTGCCCATCTTCGCCATCTTGATGATCAGCTCGTAGATTTCGTACTTCGCGCCAACGTCGATGCCGCGGGTCGGCTCGTCCATGAGGAAAACCGCGGGATCGCGCTCGAGCCATCTGCCGAAGATGACCTTCTGCTGGTTGCCGCCGGACAGGGAGGTGATTGCATCGGACGGCCCCATGCACTTGGTGTGCATGATGTTCAGCTCGCTGGCGGTGGCCTTGACCATCTTGTCATTGCTCAGCGCAATGCCGGACATATAATGCGAAAGATTGGTAATGGTGGTGTTGAAGGTCAGGTCGCCCTCCATGAAGAGGCCGGTGACCTTGCGTTCCTCTGTAATCATGGCAAAGCCGTGATCCATGGCATCCTTGGAACTGGTGAAGTTCATCGGACGGTTTTTGTAATACATGCGTCCCGCAGCCCTTGTGCGGACGCCGAACATCGTTTCGAGCAGCTCGGAGCGGCCCGCGCCCACAAGGCCGTAAAGGCCGAAAATTTCGCCTTCCCGCACGTCGAAGGTGATGTCCTTGAGGTTGGGCGCGAACTTGGTGGAAAGGTGCTGCACGGAGAGCACCACATCGCCCGGCGTGTTATCCACCGGCGGGAAGCGGTTATCGAGCGTCCGGCCAACCATTGCGGCAATCAGCTCGTTCATGTTGGTTTCTTTCGTTTTCTTGGTTGCGACCATCTTGCCGTCGCGCAGGACGGAAACCTCGTCGCAGATCTCGAAGATTTCGTCCATCTTGTGCGAGATATACACCAGAGAAATTCCCTGCGCCTTGAGCGAGCGCATCATTTCAAACAGCTTGGCGACTTCGCGCACCGTCAGGGAAGAAGTGGGCTCATCGAGCACGATCAGCTTTGCGTTATAGGAAATCGCCTTCGCGATTTCGACCATCTGACGGGCGGAAACCGACATGTTTTTCATCGGGGCAGTGAGGTTCACGGTCATGTTCAGCTTCCGGAACAGCTCTGCCGCCTCTTTTTTCATGCGGGCTTCATCCACCACGCCGAGGGAGTTGGTAGGGTAGCGGCCGAGGAACAGATTGTCCACCACGCTGCGTTCAAGGCACTGGTTCAGCTCCTGATGCACCATTGCAACGCCGTTCTCCAGCGCGTCCTTCGGGCCGAAGAAATTGACCTCTTTCCCATCGAAGAAAATGGTTCCCTCGTCCTTTTGATACGTGCCGAAAAGGCACTTCATCATGGTGGATTTGCCTGCGCCGTTTTCGCCCATCAGGCCCATGATGCTGCCTTCCTTCACATCCAGATTGATGTGGTCAAGCACGCGGTTGCGACCGAAGGATTTGCACATTCCTCGAATCGACAGTACGTTTTTTGCTTGCGGATCCGCCATATTTTTTCCCGCCTTTTTTCAGTTTTCTTGCTTGAAAAAAGGGCCATCAGGAAGAAGACTTCCTGATGACCCTTCCTCTGCTCAAGATTTGGGATTGCTTTTGTGATTATTCGAGCACGCTGGTGTAGGCGGCCGCGTTGTCGGTCTTCACCATGTTGATGGCGTAGCCTTCGGCGTCGTCAACGGAGGTCTGCAGCTTGTTCACGATGGCGCCTTCGTTCTGGCCGTCGCCGGAAACATACTCAACATCCAGGTTCAGGATCTTGTCGTAGTTCTTCAGCTGGGGCAGGTAGGTGGCGTTCAGGAAGTTGTCGGTGCTGTTGAAGATGTCCAGCCAGACCTTCTTGACGGGGGCGTCGGTTTCGGACAGCTGGTTGCTGAACAGGGCGTTGGGGGCGGTGGCATCCAGGAAGTTCTGGTAGTTGTCCGCGGTCACGGCGCCGTTCAGGGCGTAGAAGCAGCGGGTCGCCTCATCGTAGTAGTACAGGTCGTCGCTCAGCACGTTGCCGGCAGCGTCGGGGGTGCTGATACCGGTCATGATGTCAACGCCGTCAAGTGCGTTGCGCAGGGTGCGCACGGTCAGGTACGCCTGCACGTCGGCGTTCTGGGAGATGGTGCCGCAGTAGCCGTCCGCAATGGCGGCCACAGCGTCGCTGTTGGCGTCATAGCCGAAGGTGGGAACGCCAGCGTCCTTGGACCAGGCGTTGAACACGGCCATGCCCATGCCGTCGTTGTTGGAGACAA
>CAZKJW010000034.1:0-9563 GCA_964553125.1 uncultured Oscillospiraceae bacterium
CGGGCGCGCTTTTTCGGCGATTCTGCCCGGCAAGGCATACGAAATTGTGAACAACTGGCAAATATTACGCGCATTGGTTGACACGGAAACAAAATTGTAATATATTAACTGTATTCCCTGCAAAAGGAGGAAAGTGAGTTGCGAAAATTTCTTGCTATGCTGCTTGTGGCGGTTACGCTGGTGTGCCTGACCGTTCCGGCGCTTGCTTCGTGGACAGGGTATGTAACCTCGACGGGTTTGTATATCAGAGAGCGGCCCTCCGCTTCTTCCAAGGCGCTCAAGTGCCCCAAGAACGGCGCGGCGCTGACCATCCTCGAGGAAGAAGGCGATTGGTACTACGTCAAATACGGCGTCGTATACGGATATGTTTCCAAGAAATTCGTTTCCAGCAAAAAGCCCGGAAGCAGCTCGTCCTCGTCTTCGAGCAGCAGCAGCTCCTCGAGCACGAAGATCAGCGAAAAGACGATCGATGAGCTCGGCTCTGCGCCCAGCCCTATGAAAGAGGGCGACCGCGGCAACGACGTGGTGAAGCTGCAGAAGGCGCTCGTCATCCTCGGCTACCTCAGCGGCAAATGCGACGGCATTTACGGCGAGCAGACGACTGCGGCCGTGAAGAAATACCAGCGCGCCAACGGGCTGACGGTGGACGGCATCGCCGGAAACGGCACCATCCGCTGCATTTTCGGTTCCACCGCAAGCAGCGGCGGGAGCAGCAATTCCGGTTCCTCGTCCACGAAGGTGCAGGAGCTGAAATGGTTCAACACCGGTTACAACCTGATGAACAGCATCTCCGGCAGCTTCTCCATTCTCGACTGCAACACCGGCGTGAGCTGGAAGGCAAAATACATCAACGGCTCCTCGCACGCCGACGTAATCCCGGCCAGCGAGTCGGATTACAACAAGATCAAGAGCTTCATGGGCTCCTACGTGCGCCGTCCCGTCATCGTGACGATCGGCGGCGTGAAATACGCCGGCTCGATGTATCTAGTGGCGCACGGCGAGAAGGACTATTGTAACTACTTTGACGGCGTGGTGTGCATCCACTTCACCGGCAGCAAAACGCACGGCAGTGCGAACGTGGACGCTGACCATCAGGCCGCAATCCAGCGCGCGCTGAAGTATTACAACTGATTGCTCTGCAAAAGCAGCCCCCGCGGCGTTAGAAAGCGCAGCGGGGGTTATTTTATGCGTCGGCGGGTGTTCCTTGCAAACGCCGGGATATGAATTGACGCGGTTTGTTTTTTATACCTCGCAAGCGAGGTATTTTTAGGCCGCGCGGTTGCGTAGGCTAATTTATGAAGCGGAAGACTTTTTGGTTTGGCAGGTTCTGGTGGGGTGTATGCACTGCGCCTTTATGGCAGTTTTTGCTGTCTGCGTCAGGAGCGGGGTGGTTTGCGCTTCTGATCTTCACGCGCGGGGTGTGATTTGTTGCGGCTCGCTTTGCGCAGGCTGATTTATGCGGCAGGAGTTTTTTGTTTTGGTAGTTCCGTTGGGGTGTATGCGCTGCGCCGTTAAGGCGGTTCTTGCTGTCTGCGTCAGGGGCGGGGGGATTTGCGCTTCTGATCTTCACGCGCGGGGTGTGATTTGTTGCGGATCACTTTGCGCAGGCTGATTTATGCGGCAGGAGTTTTTGGTTTCGATACTTCCGTTGGGGTGTATGCGCTGCACCGTTAAGGCGGTTTTTGCTGTCTGCGTCAGGGGTGGGGGTTGCGATTTTGATTTTCACACGCGTGGATTTCGGGTCGCGCACTTTGAACGACCTCATTGAAAAAACAACAGATTTTCTGTTCCGGCAGTCCGATAGGGCGTATGCACTGCACATTTAAGGCGGTTCTTGCCGTCTGCGTCAGGGGCGGGGCGTTTTACGCTTTTGATTTTCACACGCGGGGATTTCGGGTCGCGCACTTTGAACAAGCTCATTGAAAAGCGGCAAATCTTTTATTTCGGCAGTCCGGTAGTCGTATGCTTCCGAACATCATACTATGCAGCAGTTTCACTGGCTCTGTGGCGAAAAGCCCCCTGCATCGGGAGCAAGAGCAACTTTTATCCCACACATCACACACGAATTATGATTTCTTGATGCTCGCGGTCACACACGCTCACGGAAAAGTGGCTGATTTACTATTTCGGCAGTTTCACTGGCTCTGCAACGCAAAGCGCACTATATCAGAAAAGACACAGCGCACGCCATCAAACTCGTTCCCCCCGATCTCCCTGAATAAACGCATGATTCTCCCTGCCACCCGTTCTTCTGGTCTAATTGCCCCGCAAACGCTCCAACACAAAAAGGGCAGACACATGGTACGCGCCATGATGTCTGCCCTTTGCTTGATCCTTCGCTCTGTCAGAATGCTCCGTATCGCCCGGCGTTATTCCGTGGTCGGCCAGCTATGCTCGCCGCCCGCATCGCACGGCTTCGCCTCGTCGGTGCAACGATATGCACCGCACTTCGTGCATTTCTCCGTGTGCTTGCCCGCCGCACAGGCGTTATGACCGCATTCCAATTTCGCGTGCTGGCTTTCGTTCCCTTCCACGATCTGCTTGCCGCACGCCAGACATGTCTTTACCAATTCCACCGTCGGTTCCTGTGTCGGTGCCTGTGTCGGCTCTACCGTCGGCGCAACTGTCGGTTCTACCGTCGGCGCTGTCGTCGGTTCCACCGTCGGCGCAGCTGTCGGTTCAACCGTCGGTGCAGCTGTCGGCTCGACCGTCGGCGCAGCTGTCGGTTCCACTGTCGGCGCAACTGTCGGCTCTACCGTCGGCGCTATCGTCGGCTTGACCGTCGCGGTCGGGCGCGGCGTGGCCGTCGGCATGGGCAGCGGCCGGCTGTAAAGATGGTACAGCGTGTTCGGCCCCGCGATGCCGTCCACGGCAAGGCCGTTCATCAGCTGATAGTTGTACACGGCCCAATACGTGTCGCTGTCGTAAGAGCCGGTTGCGCTGATCAGATACCCCAGCGCGCGCAGGCGCTGCTGCAGCTGCAGAACGTCCGGCCCGTAGTCGCCCATGCGAAGCGTGCGGCTGCCGATCACGTTCGGCGTCGGCGCGGGCACACCCCACGCGGCAAGCGCGCGGATGGTCTTTTCGCCGGCGATGCCGTCCGCCTTCAGCCCGTTGTTATACTGGAAGCGGCAAACCGCGTCGTAGGTGCCCTGCCCGAACTGCCCGTCAATTGCGACGGGGTAGCCCTTCTGGCACAGCCACGTTTGCAGCAGCGTCACGTCGTCGCCCTTGCAGCCCTGATAAAGCTCGCGGGTGATGCTCGTGCCGGTGTTGATTCGCTTTGCAGAGGCGGTGGTCGTCGGCTTTTTCGTGGGCGCGGCAGCCGCCTCCGGGGTCACGTAAACATAGACGATCTGCGGCGTGGGCGAGGGCTGCTCCGCCGCAAGGTTGAGCTGCGGAACGTCTTTATTTTCCGCGCCCTGCGCGGAAAAAATATCGCCCGTCGCTCCGCCGGTCGCCATGGAAACGCTCAGCAGAGCGGGCAGCACAAAGCGGGAAAGAAGTTGCGTCAGCGCCATTGTCTCACCTCATTTTTTGCAGGTCAGTGTCGGTCGAGCAGTTTCTCTGCGGCGGCCAGATCTTCCGGGCTGTTCACGCCCGCCGTTTCGCTCAGGTCGGTCAGCCCCAGCGTGCTCTGCCGCACGCCCTTGCGCGCCAGAACGCGCACAAGCCCCGTCAGATAATATTCGTGCTTGGGGTTGTCGTTGTCCACCTCGTGCAGCCAGTCCCACATGCGCGCGCCGTCGAGCACCTGAATACCGACGTTCACCTCATCGATGCGCTTCTGCTCCGGCGTACACGCGGAATCCTCCACGATTTCCGTCAGCTCGCCCGTCTCGCTGCGAATCAGCCGCCCGTATGCCGGAATCGGGTGAATGCGCGCGCTCAGCAGCGTGTTGCCCGCCTGCGTTTCTTCATGCAGGCGGAACATCGCCTCATACGTCTCCCGCCGCAGGAAGGGCATATCGCAATAGCACACGAGCACCGGCTCGCTGCAGCCGCGCAGGATCGGCTCCGCGCAGAGCGTAGCGTGCGCCGTGCCGTCCAGCTGCGTCTGCTCGACGTAGGTGTATGCGTCGCCCAGCGCGGCCTTCACCTTTTCGCCCAGAAACCCTACAACAATAACGATGTCCTTGGGCTGTAAAAAGTTCAGATTTTCCAGCACATATTTGATCAGCGGCTTGCCCCGCAGCTCATGCAGCGCCTTGGGCGTTTCCGCCTCCGCGCTGTGAAGCCGCGAGCCTTTGCCCGCCGCCAAAATGATCGCTTTCATTTTCAGGCCTCCAGGTAGGGGATCATCTCCGCAAGGCGATTGAAAATGAGATCCGGCTTCACGTCGGAGGTTTCCAGATCCTTCAGCGTCGCCTCGCCGGACAGCACCATAATCGCCGTCATACCGAAGTTCACGCCCGTCGCCACGTCGGTGTAGAGCCGGTCGCCTACCATGGCGCACTCCTCGCACTTGAGGCCGGTATACTCCAGCACGCCCTCGACAATGCCGGAATAGGGCTTGCCGATGATGATATCCGGGCGGCGGCCCGCGCTCGCTTCAATGAACGCCATGATCGCGCCGATATCCGGAATGAAGCCCGTTTCCGTGGGGCAGTTAAAATCGGGATGCGTCGCCACATACGGCAGACCCGCGCGCACCAGATCGCACACGCGCGTCATCTTCGCATAGTCCAGCGTGGTGTCAAAGCCGATGATGACGTAATCGGGGTTCTCGTCGTCGATGGCGACGCCCATGCCGGTCAGCTCGGCGCGAAGCGCCTCATTGCCCAGCAGAAACGCCTTCTTGCCCGCAAACGCCTTGAGCACGTAGCGGCCCGTCGCCAGCGAGGAGGAATACACGCGCAGGAAGGGGTCGGTCACGCCCAGCCGCGTGAGCTTCTTGACGTAGATTTCGCGGCTCTTGGAGGAGTTGTTCGTCAGGAACACGGCCTGCCTCCCCGTGCGGCGCAGGCACTCGAGGAAATCGAGCGAGCCGTCAATGAGGTTGTCGCCGAGGTAAAACGTGCCGTCCATATCGAGCAGGAAGCATTTGACATTCTTGAGTTTTTCCAACATTGCTGTGCTATTCATCAAAAGAAATTCTCCTTTGTTTTTTTGTATTCATTTGGCAACATCATACCATTCTCAGACGGAAAAAACAAGAAATTTTCCATTTTTGCGGCGCAATGCGCCGGACAAAAAAAGAGCCGCTTCTCCTCTTGGAAAAAGCGGCTCTGCTGCAATGCGTCAGCCCTGCGCGTCGGCTGCTTCGGCTTCTTCCGCCGTCGCCGCAGGCGCTTCCATGGAAACCAGCACGCTCTGCTGCACGGACTCAAAGCGCTCGCCATTCCAGCGCAGCACGTTCATCAGGCTGCCGAGCGAATCGGCGTGATACAGCCCGCCCACGCTTTGGAACGCGGCAATTTCGCACACGCCGTCGCCGTTCATGTCCACAGGCAGCAGGTAGCCCAGCGGGTATACCTCGCCGCTGACTGCCTCCTTCAGCGTACCGTCGGCGTTATAGAGCGCGTCAAGATATTCCGCGCCGCGGTTGGCGAGGCTCAGCACACAGACCGTGCCGTCCGCCGCGCTCTGCACGCGCGCGCAGTATCCATCCTCATAGGTCACGCTGAAAACATTCTCCGCGCTGTATGCTTCCGTGTCGAAGATGGGCGCATAGCCGCCGTCCTTCGCGCCGAAAACGGAGTAGTAGGAGTATCCGCCGCTGCCGCCGCTTTCCACCGAAACGAGAATTTCGCGGCTGTCCGGCGCGGTAAGGCTGCCAATCCACAGCTTCGGAGCATAGCCCATGCTTTCATAAAGCGCCAGCTCCGCCGTTTCGCCGGTCGCGCCGTCCTTGATGGAAAGGGACAGGCTATCCCACAGCGCCGCGTCCGGAACCTGCCGGCCGCTCAGCGTCACGACGTCGGGCTTGCCGTCGCCGTTCACATCCTGCTTCATCTGCGCAATCGCCGTCACGGCGTTCTCCGCAGGCGGCATCACCTTTCCGTCGGCAAGGGCCGCGCAGCACACGCACACGAGCGAAACACACACCAGCAGCGAAATCAGTTTTTTCATTTTTGTTTTCCCTCCTTGCGTGGTCAATCAACCATCGTCACGTATATTACGATGATCGGCTGCAAAACCCTGCGCTTTATGAAAAATTTTTCGGGGCTGCGGTTCTTTTTTCCGCGCAGGGCGCGGAAAGAAAAAAGGAACCGGCATTTTCAGCCGGTTCCCTTTGCTTGAAGCAAGCGATTACTTGACTTCGACGTAATTCCACACGACGTCGCCGGTGGGCAGAACCGCGAGGTTCTGGATGTTCGACTTGACCATGTAGGGATTGACGTAGTAGTGCAGAGGCTGCACGCAGCCGGTGGCCATCAGGACCTTTTCAGCCTGAGCGGCGATGGCGGCACGGGTGGCGGGATCGGTTTCGGCCTTCACCTGATCGACGAGCGCGTCATACGCTTCGGCCCAGGTCTTGTCGCCGTTGTCGCCCCAGTAGGCGCCGAGGCCGGCATCCTTGGTGGTGTCGGTGTACTTGGTGTAGTCGCCGTAGTCCTGGCCAAGGCGCGGATAGTTGTTGCCGGACTTGCTGATGAAGATCTCAAGGAAGTTCACAACGTCGTTGTAGTCGGAGACCCAGCCCATACGGGAGGCTTCGGCGTCGCCGTTGCCCAGCTTGATCTGCAGCGTGGCCCAAGCTTCGGTGTTGATGACGGCGTTGATGCCGACGGTGTTCCACTGCTCCTGGATGTACTGCACGATGGCGCTGTTGGTGGCGTTCTGGTTGAAGGAGAACTCAAAGACGGGCACGTCGGTGAACATGATGTCGCCGCCCTCGATGCTGCCGGTGTAGCTGTAGCCCAGATCCATCAGGATCTTGATGCCTTCGACCATGTCCTTGGTGTAGAGCGGGTTCTCCTCGGAGGGCTCGGCAGTGCCGGTGTACCAGGTGCCGTAGTCTTCGGAGGCGCGGACGTTCTCGTTGTAGCCGTCAGCGAGGTTGCTCGGGAAGAAGCCGGTCGCCGGTTCTTCGCCGCCCATGGTCACGTAGTCAACTTCGTCCTGACGGTTGATCATCAGACCGAGCGCATAGCGAACCTTGGACTGTTCCTGCACGGTGAGGGTCTTTCCTTCGGGGGACAGATCCTTGTGGCAGTTGAAGAGGACGTAGTAGGTGCCCAGCTGCGCGCCCATGACGAGCTCGCCAGGATAGGTGGCGTTCAGACGCTCGAACTCGGCGGGGTCCATGCTCTCGATGAAGGACACGGCGTCGGATTCATAAGCGGCGAGGATGGCAACGCTGTCTTCAGCCAGGTAGGCGTTCACGCCGCCGAGATGGACGTTTTCAGCATTCCAGTAGTAGGGGTTCTTTTCGAAGGAAGCAACGTCGTCCACCGCATACTTGGTCATGCGGAAGGGGCCGGTGCCGATGTAGGTTTCGGGGTTGATGGCCCACGCGCCTTCGCTGTCCGCCAGTTCAACCTTGACCGGATAGAACGTGGTGAAGCCGCACAGCTCAAGGAAGTAGACGCAGGGGTTCGGCAGGGTCACGGTGAGGGTACGGGCTTCGTCGTCCGCAACCACGTTCAGCGTGCCGTCTTCGTTCTTGGCGATGACGTCGAACAGATACGCATAGTCGGCGCCGAGGGTCGGGTCAGCAGCGCGGTTCCAGCTCTTCACGAAATCGCTGGCAAAGAAATCGCTGCCGTCGGACCACTTCAGGCCTTCACGGAGGGTGAAGGTGTAGACGAGGCCGTCGTCGGAAACGGTGTAGCTCTCGGCCATTTCAGGCTGGTTGGTGTACGCCACGCCATCCTTGACCTGCGTGCCCATCAGGCCGCAGAACGCAAGGCGGATGGTGTTGGAACCGGTGGACGCGGAGTTGAGCGCCGGGTCCATCGTTTCGGGAGTGCCGCCGCCATACATGACGTTGATCACTTCACCCTCTGCGTTTGCGGTGACCGCAACGAGAGAGAGCATCATCGCCAGAGAAAGAACCAGAGCGAGTACCTTTTTCATGGTTTGATCCTCCTGTTTTTTGTTATATTGCAGCGCCTTCCGCAATTGGGAGCGGAAAACGGTACAACCGCGTTTTCACCGGCCGCCCTGCGGCCATAAAATGCGCGCCCGTCAGATGTTGTAGCAGGCCGCGAAGTGCCCCGGAGCGATTTCGCGCATCGGCGGCATGGCCTCGGCGCATTTCGCACTCGCGCGGCTGCAGCGCGTGCGGAACGGGCAGCCGGACGGCATGTGCATGGGGCTGGGCACGTCGCCCTGCAGCACGATGCGGTGCGCGTTGCGCGCCTTTTCCGGATCGGGCATGGGCACGGCCGAAAGCAGCGAAATGGTGTAGGGGTGCGCCGCGTGACGGTGCAGCTCCACCGAGGAAGCCAGCTCCACCATTTTGCCGAGATACATCACCGCGATGCGGTTGGAAATGTGCTTGACGACCGACAGATCGTGGGCGATGAACAGATAGCTCAGACCCAGCTTCGCCTGAAGATCCTCCAGCATGTTGATGACCTGCGCCTGAATGGACACGTCCAGCGCGCTGACCGGCTCGTCGCAGACGATGAACTCCGGATTGGAAGCGAGCGCGCGGGCGATGCCGATGCGCTGGCGCTGGCCGCCGGAAAACTCATGCGCGTAGCGGCTGGACTGCTCGCCGGAAATGCCGACCGTGTTGAGCAGCTCCTGCACACGGTCGGAGCGCTCCTGCTTGGTCTTGCACAGCTTGTGGATGTCGATCGGCTCGGCCACGATGTCGCCGACGGTCATGCGCGGGTTCAGCGAGGAATAGGGATCCTGGAAAACCATCTGCGCACGGCGGCGGTATTCGCGTATCGTGCTCTTGTCAACGAGCTTGCCGTCAAAGATGATTTCGCCCGCGGTCGGCTTATACAGATGAAGAATCGTGCGGCCGGCCGTCGTTTTGCCGCAGCCAGACTCGCCGACGAGCCCCAGCGTTTCGCCGCGGTTGATGGTGAAGCTGATATCATCGACGGCCTTGAGCATGGTGGTCTTCATAAAGCCCGTCGTGATGGGGAAGTACTCCTTCAGGTTGCGCACTTCAAGCAGCGGATGCTGCGCGTTTTCCGTCATTGCCCGTCACCTCCGTCCAGAGTCAAGCGAAGGATGTTGCCGTTTTCGTCGCAGACGACGGCGTTTTTCTCCATTGCCTCCTGCACGTTCGCCCAGCAAGCCGCAATGTGATCCTTGCCCACGAACACCTCGTCCGCCTTGCGTTCGAGGCACACCTTCATCGCGCGGTCGCACCGCGGCGCGAAGGGGCAGCCCGAGGGCAGGCACAGCATGTCAATCGGCGTGCCGGAGATGGGGATGAGCCGCTTTTTCTCATCGAGATCGATGTTCGGAATGGAGCGGATAAGCCCCTTGGTGTATTCGTGGCGGGGACGATAGAAGATATTGTCCGCCGTGCCTCGCTCGCACACGCTGCCGGCGTACATGATGATCACCTCGTCGCACATGCCGGCGATGACGCCCAAATCGTGCGTGATCATGATGATCGCCATGCCCAGCTTCTTCTGCAGGCTCTGCAT
>CAZKJW010000034.1:9573-21034 GCA_964553125.1 uncultured Oscillospiraceae bacterium
CAGAATCTGCGCCTGAATGGTCACGTCCAGCGCGGTGGTGGGTTCGTCGGCAATGAGGATGTCCGGCTCGCACACCAGCGCCATGGCGATCATGACGCGCTGGCGCATGCCGCCGGAAAGCTCATAGGGGTACTGCTTGAGCCGCTTCTCCGGCTCGTTGATGCCGACCAGCTGGAGCATTTCAACCGCGCGTGCGCGCGCCTGTTCCTTCGTGCGCCCCGTGTGCAGGCAAATCGCTTCAATGAGCTGATTGCCGATGGTGTAAACGGGGTTGAGGCTGGTCATCGGATCCTGGAAGATGATGGAAATCTTGTTGCCGCGGATTTTGCGCATTTCATGCTCGCCCGCGCCCACAAGCTCCTGCCCGCGGAATTTGATGCTGCCGGAAACGATGCGTCCCGGATGCGTCAGAATCTGAAGGATGGAGTAAGCCGTTACGCTCTTGCCGCTGCCCGATTCGCCGACGATGCCCAGCACGCGGCCTTCGTCCAGATTGAACGAAACGCCGTTGACGGCTTTGACCTCGCCCGCCGGGGTGAAGAACGAAGTATGCAGGTCCTTGACTTCAAGCATTGCCATAATTCGCTTCCCCCTTTCCTTACGAGCGCAGCTTCGGGTCGAACGCATCGCGCAGACCGTTGCCCAGAAGGTTGAACGACAGAACGATCAGGAAAATCGAAGCCGCCGGGAACAGCAGCAGGTACGGATACGAAACCAGACCGCTGCGCGCGTCCGAGGCGAGCGAGCCGAGCGAGGGCATCGGCATGGAAACGCCCATGCCGACGAACGACAGGAACGACTCGGTGAAGATCGCGCTGGGAATCTGCATGGCCGCCGTGATGATGATGACGGAGATGCAGTTGGGAATCATGTGCTTGCGGATGATGTGCGCCGCGCTGGCGCCGCTGGCCTGCGCCGCCAGAACGTATTCCTGCTCCTTGATGGACAGCACCTGCCCGCGTACCTGGCGCGCCATGCCGACCCAGTAGAGCAGACCGAAAACGATGAAGATGGAGATCATGCCCGCGCCGAGCTTGACGATCAGCTGATTCTTCGACGTTCCGATCACGTCCTTGATCGCGACCGAGAGAAGAATGACGATCAGCACGTCCGGCAGGGAATAGATGATATCGACGATGCGCATCATAATCAGGTCGACCTTGCCGCCGAAATACCCCGATATCGCGCCGTAGATGATGCCGATCACCACGACGATCAGGGCGGAAATAAACCCGACCATCAGCGATATGCGCGTGCCGTAAATGACGCGGATACAGTAGTCTCGCCCAAGGTTATCCGTGCCCATGATGTGCGGGAAAACCTTCTCGCCGCGCGCAATGCGCTGCTGCTCCTTCTTGGAGTACTCAAACGGCGCCATGTGCTTGCCGGAAACATCCTGCTGCGTGTAGGAGTAGGGATAGAAGCTCGGCACGATCACGGCAATGAGCGTGATGAGAATCAGAAGCCACAGGCAGGCCATGGCCATTTTGTTCTTGCGCAGGCGGCGCATCGCGTCGCGCATGAAGGAGGTGGACTCCCGCTGCGTCAGCTGCTGTGCCTTCTCGGCGTCCGTGGCAAGGTTAAACTTTGCCGGATCAATTTGGAAGGAAAAGAAATTCTTTTTCGGTGCGTTATCCATTTGCTTCACCTCGTCAGGACAGGTTGATCCGGGGATCCATCACTTTGTAGAGCACGTCGGCAAGGAAGTTCATGAGAATCATCATCACGGCCAGGAAGATCGTGATGCCCATGATCATCATGTAGTCCGTGCGCAGCATGCTGTTGACAAACAGACGGCCCAGACCCGGCACGGAGAAGATATTCTCCACAACCATCGAGCCGGTAAGGATGTACGCCATCATCGGGCCGGCGTAGGTGATAACAGGCCCCATGGCGTTCTTGAGCGCATGCTTGAAGATGACCTTGCTGTTTTTCAGACCCTTCGCCCGCGCGGTGCGGATGTAGTCCTGCCCCAGCACGTCGAGCATGGCGGAGCGCTCCAGGCGCGTGATGTACGCCATGGGGTACAGCGACAGCGACAGCGCGGGAAGCACCATGCCGCCGGGCTGCGTCGCCATGGTGGGCGCCCACTTGAGGTTGAGCGCGAAAATAATCAGCAGGAGCGTGGCAATGACGAAGTTCGGCATACTCACCAGCGCCGTCGTTACGACCTGAATGATTTTATCCGGCCATTTTCCGCGCTGGAGCGCGGCAATTGCTCCCAGCACAACGCCCACGACAATCGCCAGCGCCGCGGCGCACAGGCCGAGAATCGCCGAATAGGAGAAGCCGCCCTTGATCAGATCGATGACCGTGCTGCCGATCCACTTGGTGGACAGGCCGAAGTCGCCCCGCATGATATTCTTGAGATAATTCAGGAACTGCACGGGAACCGGCTTGTCGAAGCCGTATTTGGCTTCCAGCGCGGCGATCGTTTCGTCTGATTTGGCTTTTTCGGAGCTGAACGGACTGGCGGGAATGGCGTGCATTACGAAGAAAGTAATGGCAATTACCAGAAAGATCGTCAGAACCGCCATGCCGAACCTTTTTAGGATATACATGGCAAATTTGGAATTCATATCGGTCCTCCCGTTTGAATGAAATCATTTGAAGGTTGTTGATATTATAGCGACATGAATCAAATATGTCAATATGTTGCAAAGAATGTCCGTGAAATTCCGTTGTTCTTTCGATTAAAATCATTGAAAAATATAGGTTTATTATGTCCGTCTGTGGCGTACAAATTGCCGCGATTTGTTTTTCTGCAAGTTTGAAATTCATTTTACGCAAATTTTTTCGGTGCAAATCCCCTTCCGCAAGCGCGCTGTCCGTGCAGAGCGGAATGATTATTCATGCACATTTTTTATGGGTTTATGAAATTTTCTTTTGTCGGGCGCTTGACGCGCCGGCGTTTTGCGCTCAAAAAAAGCGGCTTCGCAAGGGAAGCCGCCTCTGTGCATGATGAAATTTGCCGCTTATGTGCCCCGCGCCGCTCATTCCGCCCGGAGCAGCGCAACGTACAGCACGCCGTTTCCGTGCGTGCGCGCGTCGATCCGCACGGGGAAATCAAATTCGTTGCGGAAGATAAAGTCCAGCGAGTCGGAGCCGACGGCGGCGTCCGCGCCGTGCGGCAGATAACTCGCGCCGCCCGGCCCGTGCGGCCGCCTGTAAAGGATATCGATCCCGCGCCCCTGAAGCGGCATGAGCGTGTTATACAGCGTGGACGAAATCTGGCACGTGCCGCCGCCGTAGCTGGGCACAGCGCCGCCGTCAAAAAACGACATAGCCTTCTCGTAGCCCTTCGCGGGGCCGTAAGGGCCCGCAATTTCGTTGAAGGAGAAGCGCTCGCCCGGCTGAAGCGTCATGCTGATCCAGCCGCAGCCGGCCGCAATGTTCTTGATGCGGCTGGGAACCATGTTGCCCGAAAGCGAGTAGAAGGAGCAATAAGCGGCAAGGATGTCGCCCGGCTGCGCATCCTCGACGGGGAGCACCGGCTCAATCGACGAGATATGCTCATCCAGCTTCACGTAGCCGTACTGCCGCCAGTAAATCACCTTGCCCCAGCCGTCCTGGATGTCGATGAGCGCAAGCCGCTCGCCTTCGGAAACGAGGAACAGCGCGTCCGCGCCGTCCTTCGGCTCGCTGCGCACCACGCACGCGGAGCCGACGTCGGCGGCGTATTCGCCGGGAACGGCGCCGAAGGGCATTTCGTCTTCGTCGATGACCGCATGATCGGCCACGGTGTGACGCAGAATCCAGCCGGTCACGCCGTCCTTGACGACCTGCAGCCAGCCCGGCTCATAGGAAACAATCTGCACGCGCGCGCCCTCGGCGTAATAGCCGACGGCCTCCGCGTCGCGCGAAGGTTCCTTGCGGATGGTGATGGCGTACGTCGCCGTCGCGCGGTAGCGCGGCTGGGGCGCCTCCGCATCTTCAGCGAAAGCGCCCGCAAAAAGCATCGTGAATGTCAGCAGCAAAGCCGCCGCAAAAGCAGTATATCTCTTCGTCATTTCAGCAGCGCCTGCGCGGCCTTTTCCAGCGCGGCGTTCAGGTCAAGCGCGGCCTCCGCGGAAGCGGCGCGGGTGTTCACATACAGCTTGATCTTCGGCTCCGTGCCCGACGGACGCACGCAGACCCAGTTCTTGCCCTCCAGCTCATAATACAGCACGTCGGAAACAGGCAGCCCCATGGGCGCGGTTTCGCCGTCCGCGGCGGCGCGCAGCCCGGTCTTGTAGTCGCGCACGGCCAGCACGGAAAGCTCCGCCAGCTCCTTGGGCGCGTTCGCGCGCAGAGAAGCCATAATTTCCTTCATCTTGGCAACGCCGTCCTTGCCCGGCAGCGTCACGGACGAAACGCGCTCCACCGAGTGGCCATACTTGGCAAAGATGCGCTGCAGCTCGTCCCACAGCGTGCGGCCCTGCGTGCGCAGATACAGCGCAAGCTCCGTCACCAGAAGGGAAGCGTTCACGGCGTCCTTGTCGCGCACGAAGGTGGAGGAGAGGAAGCCGTAGCTTTCCTCAAAGCCGAAGAGGAACGTATGCGCGCCCGTCTCCTCAAAGCTCTGAATCTGCTCAGCGATAAACTTGAACCCAGTCAGCACGTCGATCATCTTCACGCCGTAGCCCTCGGCGATGGAGCGCGCAAGCTCGGTGGACACGATCGATTTGACGGCTGCGCCGTTCTCCGGCAGCTTGCCCGCCTCGGACAGGCTTTCGAGGATGTAGTTGAGCAGCAGGCAGCCGATCTGGTTGCCGGTCAAAAGCGCGAACGTCCCGTCGGGCTTTCGCGTGGCGACGCCGAGCCGGTCGCAGTCGGGGTCGGTGGCGAAGCAGCAGTCCGCGCCCTCGCGGTTCGCGATTTCAATCGCCATGGTGAAGGTATCGGCGTTTTCGGGGTTGGGCACCTTGACGGTGGGGAAGTTGCCGTCGGGCGCTTCCTGCTCGCTGACGACCAGCAGGTTTGTCACGCCCATTTCCTTCAGCACGCGGCGCACGGGCAGGTTGCCGGAGCCGTGCAGCGGGGTATAGACGATCTTCAGCTCTCCGCCATGCTCGCGCAGCAGTTCGGGGCGGATGGCGAGCGTTTTCACCTGCGCAATATACGCATCGTCCACGGATGCGGGAACGTATTCCAGCAGCCCGGCCGCAAGCGCAGCCTGCTCGTCCATCGGCTCGCACTCGGCGTAATCGTGCGCGCGGATCAGCGCGAGCACCTCGTCGGCGCGCTCGGGCGGCATCTGCGCGCCGTCCTCCCAATAGACCTTATAGCCGTTATACTGCGGCGGGTTGTGGCTGGCCGTGATGACCACGCCCGCAATCGCCTGCATATAGCGCACCGAGAACGACAGCACGGGCACCGGCCGCAGCGACGGGAACAGCTTCGCCTTCACGCCGTTCTTCGCCAGCACCAGCGCGGTCTCTTTGGCGAATTCGGCGCTCATGCGCCGGGAATCATAAGCGATAACCACCCCGCGCTCCGCAGCGCCCGGCAGGCGGTTGATATAATCGGCCAGCCCGCGCGTCGCGCGCCGGACGGTGTAAACGTTCATGCGGTTTTCGCCCGCGCCCAGCACGCCGCGCATTCCGGCGGTGCCAAAGGAGAGACCGGTGTAGAAGCGATCCTCGATCTCCTTTTCATCGCCCGCAATGGCGAGAAGCTCGTCCACGGTTTTTTTGTCGGAAGCAAATTCTTTCAGCCACTTTTCGTAACCTTCGCGGTATCCCATGAAAATGCCCTCCCTCGTCCTTTGTGATTTCTATTTTACCACCGATTACCGGTAGGATTCAATGGAGTTGAGCAATTCATACTCGCGAATATCGCGCACAGAGCTGTACGGATATCGCGTGAGCACAACGCCGTTGCGCCAATACAGCGGCATGAACGGGCCGTCCTCGGCCATCTGCTCCTGAATGGCGTACCAGTCCTCTTGGAATTTGTTCTTGAGCAGCGTCAGGATGGGCGTCGTTTCGTTGCCCTCCTCGTCAAGCTGAAGGCTGGGCGCCTTGCGCAGCGCGGAAAGCAGGCTGCCCATCTCGTTGGAGCGATAGCGCGCGTAGTTGCCATAGCCGTTGGAAAGCAGGCAGAACGTCGGGTCGGGCGTCACGTCGAAATTGAAGGCGCAGAGAAAAAGGTCATAGTCTCCGCTCTTGAGCTTGGCCTGCCCGTTTTCAAACGAATAGGCCGAAACGGTCGTCTTGATGCCGACGGCCTTGAGCATCGTCTGAATCTCCAGCGCGGCCTCCTTGCGCAGTGCGTTGCCGGACTCGTTGTAGTAGTTCAGGCGGAACGTCAGCGTCTGCTTGCCGCTGTCGGTCATCCTGCAGCGATAGCCCTTGTCGTCGTATTCGTCCCAGCCCAGCTCGTCCAGAAGCGCGTTGGCGCGATCGGGGTCATAGCCGTAGCGGTAGCCGTCGGAAAGGCGCTCCGGGTCGTTATAAAGCCACGTGCCGGGAACCTGCAGGGTGTCCGTCGTGGTGACGATGCCCTGATACACGCTCGTGACAAGGCGGCTTTTGTTAATGGCGCTCATAATCGCGCGGCGCATCCGCTGGTCGCTCAGTCGCGAAACGCCGTTATTGATCATCAGGCACTCCAGCTGGCGCGTGCCGTAGTCGTAGGAGTTGATGCGGTTGGACACCACGCCGCGATAGCGCACCGCCGTGGTGGAGCGTGTGGCAAGGATATCGATTTCCTCATCTTCAAACGCCTGAAGCGCCGCCTCGTCGGTCTGATAGCAGATCGCGTCGATGGAGGACACATACGGCGTCTGCCCCCACCAGTTCAGGTTGGCGGTCAGAGCGAGCGTTTCGCCGGGGGTGTAGTAGTCCACGCGGTAAGGGCCGGTTCCGGGCGGGTTTTCGTCATAGGCGCTCTGCGCCTGAACGATAGGGAACGTCATCGCGTAGAGCACGCCGTAGTAGGGGCGGCTGGTCTGCACGCGCAGCGTCAGCTCGTCCTCTGCCTCCCAGCTTGTCAGCACGCCGGAAATCGTGTCGTTGCCGACCATGAGCCAGTAAAGCCCCTTCTCGTTGTCGGCGTTGCCGCTCTGCGCCAACTGCTTGATGACGTCCATGGACGCCTTCACGTCGTAGGCGGTCAGCTTGCGGCCGTCGTGAAAATACACGCCGTCGCGGATATGGAAAATCCACGTCTTGCCGCCGTTTTGCACCTCCCACGATTCCGCCAGCGAGGGCACCGGCTCCTGATCGTCGTTCAGCTCGACGAGGCTTTCATAGACCAGATCCAGCACGGAAACAAGATCGCGGTTCATCACCGTGAGCGGGTGCAGCGTCTCGGTTTCAGGGATCACCATGCCCACGCGCATATAGGTGGGCACGGCGGCGGTCTGAGAGGCAAAGCCGCACAGCGGCGTCAAAAGCGCCAGAATCAGCGCAAGCGTGAGGATTCTAATTCTCCCAGTAGAGTTTCCGGTAAATCGCATGTGCTTTCACCACCCTTTCCACATATTGCCTTGTGTCGGGATACGGGATTTTCTCCACGGGCAGCGTCCGCCCGTCCGGGGAGATGTCCGGATCCTCCAGCCATTGCGCCACGCGCCCCTGCCCCGCGTGATATCCCGCCGCCATTTTCACGACGTCGCCGTCAAACGAACGCGCGAGATACCCCAGATACCAGCAGCCGTAGCGCAGGTTTGTGTTCACGTCAAAAAGCCGCTCCGGCGAGAAGCTCCCCGCCTCGCCGAATTTTCCGGCAAGCCATTCGCCCGTTTCCGGCATGATCTGCATCAGCCCGCGCGCGCCCGCATGAGACACGGCGGACGGGTTGAAGCGGCTTTCGTTGTAGACCATCGAAGCCACAAGCGCCGGATCAACCGCCTGCTCGGCGGCGTAGCGCTCAATCTGGCTGCGGTACTCCAGCTTATACTTCACCCTTTCCAGAAGCGGCCGCCCAAACAGCAGACACAGCGTCACGGCCAGCGCCAGCAGGGCAAGCCTGCGCAGCGGGCGGCGGCGTTTTCTGCGCGCCGGGCGGCGCGTGCGTATCGCCGTCATCGCAGCGCCCTTTCCCGCGCCTTCGCATACAGCGCGACGACGCGCCTGCGCGTTTCTTCTTTCGGGCCGGAGGTGTCGATCACAACATCTGCGCGGCGGCGTTTTTCCTCCATGGGCATCTGCGCGGCGATGCGGGCCAGCGCTGCCTCGCGCGTTGCGCCGTCCCGCGCGATCACGCGGGCAAGCTGCACCTCCTGCGGCACGGAAACCACCCATGTCTCGTCGCAGAGCCGCTCCATGCCGCACTCAAACAGCAGCGGCACATCCAGCACGCACACGGGCGCGCCGCCCGCGCGGCTTTCGCGCAGGAATTCCTCCAGCGCGGCGTTCACGCGCGGATGCACAATGGCGTTCAGATCGGCGAGCGCAGCCGGATCGGAGAACGCCGCCTTCGCAATCTCCCTGCGATCGAGCGTGCCAAAGCGCGCCAGCACGTCCGCCGCCGCCGCGCCGCCCTCGTCCGTCAGCGCATGCGAAACCGCGTCCGCATCGAATATGGGCGCGCCCAGCGCGCCGAGCGCCGCCGCCGCCGTCGTTTTGCCGCAGGCGATTCCACCCGTCAGACCGATAATCAGCATCTTTTTCCGTCTCTCCCGTGAAAAATAAACGAACCAGCAGGCCGAATCCCTGCGCTATTTCGCATCGAACCAGCTTTCGGCGCAATGCGCGTCGGCCACCAGCGGCACGCGCAGCCGGACGACATTCTCCATGCAGTCCGTGAGAATCGCGCGGACGCGCTCTGCCTCCTCCGGCGGACACTCGACGATCAGCTCGTCGTGTACCTGAAGGATGAGCCGCGCGCGCATTTTTTCGGCGCAAAGCGCCTGATGAACCCGCGCCATCGCCAGCTTGATGATATCCGCCGCCGCGCCCTGCACGGGCGTGTTCATCGCCGCGCGCTCGCCGAAGGAGCGGACGTTGTAGTTGGCGCTTTGCAATTCCGGCAGCGGCCTGCGCCGGCCGAACATCGTGCGCGCGCAACCGAGCGCCTTGCCGTCGGCAACGGCTGCGTCCATAAACCGTTTTACGCCGGGATAGCGCGCAAAATACCGCTCAATGAACGCGGCGGCCTCCTTGCGGCTGACGCCGATATTGCGCGCCAGCCCGAAATCGCTGATGCCGTAGACAATGCCGAAATTGACGGCCTTCGACGCCGAGCGCATCTGCGGCGTAACCTCGTCGAGCGGCACGCCGTACACCTCCGCCGCCGTGCGGGCGTGAATATCCTGCCCCTTGACGAACGCGTCGATCATGTTTTCATCGCCCGAAAGGTGGGCGAGGATGCGCAGCTCAATCTGCGAATAGTCCGCGTCCGCCAGCAGCCAGCCGGGACGCGCAACAAACGCGCGGCGGATCTTTCGCCCTTCCTCCGTGCGCACGGGAATATTCTGCAGGTTCGGCTCGTTCGACGAAAGCCGGCCCGTCACCGTCGCGGTCTGGTCAAACAGCGAGCGCACGCGCCCGTCCCGGTCGATCTTCTCGGTCAGCCCGACGATGTAGGTCGCGTTCAACTTCGTCACGCGGCGGTATTCCAGCAGCTTTTCAATCGCCGGATGCAGGCCGCGCAGCGCTTCAAGCGTGTCCGCATCGGTGGACCAGCCGCGGCTCGTCTTGCGCCCGGACGGCAGCGCGAGCCGCTCAAAGAGCACCTCGCCCAGCTGCTTGGGGCTATTGAGGTTGAACGGCACGCCGCCGGTGCATTCGATGATTTCATCGCGCAGCCGCGCCTCTGCGGCGCTCAGCTCCACGCCCATCTCCTGAAGAAAATCGCGGTCCACCATCACGCCCTCGCGCTCCATGGACAAAAGCACGCCCATCAGCGGCAGCTCCATTTCGCGGTAAAGCGCCGTCATGCCCTCCGCTTCCAGCGCGGCGTTATGCGCGTCGCACAGCCGCCACAGCGCCGCCGCGTCGCCGTCAAAGCGGCGCTCCTTCGCGCTTTTGAGCGGATCGAGCAGCCAGTCGGCGAGCAGCGCGTCGTCGCGCACGCAGCTTGCTTCAAAGGAGAAGCCGAGCGCGTCGAGCGAGCGCAGCAGCGCCTTTGCGCCCCAGAGGCGCAGGCAGCCCGCCTTGCGGAAAAGCGGCGCGAGCGCGGCATATACATCCTCCACGCTCATGCCGGGCGCGAGCAGATCGCCGCCCAGCGTGATGCGCGCGCAACCCCTGCGGCACGCCAGCGTGACGCTCTCGCCCGCGTGTAGCGCGCATTCGTCCACGCCATCAATCCACGCGGCGATTTCCTCCGCCGTGTGCAGCGGCGTTTCCTCGCCGAAGTCAATCGTTTCCACGGGCGCGGGCGCTTCGGCGGGCGCGTCTCCCCGCCGCGAAGCGGCCACCGATTCCAGCCGCCCCTCCAGCGAACGGAAGCCCAGCGCCTCAAACGCCGGCTTTGCGCCGGACAGATCGCCCAGCAGGCATTCGTCCAGCGAAACGGTCAGCGGCGCTTCCCGGCTGATCGTGGCGAGCCATTTTGATTTTTCGGCGCTTTCGCGCCCGGTTTCCAGCCGCTCGCGCAGCTTGCCCTTCTGCTCCGCGGCGTGCTCCAGAACGCCCTCCACGCTGCCGTATTCGCCCAGCAGCTTCAGCGCGGTCTTTTCGCCCACGCCGGGCACGCCGGGGATGTTGTCGGACGCGTCGCCCATGAGGCCCTTGAGGTCGGGCACCTGCGCGGGCGTCACGCCGTATTGCGAAAGCACGGCCGCCGGGTCGAACTCAACCGTATCGCTGATGCCGCGGCGGGTGTAGAGCACGTGCGTGTTCTCCGTCACCAGCTGCAGGGCGTCGCGGTCGCCGGTGACGATCATCGCGGGCATACCCGCCTCCTCGCACATGTGCGCGAGCGTGCCGAGAATATCGTCCGCCTCAAACGACGGCGTTTCAATCACCGTCGCGCCCATGGCGCGCAGCAGCTCCTTCACGCGCGGAAACTGCGGGCGCAGCTTTTCATCCGTCGGCTTGCGCGTGCCTTTGTAGGCGTCATACGCCAGATGGCGAAACGTGGGGCCGTGCATGTCGAACGCCACGGCAAGGTGGCTCGGCTCGTACTCCCGAAGCACCTTGAGCAGCATCCCTGCAAAGCCGTAGATGGCGTTTGTCGGATTGCCGCCGCCGTCGTCCAGCTCGGCGATGGCGTGAAACGCGCGGTGCATCAGGCTGTTGCCGTCAATTGCAACAAACAGTCGGTTCATGAAAAAGGCCCCCTTTCGCATTGTATTATTGTAGCACATCCGCAGGCGTTTCATCAATGCGGAAAAGCAGGGGAGGGCGCTGCGAATCTCCGCGCGAAAAAATTCAAAAAAATTTGCAAAACGCTATTTACAAATCGGCAGGAGTGTGGTATTATATATCCTGTTCGCAGGATGTGAACACACTGCATGGGGCATTAGCGCAGTTGGTAGCGCGCCACAATGGCATTGTGGAGGTCAGGGGTTCGACTCCCCTATGCTCCA
>CAZKJW010000035.1:0-10013 GCA_964553125.1 uncultured Oscillospiraceae bacterium
ACGCCGTCGATTTCGGAGACGTTGCAGACGGTGAAAAGGAAGGACTTGCCGAGCTTCGTGCTGTCGCAGAGAAAGTATTTTTTGCGCGCATGGCGCAGCATCAGGCGGCGCTGGTGCGTTTCGTTTTCGGAAAAATCGCAGATGTTTCCATCGGCGGACAGCCCCTGCGAGGAGAAGAACATGAGATCCGCCGTCATGTTTTGCAGCATGTTCGCGGAGTAATCGCCCACGCATACGAGCGCTTCGGGGACGAGCATCCCGCCCGTGCAGTAGACCTTGATGCGTTTCTCGCAAAGCTCGGTTGCGGCGCGCAGGCTGTTGGTGATGACGGTGATGTTCTGCTCGTCGCGCAGATAGCTGACGATGCGCAGCACTGTGGAGGAGCCATCCATGATGATGGTGCTGCCGTCGGCGATCATGGCGACCGCCTGCCGCGCGATTTTGTCCTTGACGGAGCTTCTGTCGCGTTCGCGCAGAACGAGCGGAACGGACTTGTTGTCCGTGTCAATCAGCGTGACGCCGCCGTAGCTGCGGACGACAAGCCCAAGATCCTCCATTTTTTTCAGATCCCTGCGGATAGTGACTTTGCTGGCGTATACATGTTCGGCAAGATAGTCAACGGTAGCGTGCTTTTTATTGTGCAGAATCTCCATGATGGAATCCATTCTCTCAGATTTAAGCATTTCGATCACTCCCGAACAAAAAAGTAAATAATTCACAAAATGTGAACGTTTGAAACCTATTTGTGATCGTTTCGCGCATTGGATAGATTTTTTATCATTAAAACGATCACGTGTTGACATTGGTTCAGAGATACCGTAAAATTATAATAAACAAACCGAGTTTTGTAAACAAGTAACATTCAACGGTTTTCGGGAGGAGTTTTCATGAGCATTATCACAATCGTCGGCGCAGGCATGATGGGCAGCGCGATCGGCATTCCTGCCGCGCATAACGGCCACGAGGTTCGCCTTGTGGGCACGCCGCTGGACCGTGAAATTATCGAGCACGCGCGCGAAACCGGTATGCACCTGACCATGAAGCGCAAGCTGCCCGACTCCTACAAATATTATCAGTTTGAGCAGATGCAGGAGGCGCTGGAAGGCGCCGATCTGATGGTGGGCGGCGTCAGCTCCTTCGGCGTGGACTGGTTCTGCGAGAACGTGCTGAAGGTCGTTGACCCGGCGCTGCCGATTCTCACCGTAACCAAGGGCATGATGGACGACGAGCAGGGCAACCTGCACGTATACCCCGAGCTGTTCGAGGAGAAGTCCGGCCACCGCGGGCTGAAGCTCAACGCCGTGGGCGGCCCCTGCACCAGCTATGAGCTGGCCGATCTGGACTACACCGAGGTCACCTTCTGCGGCGAGGATATGGATCTGCTGCGCAAGATCCGCGCCATGTTTGAAACGGACTACTACCACGTGAGCATTTCCAACGACGTGATCGGCGTGGAAGCCGCCGTCGCCATGAAGAACGCCTACGCGCTGGGCGTGACGCTCGCCGTGGGCCTTGCCGAGAAGCGCGACGGCAAAATCGGCGCGCTGCACTTCAACTCGCAGGCCGCGCTGTTTGGACAGAGCGCGAAGGAAATGAAGAAGCTGCTGTCGTGGATGGGCGCGCGCGAGGAGAGCCTGATGCTGGGCATCGGCGACCTGTACGTGACGGTTTACGGCGGACGCACCCGCAAGATCGGCACGCTGCTCGGACGCGGCCTGACCTTCGACGAGGCGATGGACGAGCTCCAGGGCGTGACGCTGGAATCGATCGTCATCGCGACCCGTTCGGCGAGAGCCGTCCAGAAAAAAATCGCCGCGGGCGAGCTGAACGCGAAGGATTTCCCGCTGCTTCAGCACATCTACGAAATCATCGTGGAGAAGAAACCCGTCAATGTTCCGTGGACGGATTTTGAAATCGAATCGATTGGATAAAGTCGGCCGCCCAAAATGGCGAAAGGAGGGAACTGCGTTTCAGGCCGACGTCCATTCAAAATAACAACACAAAATATTGGGAGGAAAAAACATGAAAAAGTTTTTTGCCATGATTCTTGCGCTGGCGCTTTGCCTGTCCATGGTGACCATCGCGTCCGCTGAAGAACCCGTTGAAGTCAGCTTCTGGCATGCCTGGGGTTCCGGCGCCAACTACGAAGCCCTCACCACCCTCGTTAACGAATTCAACGCCCTGCATGAAGGCAAGATCCACGTGACCGAGCAGTATATCGGCAACTACGCCGAGATCCTGTCCAAGTACAACGTCTCCTTCAAGTCCGGCGAGAACCCGACGGTCTCCATCATCGACGCCTGCATGTCCCTCAACGAAATGCAGTACGGCACGATGGTCAGCCTGAGCGACTACGCCGCCAAGAACGATCCTGACTACGACATCGGTCAGTTCGTTCCCGCCTTCCTCGTGTTCAGCACGGACACCGAAGGCAACGTCTGGTCCTTCCCCTATGGCCGTTCCACCCAGATCATGTACGGCAACATGGATCTGCTCGGCGAACTGGGCTACGGCATGCCGCAGAGCTGGGAAGAAATGCTGGAAATCTGCGAGAAATGGTATGAGAAGACCGGCAAGCCCGCTTATGGTCATCCGATCGCCGGCGGCTACTTCACCTACTACATCACCGTCTGGGGCGGCGGCGAATACTTCAGCAAGGACGGCCTCGGCGCCACCATGAACCTCAACAATGGTTGGGAAAAGGCTCTGTCCATCTGGCGTGAAACCATCGACAAGGGCTGGTACGAAGTGCCTTCCCTGACCACCGGCGGCTTCTGGGAAGACTTCATGGCGGGCAACCTGCCCTTCTGCTTCTACTCCTCCGGCAACCTCGGCGGCGCGATCACCAAGTCCGAAGGCGTGTTTGAACTGGGCGTCGACATGCTGCCCGGCAAGCTGCAGGAGGATGGCAGCATCTATCGTCGCGTCTACACCGGCGGCTCCAACCTGATGCTCGCCAGCAACAAGAGCGAAGAAGAAACCGCGGCCGGCTGGGAATTCATCAAGTACATGACCAGCACCGAAGCGAACATCTTCCACTCCCTCAAGACCGGCTACGTGCTCTCTCACGTCGGCGTTGAAAACGACGAGCGCGTCCAGACCGCTTGGGCCGAGAACCCGAAGGCCCGCGTGGCGTTCGACCAGATGGCGTATCTGAACGAAACCCACGTCTCCCCCTACATGTCCGAGATCGACAACGAAGTTGTTTCCTCTCTGGAAGCCTTTGCCTCTGACAACATCAGCGTCGAAGACGAGCTGGAAGAACTCAAGGCGATCATGGAATCCGTGCTGCCCAACGGCATCGTGGAAAGCTACGAATAATCGCAGAGAATAGGTTTCACCTCATGGGCAGGGAGCGCGCTTATGCGGGTTCCCTGCCCGTTGCAAATTATGAATTCTTCACGGCGGGCGTTTGAACGCCGCGATGATGAGAGCCGCGAAGGAAGGAGAAAAACATGGCGGAAATCAGATTTGAAAACATCACGAAAAAATTTGGTGACAAAGTGATTCTTGACCGGCTGAACCTGTCGATCGAGGACGGCTCTTTCACCGTAATGATCGGCCCTTCCGGATGCGGAAAGACGACGCTTCTGCGCATCATCGCGGGCATTGGCCCCCAGACTTCCGGCAAGGTCTATCTGGACGGCAAGGACATTTCCGGTCTGCCGCCGGCAGAGCGCGACGTTGCCATGGTTTTCCAGAACTATGCAATTTATCCCACGATGACTGTGCGCGAGAACATCGAGTTCGGTCTGAAGAACAACAAGGTGCCCAAGAACGAGCGCGAACGCCTTGTGCGTGAAATTTCCGAGATTGTCGGCATTGGCGAGCTGCTCAACCGCAAGCCGGGCACGCTTTCGGGCGGCCAGAGACAGCGCATTGCGCTGGCGCGCGCAATGGTCAAAAAGCCCAAGGTGTTCCTCATGGACGAACCGCTTTCTAACCTGGACGCGAAGCTGCGCGTCGGGATGCGCACGGAACTGATCGAGCTGCACAACCAGCTCAAGACGACCTTCGTCTATGTCACGCACGACCAGACGGAGGCCATGTCCATGGGAACAAAGATTGTTCTCATGAACGGGGGCGTCATTCAGCAGGAAGCCAATCCGAGCAAGATTTACCACGACCCGGACAACCTCTTCACCGCGCAGTTTATCGGTTCTCCGCAGATGAACGTCATCAACTTCGGCGAGAGCAAGGCCTGCTACGGCTTCCGCCCCGAGAAGGTGCACGTCACCAACGAGCCGTCCAATTTCTTCTACACCCGCAGGGGTACCATCGTCACCAAGGAAATGCTCGGTTCCGAGACGATTTATCAGGTGCGCTACGAAGGAAACTCCATCATGGTTAAGAGCCTTGACGATACCTTCGCGCAGGGCAGCGATGTGCATATCGGCGTGAGAAAAGAAAACATTCTGCTTTTCGACGAGAACGAACAGCGCGTGCGCGCTGACGACGCGCGTTACGACGCATGGATGCAGAGACTGTGAGGGCCATATGAAAAAAAGAGAAATTGCATGTGTGGCCGGCCAGCAGACGCCGTGGGAAAAGGCGCGCCCTTACGTATACATTCTGCCGGCAATGTTTTTTCTGAGCGTGTTCGTGGTCTATCCGCTCATTGACGTAATCGTCCGTTCCTTCCAGAAATGGAACATGATTACCGAGCCGACGTGGGTCGGATGGAGCAACTACGCCTATAACTTCAAGCGCAAGGAGTTCCAGGACGCCATCATTCATACGCTGACGTATGCGATATTTGTCGTGGGACTCGGCCTGTCGCTTTCCACGCTGTTTGCAGTGTGGCTTTCCAAGAACACCTTTCTCAACAACCTTACGCGCAATGTCATGTTCATGCCGCACGTTATCGCGCTACTTTCCGTCGCGATGGTGTGGGCATGGATTATGAACAAGGATAACGGATTGCTCAACATGGTGCTGAATTTCTTCGGGCTGCCCTCCCTGAAATGGATTGACAGCTCGGATACGGCGATGATGTCGGTCATCATCGTGGCGCTGTGGAAGGCGATCGGCTATAACACGATGCTTATCTACGCGGCCATTCAGAACGTGCCTGCCGAGCTGTATGAGGCGGCGGAGCTGGACAAGGCAAGCAGCTGGAAGAAGTTCTCCAAGATTACGCTGCCGATGATTTCTCCGCAGATGTTCATGCTGCTCATTACTGCGACGACCGGCTCCTTCCGCGTTTTCGATACGATTCGCGTCATGACGCACGGCGGCCCCGGAACGTCCACGCAGGTGCTGGTGTATTACATCTACAAGCAGGCCTTTGTGCTTCAGGGCAAGGTTGGCTATGCGTTCTCTGCGGCCGTTGTGCTGATGCTGATGATCGGCGTGGTGACGATTGCGTATTTCCGCATTCTCTCCAAGCGCGTTCATTACCAATAAAAAGGGAAGGAGAGTGACAGCACATGAAACAGAAAATTACGCTTGGTTCCATTCTCAGCGCGCTGCTGAAGCTGTTGTTGATTGTCATCTTCATTTTCCCGTTCTATTGGATGATCGTCACCGGCTTTAAGACATATCAGGAGACGATTGCGTTCCCGCCGTCTCTCTGGCCGGAGTCCTTCCAGTGGATCAACTTCAAGAAAGTCTGGGAATCCGGCCCTTATCTGACGTATCTAAAAAACAGCGTCGTCGTCAGCGTCGGAACGCTGGTTCTTCAGACGCTGGTCATGGTTCCTGCGTCCTATGCGTTTGCAAAGTTCCAGTTCAAGGGCCGCGGCTTCCTGTTTGCAATCGTCATGGTTGCCTTCATGATTCCGCAGCAGGTTACGTTCATTTCCATCTTCAACATGATGTCCTCGCTCGGCTGGCTCAACACGCTGCTGCCGCAGATCATTCCACACGCGGCGAATGCGTTCGGCATTTTCCTGCTGAGGCAGAATTTCATGCAGATCCCCGACGAGCTGCTTGAATCGGCGCGTCTGGACAAGGCGTCCGAGTTCCAGATTCTCACCAAGGTTATGCTGCCGATGGGCAAGCCCACGCTGGTCTCCATTCTCATGCTGAGCTTCATCAGCACGTGGAACGATTATTTCTGGCCCTTCATCATGGCTTCCAGCTCAGATGTGTATCCGCTCACCATGGGCATTGCCGCCCTGCGCGACGTGGAAGGCGCTTACGACTGGGAGATCATCATGGCCGGCAACGTCATTCTGGTCGTTCCGATCATCATCATCTATGCGCTGTTCCATAAGCGCATTGTGCGCGCATTCGCTTACAGCGGAATCAAATAAACAGCGCGAAGGGAGCGAGATTCAATGAGCATGGCGAAATATGCCGTCGTTATCAGTGAAGACGCAATGATCTATGAAGATCTTGCCGTGCTGCGCGAGCTGCCGGCCTTCGGTTCTATCTGGGATCAGGCCGCCATCATCCGCCGCAACCGCTCGATCTACCCGACGATCACCTATCCCTGTCATACGTCCATGCGCACCGGCTGCTATCCGGATCGCCATGGCGTGCTCAACAACGAGCAGACGATTCTGGGCGAAGTGTCCTCGAAGTGGGAACACTTCAACGACATCGTGCGTGTGCCTGATATTTTCGACCGCGCAAAGGAACACGGCCTGACGACCGCTTCGGTTTTCTGGCCGGTCACCGGAAAACATCCGCATGTCGACTGGCTGGTGGATGAGTATTGGCCGCAGGACGCCACGCAGGATAGCTCGGAATGCTTCGCCGACGCCGGTGCGCGGGAAGCGACGATGGAAGTTATTCGCAACAACATCCATTTCGTGCGCGGCCACGAGCGCAAGCATCCGTGGGGCGACGAGTTCATCAACGGCTGCGCGTGCGACATCATCCGCCGCTTCCAGCCGAACCTGCTGATGATGCATCCGGGCAATGTGGACGGCTATCGCCATGAGGCGGGCGTGTTCTCCGCAAAGGCCATTCACGGCCTGCACGAATGCGACCTGTGGCTGAGCGATATCCTGCAGGCGCTGGATCTCGCGGGAATCCGCGATCAGACGAACGTGTTCGTCGTGAGCGACCATGGCCAAATCGACGTGCGCGGCAACGTGCATCCTAACGTGCTGCTGCGGCGCGCGGGGCTCATCGACGTCGCGCCTGACGGCTCGGTGAAGGATTTCCGCGCGATGTGCAAGTCCACGGGCGCTTCGTGCCAGGTGTGGCTGAAGAACCCGGAGGATAAGGCCGTCTGGCAGGAGACGCGCGACGTGCTCGAAGCCGCCCGCAAGGAAGGCGCTTACGGCATTGAACGCGTTTACACCGTTGAGGAAACCGAAAAAGAAGAACATCTTTCCGGCGGCTTCAGCTTCGTGCTGGAAACCAACGGCATGTATTCCTTCGGAAACGACTGGCGCGATCCGGTCATCCGTGGGGTCGATACGAGCGACTACAAGCTCGCGCACGGCGCACACGGCTATCACCCCGATAAGGGCCCGCAGCCGACGCTGCTCGCTTTCGGGCCGGGCATCCGCGCGGGCGCAGTGGTGGAAGAAGCCCGCATCATTGATATCGCGCCGACCGTCGCCGCGTCCCTCGGCTTCGACATGCCGGACACGGACGGTCGCGTCGTCAGCGAGATTCTGCGCTGAGGGCTGATAACAACATAAAGGGAGGAACGATACACATGGCGTTCGTCGATACAAAACAGATGCTTTCCAAGGCGCGCGAGGGCAAGTATGCCATCGGCGCGTTCAACGCGGAAAATATGGAAATGGTTCAGGCCATCGTCGCCGCCGCCGAAGCGGAGCGCGCGCCCGTCATCATTCAGACGACGCCCGGCACGCTCAAATACGCCGATGCGATGATCTTCGCGGGGCAGGCGAGCCGGCTGGCCGCCGCGGCGAGTGTTCCCGTGGCGCTGCACCTCGATCACGGCAGCTCCTACGAGCTGGCCGAATACTGCGTCAAGCAGGGCTACACCTCCGTGATGATCGACGGCTCGCTGCTTCCCTTCGAGGAGAATGTGGCGCTTTCGCGCCGCACGGTGGAAATGGCCGGCGACACGCCCGTGGAAGCGGAGCTTGGCACGGTCGGCGGCAAGGAAGATCTGCACGAGGCGAGCATGTCCTACACCGACCCGGCGCAGGCGGAAGAATTCGTCCGCCGCACGGGCGTTTACAGCTTCGCCCCGGCGATCGGCACGGCGCACGGCGTCTATAAGAGCACGCCGAAGATCGATCTGGAGCGCCTGAGCGAGATTTCCGCGCGCATGGGCGTGCCGCTGGTGCTGCACGGAACGAGCGGCGTGCCGGATGAAACGGTGCGCGCGTGCATTGAGCGCGGCATCTGCAAGGTGAACTACGCAACCGATCTGCGCATCACGTTTACAAACGCCGTCAAGGCGTATATCGCCGAAAACCCGAACGCGTTCGACCCGAAGAAATATCTCGGCGCCGCGAGGGCGGCTGTGACGGAGCGCGTTCGCGAGCTGATCCGCGTGTGCGGAAGCAATGGAAAGGCGTAAGGACGGACTGAAGAAAGGGGTATCACCATGAAAGCGGCAGTGCTTTATGGAAACCGGGACCTTCGCTATGACGACTGGGAAACGCCGTCGTGTAAGCCGGGCTGCGTCAAGGTGCATGTACGCGCCACCGGCATTTGCGGCAGCGACGTGCCGCGCGTGCTGCACAATGGAGCGCATTTCTATCCGATCGTGCTGGGCCATGAGTTCAGCGGCGACGTTGTTGAGGTCGGCGAGGGCGTGACGAGCCTCAAGGTGGGCGACACCGTCAGCGGCGCGCCGCTGGTGCCCTGCATGAAGTGCAACGACTGTATGCAGGGAAACTACGCGCTCTGCAAGCATTACAGCTTTATCGGCAGCCGCGAGCAGGGCAGCTTCGCGGAGTATATCGTCATGCCCGAGATCAACGCGGTCAAGTACGATTCGTCGATCCCCTACGAGCAGGCGGCGATGTTTGAGCCCTCCACCGTGGCGCTGCATGGTGTGCTGCAGGGCTCCTACAAGGGCGGCGGCAATGTGGCCGTTGTCGGCTGCGGAACGATCGGCATTTTCACGGCGCAGTGGACGAAGATTTTCGGCTCGAAGCGGCTGGTTGTGTTCGATGTGGACGATAGCCGTCTTGCGCTGGCAAAGCGCATGGGCGCGGACGAAACCGTGAACACCACTGAAGAAGGCTGGATGGAAAAAGCCATGGCGCTGACGGACGGCGCGGGCTATGACCACGTATTTGAAACGGCGGGCAGTCCCGTGACGGACCGCATCTGCTTCGATATCGCAGGCAACAAATCGCACGTCACGTTCATCGGAACGCCGCACACCGATCTCACCTTCACGCCGAAGCAGTGGGAGAACATGAACCGCAAGGAGTTCTTCCTTACGGGCAGCTGGATGAGCTATTCCGCGCCCTTCCCGGGCAAGGAATGGAAGCTGACGGCGCACTATTTCGCGACGGGCGAGCTGAAATTCGACCCCGCGTTCATCTACCGCACCTACCCGATGAGTCAGGCGTGGGAAGCGTTCCGCCAGTATGACGACCCGGCCAGCGTGCACGGCAAAATCATGCTGGTGAACGAATAAAAGGCTAATAGACAAACGGGCGCTTCGCGCCGGAGAATTCCGATGCGAAGCGCCGCGATCTTCAAAAAGCTCGCCGATGGCGGGCTTTTTTTATGCAAGACAGTGCGGGGGTGCAGGGAAAATGCGCAAAGCCCTGCCGGGGAGGCGGGATATGCTGAATATAAATGGATACTTTTTGATGCAACGAACGGTTGCGCCGTTTATTCGCCAACTCTGCGGATACATGACGCAAGAATTATTGGCAGAAAAATTGAATGCAAGCCGTCGGCCAATCTCAAAATGGGAGGCGGATGGAGCTTTGCAAGATATTTAATTGCTCTCCCGACAACCTTTTTCAAGAAGACATGGGTGAATATACGGTGCTCAGCACGAATCCTGAAGGGGATGCAATCGATAGAATATTACAGTTTGCCAAAGAAAATGGCGATGCCCCCGGAATGATCGGATGGGATTTTCCTGAATTATCTCCGGAGCAGATAAA
>CAZKJW010000035.1:10113-20693 GCA_964553125.1 uncultured Oscillospiraceae bacterium
AACGTCGAATGATTTCATGAGAACAAATGGGCTGGTTCCTGTTGAGAATAAAGTGATTCCCTGCTTTGAAACAAACGGTGAAAGCATGGACGTATATATTGCTTGCAGATGAACTGCTTTTTTTCGGATTCCCGCGGATTCCGTTCTGCCCCCTGCACGCGCGCGCAAGCCCAAACCGGCGCGAAGCGCCCGTGATAAAATAAAAAAAGAAAACGTCCGCGCGGAGGGTGAATCCGCACGGACGCGATGCTTTACGCCTGAAGACGCCTTGCGTGCGCGAGCCATGTGCCGCGCCGATAATAGAGAATGAACAGCACGCTCGTGAACGTCCAGCTGGCGGGATAGCTGTAAATCATGACCGTCACGTACGCGCCGAGCGAGTGGGCAATGGAGATCCAGATGATGCGGAAAACGCAGATGCCGCCCGCAACCATCAGCATCGGGTATAGCGAGTCGCCCGCGCCGCGCATCGCGCCGCTGAGCACGCAGATCAAAACGTAGGTGAAGAAATACGGGTAGTCGCACAGCATCATTTCCATTGCTGCTGCGACGACGCCGGGGTCGCTGTTGAACAGGCGGATGATCCGATCGCCGGAGAGATACAGCAGCCCACAGAACACAAACGTGAACCCGAACGCCATGATGGCGCACGTGCGGATGCCCTGCTTGACGCGGTCGAGGCGGCGCGCGCCGATGTTCTGCCCGGTGAAGGTGGTGATGGAGATGCTGAACGCATCCATGATCATCCAGAACAGGCTGTCGATTTTGCCAAACGCCGTCCACCCGGCGATGACGTCTGTGCCGAAAACGTTGATGTTGGACTGGATGAACACATTAGACACGGAGAACATGACCGACTGAATGCCGGCCGGCAGGCCAATATGCAGGATGTCGCGCAGGAGCGACATGTCGAGGCGGATTTTCCGGGGCTGCAGCCGGTAGCTGCCCTTCGCGCGCATGAGCATGATCAGCAGAATGACACAGCTGATGCCCTCCGTGATGACCGTCGCAATGGCGACGCCCGCAACGCCCATGCCGAACACTGTGACGAACAGCAGGTCGAGCACGATGTTGGAAAAGCAGCAGACGATGAGCACATACAGCGGTCGGCGCGAATCGCCGATGGCACGCAGGATGCCCGAGCCGATATTGTAGAAAAGAACGAAAATCACGCCGAGGAAGTAGATGCGCATGTAGGTCTGCGCGCCCTCGGTAACCTCCGGCGGCGTGTTCATGATGCTCAGCCCGAGCGGCGTGAACACATACCCCAGAATGGAAAGCGCTACGCCGCCGACGAGCGACAGCGCCACGGCCGTGTGGACGCTGCGCGAAACGCCGTCCGCGTCCTTCGCGCCGTAATACTGCGAGATGATGACGGTTGCACCGCTGGAAAGCCCGACGAAGAAGCCGACCAGCAGGTTGATCAGCGTGCCGGTCGAGCCGCCGACGGCGGCCAGCGCTTCCTTGCCGACAAAATTGCCCACGACGACCGCATCGACGGTGTTGTACAGCTGCTGGAAAAAAGTGCCCAGCACGATGGGGAAGAAGAACTTGAGAAGCTGTTTCCAGATGACGCCCTCGGTGATTCCGTTTTGCACGGCGGCAGTTTTTTTGGAACGCATAAGTTTTTCTCCATTGTCTGTGATGCAGAAAGTATAGCCCTATCAGGTGTGCATGTCAAAGGTTTTTTGGTACTTTTTTTCGCGCAGGGCGCGAAGAAAAACGGCCGCCGCAAAGCGTTCTGAGGGAAGCGTATCCCGCGAGAAACAGGCGGGCGCGCAGAGCAAAAAAAGCGGCGCGAGCAGCTTTGATATATGCCGCCGATTCAGCCGAGCGCCACGTCGAGCAGCATCATCAGCGCAAAGCCGAGCGACGCGCCGAGCGTGCCCGCGCGCGAATGCGCTTCGGGAATGAGATCGTCCACGGTGACGAAAACCATCGCGCCGGCGGCAAGCGCGAGAATTACCGGCAGCGCGGGCGCGACCAGATGGGTCAGCGCAATGGTGACGGCGGCGGCCAGCGGCTCCACCGCGCCGGAAAGCGCGCCGCAGAGAAAAGCACGCCTGCGCGGGCAGCCCGCCAGATCGAGCGGCATGGAAATGATGGCGCCTTCGGGAACGTTCTGCACGGCGATTCCGGCGCAGAGCGCCAGCGCCTGCGCGGCGGAAATTCCGGCGGCGCCGGAGAGCATTCCGGAAAGCGCCACGCCCACGGCCATGCCCTCGGGAATGTTGTGCAGCGTGACCGCGAGCGAAAGCCGCAGGCTGCGGCTGCGCACGCCGTCCGATTGGAGGCGCTGCGTGAGCCGTTCAAGCAGCAGCATTGCGCCCGTGCCGGCAAGAAAGCCGCCCGCGGAGGGAAGCCACGCGGGAACGCCCGACGCGCTCGCAAGCTCAATGGACGGCAGCAGCAGCGACCACACGGAAGCGGCGAGCATGACGCCGGAGGCAAAGCCGAGCATCGCCTTATGCAGGCGCGCATCCGGCTTGCGCCGGAGAAAAAACACGGCCGCCGCGCCGAGCGCAGTGCCGAAGAAGGGAATCAAAACGCCGATGACGGCATGAAACAGATCCGACATGAAAAGAACTCCTTTCGGGGGAGCGTTCCCTGTCAGCATATGCCGGGCGACGAAAAAAAGCGCCGCCCCTCCCGCGAAAGGAGGGGCGGCGCGGATGCGCAATGGCTTTGCGGCTTACCAGTTTTTCAGCACGTATTCTTCCGCTTCGGTACACCACAGACCCTTGTGTGCCTTGCAGATGGCGTCGAGGTCGGCGAAGCGCTTGTCGGTCTCGCCGGCCTTGGCGAAATCGGCGATGGCCGTCAGCGGCATATCGACGTGCGTGTAGATCAGCTTCTTGCCGCCGGGGATCTTCGGCAGGTTGAGGATGGTTTCGCGCGCGGCGTTCATGCCGCCCACGTGCGTGATCATCACGCTCGGATCGAGCTGATGCGCGGCGGTCATGTCGAGGCACTCGCGCATATCGTCGAGGTTGCCGCCGCTGGTGCCGACGACGTGGTGGCTGCCATAGTGTACTTCATAGAAGTTGAACATGGCGGAGAACTTGTTGTCGGTCGGGCCGGCGAAGAAGTTCAGGCAGCCGTCGCGGCCGAGAATCGCGTCGCCCTGTTCGACGACCGAGCGCACCGGCGCAAAGACGAACACGTCGTTGTAGCCGTCGCCGCCGGAGATTTTCTTGAGCTCGTCCACCGGGTTCTCGCACTTTCCAGTGTTGACGTATTTGAGCGTGATGCCCTTCTTTGCGGCTTCTTCCACGGGGAAGAGATGCTCGGCGCGCGCAAGGCGCTCGTCGTCGATGTCGGTCACGACGAACAGCGACGGACGGCGATCGCAGTTGAGCAGATAGGCGATCAGGCCGAGACCCATCGGGCCCGCGCCGGCGAGCAGCGCGACCTTGCCGCCTTCGACGATGCCCATATCGTGCGTATACACGCCAGGGCGGGTGTGGTAGTTCGCGTGCGCGCCGCCGATCAGGCAGCTCATCGGCTCGGCAAGGCTGGCCTTGTAGTACGCGTCGCCTTCATAGTCGAGCAGGCAGCCGCACTCCATCACCTCAGCGGGCATGATGCTGTAGGTCATGTCGCCGCCGCAGTAGGGGTAGCTGTATCCCGGAGACCAGAGCGTGCCCTTGTAGTTGAGGGCGGGCTGAATGGCGAACTTCATGCCGGGCTTGAATTTATGCTGATGATTCTTGCCGACCTCTACGATATTGCCGGCGTATTCATGGCCGACGATGACCGGGTTTTCGGCCACGTTGTCGGGAACGCGCTTGTGGTTCGGGCCAAGGGAGGCCGCCTTGTAGGTGGACATGCAGACGCTGTCGGAAATGATCTCAACCAGAATTTCGTCGTCCTTGATCGGCGGAAGCTCGAACTCTTCCAGCCGCAGGTCATTGACGCCATAGAGCCGCAAAGCTTTGGTTTTCATGATGGTACCGATCCTTTCTGTCGCATTGGTAGTATCATTTTACCACGACGGCGCAGGAAAGACAACATGCGGACGCGGGAGTTTTTTTGTTTCGCACGGGGCGGGAGAGGGGCGTTTTTTCTTCGCCGCCCTGCGGCGAAAAAAATATCCGCAGCCCGCTTGACAGCGCGCGTCCGATGTGATAACATACCCGCGACAACCGAAGATGCGTACCCTTTAACCGGGTCCCGTGAGGCCAGGAAGGTTGCGAAAACATAGAGTTCGCTTTTGCACGCCTTATCCTGCCCGGATAAGGCGTTTTTTTGCGGATGAGGGCGCGCTGGGTTGATCCTTACCAAACGGAGGGAATTCCATGAAGCTCGTCTACAACGTAAACGAAAAGCCCCCGATCAAGAAGAATCTCGTGTATGCGTTCCAGCAGCTGCTGGCCATCATCGCCGCCACGCTGCTCGTGCCCACGCTCGTCAACCTGTCCAACAGCGCCGGGCTTGACAACGTGATGAGCCAGCCCGCCGCGCTCTTCGGAGCGGGCGCCGGCACGCTGTTCTACCTCGTGGTCACCAAGTTCCGCAGCCCCGCCTTCCTCGGCAGCTCCTTCGCGTTCATCACGCCCCTGTGCGGCGCGGCGGTGTTCGGCCATCTGGGCATCTTCCTCGGCGCGGTGTTTGCCGGCCTTGTCTACGTGATCATCTCCCTCGTCGTGAAGAAGACCGGCTCCGGTTGGGTCAACAAGCTCCTGCCGCCCGTCGTCATCGGCCCCACCGTCGCGCTGATCGGCTTCTCCCTGTGCGGCAGCGCTGTCAACAACCTCAACAACACTGCCTCCGGCAGCTACAACCTCGTCGCCGTGCTCGTCGGTATGGTCGCCTTCTTCGCCACCATCTGGGTTTCCGTCAAGGGCGGCAAGGGCATCCGCATGATTCCGTTCATCATCGGCGTGGGCGTGGCGTATGTGTTCGCCGCCATCCTCACCGGCATCGGCGCGGCGTTTGACTGCGAAGTGCTCAAGATCATCGACTTCACCCCCTTCAAGGGCATCGGCCTGTTCAAAGTGCCTGACTTCACCTTCCTCGGCATCTTCGGCGGCACCACCGACGCGGCTGGCAACAGCTACACCGTCAAGACCTTCGCCGACGTTGCGCAGATCTTCATCCTCTTCGCGCCTGTCGCCTTCGTCGTGCTCGCCGAGCACATCGCCGACCACAAGAACCTTGGCTCCATCATCGAACGCGACCTGATCACCGACCCCGGCCTGCATCGCACGCTCATCGGCGACGGCGTCGGCTCCATCATCGGCGCCTTCTTCGGCGGCTGCCCGAACACCACCTACGGCGAGTCCGTCGCCTGCGTCGCCCTGACCGGCAATGCTTCCTGGTCCACCATCGCGCTGGCGGGTGTGTACTGCATCGTGCTCAGCTTCTTCGAGCCGTTCGTGGCCTTCGTCAACACCATCCCCACCTGCATCGTCGGCGGCATCTGCATCGCGCTCTACGGCTTCATCGCCGTCAGCGGCCTGAAGATGGTTCAGACGGTTGACCTCAACGACAACCACAACCTCTACACCGTCTGCGCGATTCTCGTGCCCGGCATCGGCGGCCTGACGCTGAACTTCGGCGCGATCACGCTGACCTCCATCGCCACCGCGCTGATTCTCGGCATCATCGTCAATCAGATCTTCGGCACGAAGGAAAAGAAATAAAGCGCGTCGCGCTTGTAAATGAAAAAGGGTCGCCCTGCGGGGCGGCCCTTTTTGTTGCAGCAGGAAGGATGTGCGTGCGGCGGAGGAAATGCGGCGCTTTTCTATAATAATGATGGAACTATGGCTTCATGAACCGCTTCAGCTGCCGCGCGAGCAAAAAGGCGAGATACAGCTTCGCCGCGTCGGGGAGAAGATACGGCAGCACGCAGACCGCGAGCGCCGTGCGGAAGGAAGCTGCCGCACCTTCGCGCGCCGATACGGCGACAAACCACGCCGTGCCGAACGCATAGCATGCGGCGAGCGAAAGCGCCATGGAGATGGCGAGCGCCGCACGGCCTTTCCGGGCGAAGCCCGATAGCGCCCACATCAGCAGCGCCGAGACGAGAAAGCCAGCGAGGTAGCCGCCGGTGACGCCTGCCAGCGCTGAAACGCCGCCGCGAAAGCCGGAAAACACCGGCGCGCCCGCTGCGCCGAGCAGCAGATAGACCGTCACGCACAGCACGCCGCGCCTGCCGCCGAGCAGCAGCAGCGCAAGAAACAGCCCGAACGTCTGCATTGTGAAGGGCACGGCGGCGGGAATGGTGATCCATGCGCACAGCGCGATGAGCGCGGCGAACAGCGCAATGAGAATCAGGTCATACGGTTTCAGCTTCATGCCGCAGATTATAGTTCCGCCGCGCCGCGCTGTCAACGCGCTTTTCCCCGCAGATTTGCGCTACGCCGATTGAACCTTTCGCACGCGAAGAACGACTTATGTTATGAGACCCGAAAAAAGGCTTGGCTAAGCACAGAGGGAGGGAACATATGGACGCCGCAACATTTTCAGCCGAGGCCATGAAAATACAGCGCCTGCTCTGGCGGGTCAGCTGGTCGATTCTCGGCGATAACGACGATTGCGCCGACGCAGTGCAGGAGGCGCTTGCGCGCGCATGGCAGCACAGGGACACGCTGCGAAGCATCAAATCGTTCCGGCCGTGGCTGACGCGGATTCTGACGAACGTCTGCAATGATATGCTCCGCCGCAAGCGGCGGGGGCAAATCGTATCCTTTGAGGATGCGGAGGATCCGTCCTACGAGGAGGAGCTGGACGACCCTTTAACACTCCGGGAGGCCGTTGACGGGCTGACAGCCGGCCAGCGCGCTGTGACGGTGCTGTATTATCTGGAGGGCGCGACGGTGAGCGAAATTGCGGAGATGCTCGACCTGCCGCCCGGAACGGTCAAATCGCGGATGACTTACGCGCGCAGAAAACTGCGCCGATTCCTTGACGAAGAAGGGAGGGAATGAGCATGACGGATTCTCGTTTCAGCCAAGCGCTTGAAAAAACGGTGCCGCCCATGCCCGCGTGTTTCGATCAGGCGATGAAAAACGCGCTCGCGGCGATTGCGGCGGAGGAGACGAACGCGGCTTCTTCCGCGCCGGCGCGCGCTGAGCGGCGCAGCGTTCCGGTAGCGCGCCATGCAGGACGCGCCGGAAAGCGCTGGCTTGCCTATCTGCTGGCGGCAATTCTTCTGCTGGGCGCGACGGCGCTGGCAATCGGCTCATTGCGCAAAAACGTTTTTGAGGTGGCGCTTAACATCAACCCGCAGAATGCCGGGCAGCTCATCCAATATGATCTTGCGAAGGAAAGCTACGGCGAGTGCGACATTGAAATCAAACAGGCCGCCTACGACGGCATGACGCTCTATCTTGTCTACAGCGTGCGCGACCGCGCGGCGACGGAGCTGCTGGGCGAGGTCGACGAGGAGACGGGCGAGCGGTATCTTTTGGAGGAAACCATGCCCGCCATGGAGCGCGACAATCTCGGCTGGTGGGTGGATCATCTGTGGATCAACGGCGAGAGCGTCGATATGCCCGCCGGGTCTTCGCAGTGGTGCGAAGCGGGCGACGCGCCGGGCGAGTTGCTGTTCTATCAGACGTGGTGCCTCGATCAGGAGGACGTGTATCTCAGCGGAAAGCGCGATGAAATTTCGCTGCCCATCGGCGAGCGGCAGCCGCTTGATTCGCTGGTGCTTCTCGATCGCGAGAACTGGCTGTACGAAAAGCCGGAAAAAGGCATGGTGACTTTCTATCTCGACTGCTCCAGCCGCAACGGCGTGACCGTGACGCATCCCAACGAGTGGAAGGACATGGGCGATTTCGCTATTGTCGCCAGCGAAGTGACCTACTCGCCCATTCAGATGTACGCGACGTTCGATGTGAAGATCAACCCTGACTCGCTTGCAGCGTTCATCGCCGAAAACGGCGAAGGCTGGTACGACGAGCAGGGCACGCTGATTTTCCCCTACGACGGCTCGGAGCTGATGGAGGACTGGATATATTCCGTGGAGCTTGTGGACGGAGCGGGCGTGCCCGTCGATTTCGGCGAAGCCGATAACGTTTATTTCGGCTGTCAGGGCTGGGGCGTGGCAGGGATCACCTACACCTTCCCCTACGTCGAAAGCTATCCGGAGGAAATGTTTCTTGCGCCCGTGCGGGGCGGCGCCGCCGATATGACGCGCGCCGTGCGCGTGAAATAACCGCGCGGAATTCCGCGGGCCGGGCGATTCTCAGGCATTTTTTGCGCGCGCGAATCATATGAAACCTCATGAAAAGGAGTGATTCGATGCGCATAAAGACCGTAAAGCTCAAGCTGAAGCGCGAGCATCTGGAGAGGCTGATGATCGGGAGCGCGGCGGCGCTCGTGCTCTTTCTCGCGGCGAGAGGGGCGGAAGTGCCGATGGTGGAGGTGCCCTATTCCGAGGCCGCGCAGGAGGTAAACACAACGGTCGGGCAAAAAATCGCAACGCAGCAGACGACCGTGTATTATCGGGACGGCAACGGCTATCTCGTGCCGATGACCATGGAAGTGCCGCAGCAGGAGGGAATCGCCCGCGCGACGCTCAGCCTGATGACGAGCAGCCTCGCAAACGACGTGGAAGCGTCGTCGCTGGGGCTGCTGACCGTCGCGCCCGCCAACACGACGTATGAACTGGATATCTCGGGCGGCCGCGCCCGCGTGAACTTGAGCGCGGAGGCGCTCACTGCCGCCGACGCGGCGCAGGAGGCCGCGATGGTGGACGCCGTGGTGGAAACGCTGACAGGCTTTGACACGGTGGACAGCGTGGAGTTTCTCATTGCAGGGCAGAAGCGCGACGCGCTCACGCACGGAACGCCCGTGGGCGGCGTGTACACCGGCGGCCGAATCAACATGGAAAGCGTGGACGCTTCCGCCGATATGACCGGCGCGGAAACGGTGCGGCTGTACTTCCCGGACGACGGCGGGCGGCTGCTCGTGCCGGTCACGCGCACGGTGTGGGGCGAAGCCGACGTGGAGACGGCGGTGTTCGAGCTGCTCAAGGGCCCGAAGCAGGACAGCGGCTTGGAGCGGGCGTTCCCGGACGACTGCGCGCTCATTGGCGTAACGGTGAAGGACGGCGCGGCGGTGATCAACCTGTCGAAGGAATTTGAGCAGGTGCTCGGCCAGTCGGACGGCGGAAAACGCGCGCTGCGCGCGATGATGCTCACTTGCACGCGCTATCCGGGCGTGAACCGCGTGGAGCTTCAGGTGGAAGGAACGCCTTTCTCGCTGGAGGGCATGGACGCGAAGCCCACGTTTGTCAACGAGGCGCAGGAAGTGGCGGCATGGTTTCCCGGCGTGATGGAGGAGGAATAGCGGCGCTGCCGCAAAAAAAGAACAAAGCCCGGCGCGCAAAAAAGCGGAGCCGGGCTTTTTGCAGCGCCATTGACACGCAAAAGCCGGACGGATATAATTTGCCATGCCAATCCCCCGGAAGGAGCTGCTGCACGCATGACGGAAAGAATCGAACTGACGCAGGAGGAATTTGCTGCGCTTGATCCACAGACGCTGCTGCTTGTCGATATGCGCGGCGCATACGCCGCCGCCTACGGCACGCTGCCGGGGGCGATTGTCGTCGAGCCGGAGCGGCTGGAGACGGAAATCCCGGCGCACTGCGCCGGAAAACGCGTCGTGCTTTGCTGCGCGCGCGGCCAGAAAAGCATGGAGGTCGCCGAAGCACTGCGCGGGCGGGGCGTGGATGCGTGGAGCCTTGCGGAGGGTTATGCCGGCTGGTTTGCGCGGCGGATGCAGCGCGAGCAGGACGAGAACCGCTGCGCGCAGATTGAAAAGAGCATCCGCACCACCTACCACAAGCGGCTGTTTTCCGCGTTTGCGCGGGCGATCCGCACATACGACCTCGTGCAGGAGGGCGACAGGATTGCCGTGTGCATTTCCGGCGGGAAGGATTCCATGCTCATGGCGAAGCTGTTTCAGGAGTTGCAGCGCCACCGCAAGTTCCCGTTCGAGCTGGCGTTTGTGGTGATGGATCCGGGCTACAACGAAACAAACCGCCGCGCGATTGAGCACAACGCGAAGCTGATGGGCGTCCCGATCACGATTTTTGAGACGGATATTTTCAATATCGTCTACGGCGAGGAGAAGAACCCCTGCTATCTGTGCGCGCGGATGCGGCGCGGCTATCTTTACAGCAAGGCCAAAGAGCTGGGCTGCAACAAGATTGCGCTGGGCCACCACTACGACGATGTGATCGAGACGATTCTCATGGGAATGCTCTACGGCGCGCAGGTGCAGACGATGATGCCCAAGCTGCACAGCACGAACTTCCCCGGCATGGAGCTGATCCGCCCGATGTATCTGATCCGCGAAGCGGACATCAAAGCATGGCGCGACGCGAACGATCTGCATTTCATTCAGTGCGCCTGCCGCTTTACCGACACCTGCGCCACGTGCGCGCCGGACGGCCGGTCGGTGTCCAAGCGCATGGAAATCAAGCGGCTGATCGCCGAGCTGAAGAAGGTGAACCCCGCCGTCGAGGCCAACATTTTCCGCAGCATGGAGAATGTGAACCTGAACACCGTCATTTCCTATAAGCAAAACGGCGTCGTGCATTCGTTTCTGGAGGGGTATGAGGAAAA
>CAZKJW010000036.1:0-7611 GCA_964553125.1 uncultured Oscillospiraceae bacterium
GCTCGCGCATGGTCAGCTTTTCGCCGTCAAACTGTCCCAGAATCGCGCGGCCGTTACTCGCCCCAAGGTCAAAGGCCAGTAAATTTCGCATCATTTCACGACGCCTTTCTGCAAAATGATGTTGGCATAGATCGCCGTTTCGCCGCTTTGCAGAATGCAGTAGGTTTTACGCGCCTCATCATAGAACGCGAAACGTTCCACGCTTCCAAAGGCGGCCTCACCGCGGTCGTCATACTTGGCGACGATCTTTTTATATTCATTCCAGATGGGAACCTCAAGTCCCTGATCCTGTGCGGCAACCTCCATGATCTGGACAGGGTGCTCGACATAGGTATCCAGCGGGATGACCTGTAAAATGGCGTCAAGCAGTTCACAGACGCCGTGTCCGTCGGCGCGGAGGAACACGCAGTTGTTGGGCTTCGCCATGGACGCGCCGGGGAAGTTGCCGTCACCGATGCAGATGCGGTCGCCATGACCCATCTCACACAGAACCTTCAGCAGTTCGGGGGACAGAATGGGGGGGATATTCTTCAGCATAATATGTTCTCCTTTCTGACGAAACAGGGCGGGCATACGCCCGCCCTGTTCACATTATATCACAATCATCTCGGACTGCCTAGCACAAAGTGCAGCAGCCACACGGTTTTTGTCCGAAATTATCGGATGTTTCTGTACATCGGGCCGTAAGCGGCGCAGGCGCGGTAGTCCTGACCCTCTTTGTCCATGCCGAAGGCGTTCCATGCCGCCGGACGGAAGACGTCCTGATCGGGCACGTTGTGCATGCAGACGGGGATGCGCAGCATCGAGCACAGCGTGATGAGATCTGCGCCGATATGGCCATAGGAGATCGCGCCGTGGTTTGCGCCCCAGTTCTGCATGACCGAGTAGGCGCTTTCGAACGGGCTGCCGGCCTTGCCGTCGCAGCGCGGGGTGAACCAGGTGCACGGCCAGGTGGGGTTGGTGCGCTCCATGAGCGTATCCGTGACCTCGTCGGGCAGCTTGACTGTCCAGCCCTCAGCGATCTGCAGCACGGGGCCAAGACCCTTGACCAGATTCAGACGGATCATGGTAGCGGGCATTTCCGCACGGGTGACAAAGTGGCTGGAGAAGCCGCCGCCGCGGAAGTTGTCGAAGCCGGCCTCGCACCAGACGGTGGCGTCGGTCATCTTCTTGATGTCCTCGTCCGTGACTTCCCACCAGCGCTTCATGATGGCGTTGCCGTTTTCGTCGGTGCATTCGCCGCAGGCGTCCAGACAGGCAGCGCCGGAGTTCAGCAGATGGATGATGCCGCCGTTTTCCTTGGCCTTGCCCTCGAAGTCATAGCCGGTGACGCGCTTGGTAGCCTCGGGCGACCAGTAGGTACGCACGTCGGCAAAGATCTGGGCGCGGTTGGTCAGAAGCTCCATGAACAGCATGCCAAGACCGTTGAGAACGTCGTTCTCGGTGGCGAAGACCATGGGCTCTTTCTTGCCGGTGAAGTCGAAGGAGGAGTTGAGAACCGCCTCGGGATAGTCGCAGTTGGGCCAATGGTCGGTCCACTGACGCTGACCCTGGAAGCCGGCTGCGATGGCGTTGTGGCCGACCTTCTCCTCTTCAAAGCCGTCGGGCAGGTTGTCGTTGCCCTGGATCAGATCCTTGATGATGCAGTACATCTTGATGGTGAATTCCCACTGCTTCTGCTTTTCTTCATCGGTGAACTTGATGCGGCGCTTCTCGCCCAGGAAATCGACGTACTCGGGGTTGTCGTCGCGGCCTTCCTTGCAGTGCTCCTTCGTCCATGCCAGTGCCTTTTCATAGGCCTCGTGGTCATAGATGCCCTCTTCCATGCGGCGGAGAATTTCAACCTCGTCCACGGACTCAACGCGCAGGCCCAGGTATTCTTCCATGAACTGCTGGTCGATGATGGAGCCGCCGATGCCCATGCAGATGGAGCCGATCTGCAGATAGCTCTTTCCGCGCATGGTCGCCACGGCGACGGCCGCGCGGCCGAAGCGAAGCAGCTTTTCCTTCACATCCTCGGGGATGGTCGGATCGTCGGCGTCCTGCACGTCGTGGCCGTAGATGCCGAAGGCAGGCAGGCCCTTCTGCGCATGAGTCGCCAGCACGGAGGCCAGATACACTGCGCCGGGGCGCTCGGTGGCGTTCAGACCCCAGACGGCCTTGATGGTGTTGCGGTCAAGATCCATCGTTTCCGAACCGTAGCACCAGCAGGGCGTTACGCTCAGGGTGATGTCCACGCCCTCGCGGCGGAACTTGTCGGCGCAGGCGGCGCTTTCCGCCACGCGGCCAATGGTCGTATCGGCGATAACCACCTTCACGGGTTCGCCGTTGGAATAGCGCAGGTTTTCTTCATAGAGCTTCTTGGCGGCGAGCGCCATGCCCATGGTCTGGTCCTCGAGACTTTCGCGAACCTTCAGCGGGCCGCGGCGGCCGTCGATGATGGGACGGATGCCGATCACGGGGTACTGGCCAATGAGTCTGCTTTCCATAATTTATTCCTCCCAAAGAAAAAATATGGCGTTTCTCTTGCAATAATTATAAACGTTTCGCCCTGTGGATGCAAGGACTTTTCTTCCGCGCCCTGCGCGGAAAACACAAATACGCTTCGCTCCCTTTATTTTCCAGCATGACGCGCGCGCCGGCTTTCCATCCTAATGCAAAAAAGGAGGGAAAGCATGGCTGTTCTGATTTGCATCCAGCTCTGCGTATGCATGCTCGTCGCCGTATACGCGGTGAACCGCATAAAAAAAGAAAAGGGCGAGGCGCCCGCTGCGCCGGCGCGCCCGGGCGGCAGCCGCGCCGAAATGGACAAGCTGGCGCGGATGCGCGCCATACGGCTTTCCGAGCCGCTTTCGGAGCGCGTACGGCCGCAGACGTTTGAGGAAATCATCGGGCAGGAGGAAGGCGTGCGCGCGCTCAAGGCGATTCTGTGCGGGCCAAACCCGCAGCACGTCATCATTTACGGCCCGCCGGGCGTGGGCAAAACCTGCGCGGCGCGGCTGGTGATGGAGTGCGCAAAGCATTCGCCCGGAACGCCCTTCCGCGCGGACGCGCCCTTCATCGAAATGGACGCGACGTGCGTGCGCTTCGACGAGCGCGCCATTGCCGACCCGCTGCTTGGCAGCGTACACGATCCGATCTATCAGGGCGCGGGGCCGCTGGGAAACAGCGGCGTGCCGCAGCCAAAGCCCGGCGCGGTGACGCGCGCGCACGGCGGCATCCTGTTTCTGGACGAAATCGGCGAGCTACCCCCGATTCAGATGAACAAGCTGCTCAAGGTGCTGGAAGATCGCAAGGTACGCTTTGAGTCGGCGTACTACAATCCCGGCGACGGCAGCGTGCCGCGCCATATCCGCGATATCTTTGAAAACGGAATGCCCGCCGATTTCCGGCTCGTCGGCGCGACGACGCGCGGCCCGGAGTCCCTGCCGCCCGCGCTGCGCAGCCGCTGCATGGAGGTCTATTTCCGCGCGCTCGACGCGGACGAAATCGCGGCGATTGCTTCCGGCGCGGCCGGACGCACGGGCTTTTCCATGGCTGCGGACGACGCGGCGCTGATCGGCCGCTACGCCCAGTGCGGGCGCGACGCGGTGAACATGGTGCAGATGGCCGCCGGCGCGGCGCAGCTGGAAGGCCGTCACGCCATTGTGCGCGGCGACGTGGAATGGGTCATCGACTGCGGCCGCTATGCGCAGCGCTCCAGCGCGCTGGCCTGCCGGGAGCCACTCGTGGGGCGCGTGCATGGGCTCGCCGTGTCCGGCGCGCAGCAGGGCGCCGTGCTGGATGTGGAAGCCGCAGCCGCGCCGGGTGAGGGGCGCTGCATGATTACGGGCATTGTGGAGGAGGAAGAGCTGGACGGCGGCGGGCGGCGCTTGCGCCGCAAAAGCATGGCGCGCGCCTCGGCGGACAGCGTGCTGACCGTGCTGCGCGGCCGCGGGTTCGACCTTTCGCGCACAGACCTGCACGTGCATTTTCCCGGCGGCGCGCCGGTGGACGGCCCTTCCGCGGGCGCGGCGATGGCGCTGGCCGCGTTTTCCGCGCTGACGGGGCAGGCCGTGGACGGCGCGACGGCCGTGACGGGCGAAATCGGCGTGGCGGGGGAGATTCGCCCCGTAGGCGGCGTGCCGGTCAAAATCGACGCGGCGCGGCGCGCAGGGCTTTCGCGCGTGCTGATTCCCAAGGAGAACTGGATGGAGCGCTTCGCTTGCTGCGGCGTCGAGGTGACGCCGGTGGAAACGCTGGAGGAAGCCATTTCGCTCCTCTGGCCGCAGGAGCGCGCCGCGCGCCCCGCTGCATTTTCCGGCGGTTGCAAACCTGCGGCCGATTTAGTATAATGATTCTGTATATTTCTTAAACAGACCCGGAGGGAATTCGCTTTGCCGAAAAAGAAAACCGAACGCTGGCCCGTGCTGCCCCTGCGCGGACTGATGGTGTTTCCGTATATGGTGCTGCATTTCGACGTGGGGCGCAAGAAATCGCTGGCCTCACTGGAGCGCGCCTTGGCCGAACAGCAGCGCGTGTTTCTCGTCTGCCAGATCGACGCGGGCGAAGAAGACCCGCAGCGCGAGGATCTCTGCGCCGTGGGCACCGTAGCGCGCATCAAGCAGGTGCTCAAGCTGCCCGGCGACAACGTGCGCGTGCTGGTGGAAGGGCTCTATCGCGCGCGCCTGAGCGCGCTTGTCGAAGAAAACGACACTCTGCTGGCCGATGTCAGCGTCATGGCCGACACGGAGCGGCGCACGCTGCCCGAAATGGAAGCGCTTCTGAACGCCACGCACGAATATTTTGAAGCCTACGCCAAGTCGTCCGGCCGCATCCCCGCCGAGACGCTTTCCTCCGTGCTCTCCATGGAGGATCCGTCGCAGCTGGCCGACCTCATCGCCGCCAACGTGCTCACGCGCGTGGAGGATCGCCAGCGCATTCTCGATCTGCGCGACGTGGGCGACCGGCTGGAGGCGCTGTGCGCCATTCTTGCCCGCGAGGCGGAGCTGTCCGCGATTGAGAAGCAGGTACAGCAGCGCGTGCGCGAGCAGATTGACAAAAACCAGAAGGACTACTATCTGCGCGAGCAGATCCGCGCCATTCAGACGGAGCTGGGCGACCGCGACGCCAACGACGTGGACGATCTGCGCGAGCGCATGAAAAAAACGCCCCTCAACGACGAGGCGCGCGCCAAGGTGGAGCGCGAGCTGGGGCGCATCGAACGGATGCAGCCCGGCACGCCCGAAATCGGCGTGAGCCGCAGCTATGTGGAGTGGATTCTCGATCTGCCGTGGGGCAAGACCACGCCCGACAACCTTGACCTCAAACGTGCCCGCCGCATTCTGGACGAGGATCACGACGGCATGGACAAGGTGAAGGAGCGCATCATCGAGTATCTCGCCGTCAGCCGCATGAAGGGCACGCTGCACGGCCCGATTCTTTGCCTTGTGGGCCCTCCGGGCGTGGGCAAAACGTCCATTGCAAAGTCCGTCGCGCGGGCGCTGGGGCGCAGGTTCACGCAGATGTCGCTGGGCGGCGTGCGCGACGAGGCCGAAATTCGCGGCCACCGGCGCACCTACATCGGCGCGATTCCCGGCCGCATCCTGTATGGAATGAAGCAGGCCGGCACGATGAACCCGGTGTTCCTCTTTGACGAAATCGACAAGATGAGCCACGACTTTCAGGGCGATCCGGCCTCCGCGATGCTCGAGGTGCTCGACGCGCAGCAGAACGCGGCCTTCCGCGACCACTATCTGGAGCTGCCCTTTGATTTGTCGCAGGTGCTCTTTCTCACCACCGCCAACGACGAAAGCGGCATTCCCGGCCCGCTGCGCGACCGCATGGAGATCATCCGCCTGTCCAGCTACACGCAGGAGGAAAAGCTGTCCATCGCGAAAAACCATCTCGTCCCGCGCCAGCTTCAGGAGCACGGCCTGACCAAATCGCAGGTGCGCATTCAGACGGGGGCGCTTCGCGCCGTCATCGACGGCTACACCCGCGAGGCCGGCGTGCGCCAGCTTGAGCGCGAGGTGGCCGCCATGATGCGCAAGGCCGCCATGAAGCTGCTCGACGAAGAAAAAAGCCGCGTCACCATCACGGCCGATAACCTGCGCGATTTTCTCGGGCGCGCGCACTTCACGCGCGAAGCGCTCGAAAAATCCCCCGAGGTCGGCGTGGCGCGCGGGCTTGCCTACACCGATTTCGGCGGGGAAACGCTCGCCATCGAAAGCACGGCCATGCCCGGCTCCGGCGCCCTGCAGCTGACCGGCCAGCTCGGCGACGTCATGAAGGAAAGCGCGCAGGCCGCCATGAGCTACATCCGGGCGCACGCCGACACGTTCGGCCTTTCGCCCGATTTCCACAAAACGCTTGACACGCACATTCACGTGCCGGAGGGCGCCGTGCCCAAGGACGGCCCGTCCGCGGGCGTTGCGATCACGTGCAGCCTTGTCAGCGCGTTCACGGGCATCCCCCTGCGGCAGGACGTCGCGATGACGGGCGAAATCACGCTGCGCGGCCGCGTGCTGCCCATCGGCGGCGTGAAGGAAAAGCTCCTTGCCGCGCATCGCGCGGGCATTGACACCATCCTGCTGCCTGCGGAGAACGAGCCGGATCTGGAAGACCTGCCTGTGGATGTGCGCGCCGTGATGCACATCACGCTCCTGCGCCGCGTGGACGAAGCGCTGAACGTCGTTCTCACGCGCACGCCGCCGCGCTGGACGCCCCTGGACATACAGCAGACAACCGCCCCGACGGAGGTGCAGAATGGTCATTAAAAAAGCGGCGTTCGTTACATCGCTCGAACGCTACGGCAACTACCCCGGCATCGGCCTTCCCGAAATCGCCATTGCAGGAAAGAGCAACGTCGGCAAATCGTCGATGATCAACAAGCTGTGTATGCGCAACAAGCTGGCCAAGGTTTCGGCCACGCCCGGCAAAACGCGCCTGCTCAACATTTTCAGAATCAACGAGGATTTTCATCTCGTCGACCTGCCGGGCTACGGCTTTGCGAAGGTCTCCAAGGCCGAGCAGCTGCGCTGGAGCAACATGATGGAAGGATATTTCGCCGATTCCGGCCTGCTGTGCCACGTGCTGCATCTGGTCGATCTCCGGCACGACCCGACGGGCGAGGACCGCGGAATGAACGAGTTCCTCCGCGCGACGGGCATTCCCTTCACCGTCATCGCCACCAAGGCCGATAAGCTCAGCCGCGCGCAGCGGCAAAAGCAGGTGCTTGCCATTTGCCGCGGCCTTCAGGTGCAGCCGTGGGAAGTGATCCCCTTCTCCAGCGAGGACGGCACGGGCATGGACAAAGTGCTCGAAACGTTCGACCGCGCCTGTGCAGAGTTCGCCGAAGAAGCGGCGGAGGAAAGCGCTGGGGAGGAGTGACGGGGAAGCCGCCCCGTTCCGCAACAACAGCAAAGCCGTCCGAACAGATGCGTTCGGACGGCTTTTGTTTTATTCCATTTTATCTGTCAGTACGTTCGGGCAGTGAATCCCCCTCCATCCCCCAGATATGCCTGTCCGCGCGGAAAACCATGCACACGCCGATTCCTGCGAGCCACAAAAGCGCAAACAGGAACGCCGCGCCGCTGCCTTTTCCGGCGCCGAACAGTTTCACGAGGATGC
>CAZKJW010000036.1:7711-20680 GCA_964553125.1 uncultured Oscillospiraceae bacterium
AAATTCTCCGTACACATGCTGAGCATCAGGCAGCGCCAGATCGCTTTCACACGGCTTTTGGGCGCTTTCAGCGCGGACGCCAAAACGCTGCCCGCAAGCGTCGTCACGCCGATCACGGCGTTCACAGCGCCCATCGCCGTCTCCGTCGCCTTGGAAAGCACCATGGCGGGAAACGTGGCGTTATACATGGACGCCACTAGGTTAATAGCCGCAAGGAACAGCATCAGGTGGAAAACGCCCTGATTCTTCCGCAGCCAGCGGATGCCCTGCGCCGCGCTTTTGAGAATGCTTTCCTTCGCCTGCGCGGCTGCGGTTTCCGGGATGGAAACACAAAACGTTAGCACGCAGAAGGCAACCGCAAAGCTCGCCAGATCCATGGCGATAACCGTATCGATTCCCCACAGCCCCATGACCGCCGTGGTGAGGATCGGCGTGAGAATCGAGTTGAGCGAGCTGGAAAGATACCGCAGACCGCCCACCTTCTGATAAAACCGCTCCGGCAGCAGCGCAGTGGTCGCCACCTCGGACGCAGGCTGCTGCACGGTGTTCATCAGCCCGGAAACGGCGTTGACGATATACAGATGCCACATCCGCAGCCGTCCAGCCTTCAGCACCAGCAGCACGACGAGCGTGCTGAGCGCAGCCAGCAGATCGCAACCGAGCATGGTTTTCTTTTTGTTCCAGCGGTCGCTCAGCGCGCCGGCGAAAACGCTGCAAACCACATACGGCGCATAGGAGCAGACCATCAGCAGCGCCGTTTGCAGCGCGGATCCCTCCTGCGTGTAGGACCAGATCACAAGGGCGTAGCCGGTCATTGCGCTTCCAAGGCCGGAGATGAGCTGCGTAGCCCACAGCAGCAGATAGCTGCGCATTTCTCTGAGGTCGCCGATTAAGTTTTTCATTTTGACTTTGCTCCGTTTCGCTGTTTTTTTACAGGCTCAAAAGCAAAGCCGAAGGCGTCAATCGCTCCATGCCGCCCGCCTTATTCGGCCTTGCATGGAGCGAACGCAATGCAGCGTTTCACCGCAGTTTTCCCCTTTCTTTTGCACGCCCGGGCTGATGCCGTCCGGCGCGTTTGCCGTGTCTTTGCGCTTATTATACATCCTGCCAGCCGGCCGGCACAAGCCATGAAATGCACAGAATTATTCCACAAAGCGCGCTTCGTTTTCAAGCAGCCATTCGGCGACGCTTGCGGCTGTGCAGTCTGCGGCCGCTTTCGCGGCGGGATCACCGGAAGCCATCGCCACGCCGGTTCCGGCGGCGCGGAGCATGGAAATGTCGTTGTCCCCGTCGCCGAAGGCCACGATTTCCTCGCGGCACACGCCCAGCTTTCCGGCGAGATACATCAGCGCCGCGCCCTTGTCCACGCCCTCGGGCATCACCTCAAAGTTATTCTCCCATGAAGCGGTGATCGTCACGCCCTCCAGCGCGCGGCAGGCTTCGCGCGCGCGAAGGAACGCTTCGCGGTCGCCCGCGCCGGTGAACTCGGCGAATGTTTTCAGTATCGGCCCGTGCAGGGCGCGCTCCACGGCGTCCGGCCCTGCAAGGGTCTCCGTGCCGAAGGCGCGCATCGCCGCGAACAGGCTGCGCTCGCGCGATTCCTCCAGCGCGGTTTCCCACGTGTAGGCGATCAGCCCGCGCCCGTAAATGCAGATGCGCAGCCCCTCCGCCTGCATGATTTCAATCGCGCGGCGCGCCGTCTCGTCCGGCAGGGAACGCATATAGTGCGTTTCCCCCGCGGCGAAGTCCTCGATCTGCGCGCCGTTCACGCCGATACAGCGCGTAATGCGCAGCCCCGCCCGCTCAAACAGCGCGCGGCAGGACGAGGGCGCGCGGCCGCTCGCCGGGACAAACACCGCGCCCTGCGCGGTATATTTTTTCAAAAGCGCGGCGGCTTTTTCATCGACATGCTCCGCATCACGCAGAATGGTACCGTCCAGATCGGAAACGATCAGCCTGATCATTTGCGACGCTCCTTTTTTTAGAAGGGTTCTTTTGTTTCAAACGTGCGGCCGTCCCAGAGCGTGAGACGAACCGCCCACAGCTGCTGCGCCCGCACGCCGTGCTTCCGGTTGAGCGCGCGGTCGCCGTATTTGTCGTCCCCGAGAATCGGGTGACCGATGTGCGCCAGCTGCGCGCGAATCTGATGCGTGCGTCCCGTCGGGATTTCCACCTCCAGCCGGGAAACATCGCCCTCATGCGAAAGCACGCGGTAGCGCGTTTCGATGGGCAGCGCGCCCTTTTGCGGCGCGTCCAGAATGCGCACGTGCGCCGCCTGCGCGTCCTTAACGAGCCATGCGCGCAGCGTTTTTTCTTCCGGCCGGGGCGCGCCGCGCACAAGGCAGCGATACGTTTTTTGTACCTGATGCGCCGCGAACGCCGCAACGGCCACCTCGCGCGCCAGCTCGGTTTTTGCCAGAAGCAGCAGGCCGCCCGTCTGCGCGTCCAGCCGGTGGCACGCGAAGACCGGCGCGCCGCAATGGCGCGCGCAGAGCGTCTCCGCCGAGCCTGCACCCTGCGTGGGCATTCCCTGCCGCTTGACGAGGATAAGAAATTCTTTGTCCTCGAAAAGAATTTCTGCGGGTCGTTCCGGGCTGCCGGAAAAAACGGCGATTTTGTCCTCCGGCTGCGCCGCCGTTTCAGGCGGAACTCGCCTGCCGTTCAGCTTCACATCCCGCGCGCGAAAGGCTTCCCGGACTTGCCGCGGCGAAAGCTCGGGGAACAGCGCCGACACCGCCTGCTCCACGGTCATGCTGCCCAGCGCCTGCGGAATTGCGTCTTCGTAGCGAATCAATGGATCACCCCCGCGGCCGCGCCGCCCGCGCCCTGCGCCGACGCGCCGAACGGCGGAAGCCAGCCCGGCGTGGCGCGGCAAAGCTCGTCCGTCAGCGCGGACAGCTCGGTTCCCGGCGTTACGCACAGCATCGCGCAGAGCGCCTCGCGCACACCGCTTGCAGGCGCGCCCTGCTTGACCAGCAGGCGCAGATCCTCCGCCGCGTCGCCCACGTCGAGTTCCGGGCGCAAAGCGCCGCGGAGCGCGCGCTCCAGCCGGCTTTCCAACGACGCCTCCTCGGGCAGAAGCCCGTTCATTGCGCCCATCAGCTTGTTCGAGCCGAAATCGGGCAGCGCCGCCGCGCCGTATGCCGAAAGCGTGCGCACCAGCTGCTCCGGCTGCGCCAGCGCCTCGTGCAGCAGCAGGCTGCAATCCTCAAGGGCGATCATGTCAAAAGACGCTTCGAGGTGGTTGCGCGCCAGCCGCAGAGTTTCGGGCGTGGGCGACGCGCCGAGCACCTCGGCGATAAACCGCTCGCGCGGCATCCGGCTGTCCAGAAAGCCCGTCAGATAGAGCAGCGCGCCGATCATTCCCTGAAAAATAAACACGCGGCTTCGCCGGTCGTGGTGCATCGGGCGCATCATAACGCCCGGCAGCGCGTCGAGCAGCGCGCCGTCCAGCCGCGCGCAGGGACGTCCGCCGCAAAGCCCCACGTCGCACCAAAGCCGCAGGCGCAGCGTCAGCGCGGCTTCCATTTCTTTTGCCGTTTCCGGAAAGGCCGCGCCGTCGCCGATGAGCATCCGCTCCACAAGCGTGTGCTCCTCGGGCGAAAGGCAGTCCGCGTCGTCCGCGAGGGAGTCCATGACGGCGCGGCGGGCCGCCTTTCGGCGCAGAAGATCGCCCGGCGCGGACGAAACGACCGTCCACCCGGCGGCGATGAGCGCCTCAAGCGTTTCCATGGGCTGCGTGTCGATCACGCCGGCGCAGGGCGCCTCCGAACCGAACGCGGCCAGACAGGCTTCCCGCTTGGCTTCGCGGATGCGGCTCGCCGTCTTGTCCGCCCATGCCGCGTTTTGCAGATCGATATACCGCTTCATATGAATTCTGTTTTCCCTTCGGTTGATTCCTCTGTGGCAAAGCGCCGAACCCTATTATACCGGTATAAATGAAGGTGTCAAGGAAGTTGGAATGCATTGACAGAAGGCGGCACATTCCATCTTTCTTGGCTGCGATAATTTTCCTTTATCCCTGCGGCGGCGGTTTTCAAGGGTTTCCGCCGTCCGGTGCGCGGAAATCCGCGCAGGATAACGAAACGTTATCCGCTGATGAACGATGATTATTTGCGCTTTCCGGACGCCGCGCCTATAATGCGTCAGCGTCACCCAGACAAAGAAAGGGGATCGTTCAGAATGAAGGAACTGCTCGGTCAGATTGTCCGCTATACGGCGAAGCCGTTTCCGTGGAAAGCGCGGGAGCAGGCGGCGCGCGAAATTGCCGGAGAGGAGGCCGCCCGCCCCGGCGGACTGCTTCGCGCAGCAAAGGCGCGCTGCGGCTTGGGCGGAATGCTACTCGCCGGGACGGCGCTGTTCGGCTGGTGCCTTCTGGCGGCGTGCGCGCTTGATTTTCTGCTGCCGCTTCCGGAAACGCTGCGCGAGGCGGCGGGCGCGCTGTGCTGCTGCATCGCGTTCGGCTGCTGCACGGGCAGCCCGGAGGAGCTTTTCCTCAAGCTCTGCTTTGTCCTGCTGACGGCGGTGTATCGCGGAAAATGGTCGGTCGCCGTCGCATTCCTGATCGCATATGAAAACACGGCGGCGCTTCTGCCGCGTTCCAAAGGAGCAAGCGAAACATGACGAAATCCAAGACGGCGCTTTTTGAAACCGCCCCCGTGCTGGAGGCGGTTGTCAAGCTGGCGTTTCCGACGGTCATCGGTCAAATCATTCTGGTCGTGTACAACATGGCCGACACCTTCTTCATCAGCCTCACCGGCAGCGATGCAATGATCACCGCCGTGACGGTGTGTATGCCCGCGTTCATGGTGCTTTCGGCCGTGTCGAACCTGTTCGGCATCGGCGGCGCAAGCGTCATTTCCCGCGCGATGGGGCGCGGCGACCCGGAGCGCGCGCGCTGCACGGCCTCCTTTGCGTTCTGGGGCTGCCTTGTTGTCACGATTCTCTACAGCGCGCTGGCGTTTGTTTTCATGGATCCGTTCATCAACCTGCTCGGCGGCGCGGACGCGGCCGTTCACGCGGGCGCGCGCAGCTATCTGCTCTACACCGTGGTGCTCGGCGGCGTGGCCACGAGCATGAACACGCTGCTTTCGCACCTGATCCGCTCGCAGGGCTATGCGGTTCATGCCAGCGTCGGCGTGGCGCTGGGCGGCGTGATCAACATCGCGCTCGACCCGCTGCTGATGTTCGTGGTGCTGCGCCCGGGCGAGGAAGCGATCGGCGCGGCGCTCGCGACGGCGCTTTCCAACGTGGCCGCGGTAGCGTATCTTTTCGCAGTGGTTTATAAAAAGCGCAAAGCGCTTGTGCTCTCCTTCCGTCCCACGATGCGCGCGCTCGACGGATACATTCCGCGCAGCGTTTTCAACGCCGGGCTGCCTGCGTTCCTGATGACGCTCTGCGAGAATATCTCCTATGCGGTGCTTGACAACCTGATGTCGCTCTACGGAACGGCGATGCAGGCGGGCATCGGCGTGGCAAAGAAGGTGAACATGCTGGCGCACTGCATCGTGCGCGGCATGTCGCAGGGCGTGCTGCCGCTGATCGGCTACAACTACGCCGCGAAAAACATGAAGCGCATGAAGGCCGGCGTGATGCTGTCCATGGCGCTTTCCGTCGGCACGGCGACGCTGTGCATGGCGGTCAACCTGCTGCTCAGCCGCGAGCTGGTGAGCATTTTCATCAAGCCCGGTGCGGAGTCCTTCGAGGCAAGCGCGAAATTCCTGCGCATTCTCTGCATCGGCGGGCCGTTCTCAGCGTGCGCCTATGCGACGATTTCGTTCTTTCAGGCGACAGGCAAGGGAATACGGTCGTTCGTGCTGGCGATTCTGCGCAAGGGCATTCTCGATATCCCGCTGATGTTTGTGCTCAACCATCCCTTCCCCGTTTACGGCATCGTCTGGGCGACGCCCATCGCTGATTTCGTCTGCTGCGCGACGGCGCTGGCGCTTTTCATCGGCTTCCTCAGCCATCATCATCTGATTGGAAACAAAAAGCAGGAATTATCGGAGAATGGGTGAATAATAATAAAACGTTATGACTCAATTGCACAGGCAAGGGAAGCATACCGAGCAAAGGAAGGTTATTTTCTGTGATCAACCCCAAACTGTATTCGCTTCTGAAGGTTGCGGAAACGGGCGGATTCACCCGCGCGGCGGAGCAGCTTTCTCTGACGCAGCCGGCCGTGAGCCAGCATATCCATTCGCTGGAGACGGAGCTGAACGTGAAGATTTTCGATCGCTCCGGCAACGAGCTGCACGTAACGCACGAGGGCGAAGTGGTCATTAAATATGCCAAGCGTATGCTTGCGCTGTATAACAATCTGCATCGCGATCTGGAGAGCGAAAAAAACCAGCTGCGGTTCCTGACCGTCGGCATCACGCACACGGCGGAAAGCAACCCCATCGCCGAAGCGCTCGCCAGATACGTCAACACGCACGACGGCGTGACGATCAAAATCATCACCGACACCATCGGAAACCTCTGCGATATGCTCAAAAACTACGAGCTGGATTTCGCCATCGTCGAAGGGCGGCTGAGCGACCCTTCGCTCAAGCATCTCATGCTCGACACGGACTGCCTTGTGCTCGCCGTGTCGCCGAACCACCGGCTGGCCAAGCAGAGCATGGTGACCATCGCGCAGCTCAAGCGCGAGAAAATGATTCTCCGCCTGCCCGACTCCAACACGCGCAACCTTTTCGTCGCCTCGCTGGAAAGCCAGAACATGCTCATCAGCGATTTTAACGTGGTGCTGGAAATCAACAACATCGCCACCATCAAGGATCTGATCCGGCGCGATTTCGGCGTGTCGGTGCTTGCCAAGAGCAGCTGTCTGGACGAACTGAGCAAGAAGAAAATCGCCGTGCTACCGATTGAAAACCTGAGCATGATGCGCGAAATCAACATCGTCTACCCGCAGGATTTTGAGCATCTGCAAATCCTGCGCGACGTTGTGCGCGCCTATAACGAAACGCGCGGCACCTTCGGCGTCAAGAGCAAGTGATTTACTTTCATATAACCATATGATATACTCATGCAGCGAGAAAAACAAAGGAGAGCGAGCTGCATGACATATAATTTCGGACAGATGCCCCTGGAAGAACTGATCCGGCCCGAGGGATTCCCCTGCGCGTGCGGAAAAACGCACAGCGCGCCGACCCGCTATATCAGCATCCGCCGCAACGCCATAGAGGATCTTCCCGCGGCGCTTTGCGCCATCGGATGCAGGAAGCCTTTCATCGTCTGCGACAGAAACACGCGCGCCGCAGCGGCTGAACGCGCCGTGCAGACGCTCGAAGCGGCGGGCATTGCCTGCACGCTCTACGAAATTCCGTCCGCGGACGGGGAACGCATCAAGCCCGGCGAATGGGAGCTGGGCAGCATGGCGATGCATTTCGATCCGACATGCGACGTGGTGCTGGCCGTGGGCGGCGGCGTCATCAACGATCTGTGCAAGGTGCTGGCGCACGCGTGCGGCCGTCCGAGCGCGGTGCTCGGCACGTCGCCGTCCATGGACGGATTCGCGTCCAACTCCTCGTCCATGGAAGTCAACCATGTCAAGAAAACGCTCTATAACGCCAGCCCCGCCGCCATTCTCTGCGATACGGAAATCATGGCCAAAGCGCCCATGCGCAACCTCTGGGCGGGCTTTGGCGATATGGCGGCGAAATATATTTCCGTCTGCGAGTGGCGCATTTCCGCGCTCGTCACCGGCTCGTATTACTGCGAAGGCGTCGCCGGGATGATGCGCGCGGCGCTTGCGCGCATTATGGCGGCTGCGCCGCGCATTCCTGCGCGCGACCCGGACGCCATCGGCGCCGTCGCCGAAGGGCTGGTGCTGGCCGGGCTGGCAATGGCGTTTGCCGAGGTCTCCTGCCCCGCTTCCGGGCTGGAGCATTATTTCAGCCACGTGTGGGAAATGCTTGCGCTCGACCGCGGCCTGCCCTACGATCTGCACGGCATTCAGGTGGGCGTGGGCACGGTGCTGTCGCTGCGGATGCTCCGGCGGCTGCAGACCATGCAGCCCGACCGCGCAAAAGCCGAAAGCGCCATGCGCGCTTTTGATCCCGAAAACTGGGCGGCGCAAGTCCGGCGCGTGTTTGGAAAGACCGCGCCGCAGATTTTCGACATCGAGCAGGAAACGCACAAAAACGACCCCGCGCGGCACGCAGCGCGGCTGGAGAAAATCCTCGCGCACTGGGACGACATCTGCAAAATCATCGACGAGGAGCTTCCGGACGAGGAGCAGCTTTTCGCCGTCATGCGCGAGCTGGGAATGCCCATGATGCCCGCGGACATCGGAATCGACGCGCAGGACACGCTCGACGCGTTCGTGCATTCGCGCGATATCCGCGACAGATACCTCACCAGTTCGCTCCTGTGGGATCTGGGGCTGATGGACGAATTCGCGCAGCAGCTGAAGGAAAGCCTGTAAGAAAATAAGAAAAACAAGCGGCGGGATGGAAAATTCCGCCATCAGACTGTCAAAAAAGTCGTACCTACGGCAGAAGCACTTCGCCGTCTGCAAGACTCTAATCGTATCGACCGGCTTTGCCGGTCGGGCGGGGCGTTTTCCGTAGCAAAATGCAGTTTTGCGGAGGAAAACATTCATCAGCTTTCCTCGAAAAAGTGGCTTTGCCACTTTTTCGACACCCTGGCGGCGGGATGGAAAATCCCGCCGTTTTTTTGTGTGTTGGGAAGAAGAACGCGCTTGCATCGCGCAGCATGAACAAAATGCCTCCTTCATGATCGGCGGCGCCTTTGCAGTGCTGCTTCTCACGAAGGAGGCAAAAGAAACGGGAAGGAAAGTTACTTATTCAGCGCATTCAAAACAGCCTGAATGATGGCGTCGCTGGTTACCGTAGCGCCGGCAACGGCGTCCACCTCAACGCTGTTCGCAGCAACGATTGCCGCAGGGATCTGCTCAATGGCGGCATCAGAGATAGAGGGCGTCTCATGATGGCTGAGGATTTCAACGCCGGTGATCACGTCGCCGTTCATGGTGACCTTCACCTTGACGTCGCCGCCCATACCAGTTCCGACGCCGATACACTCGCCCTCGGCAAGCTCAACCGTTTCAGCCGTCTCGTCGAACGCGCCGGCAAAGGTGCGGATTTCAGAGGAAACCTTTTCGAGCGTAAACGCAGCAACAGGTTCTTTCACCGCGGCAGCGTTCTTGCCGGCCGTACGTCCGGAGAAGATGGTCTCAGCGACGTTGCCGCCGGCCGTATAAGCGCCGCCGTACATGGAACCCAGCTCGCCAGCGCCGTAAAGGTGCGGGATTACGTTGTTTTCGGTATCAAGGATTTCACAGTTCGTATTGCGAACCGGGCCGCCCTGGGTGTTGACGATTCCGGGGTAGATGCGGATTGCATAATACGGAGCAGTGGAAATCGGCTGGAGCGTAGCAGGATCGCGATCGAACTGTTCGTCGTAGCCTTCTTCGCAGTAACGGTTGTACAGATCCACCTGATAGGCAAGACCAGCGCGGCGATAAGCAATCGATTCGCCGGCGGTGACGCCGTCCGTCATTTTCGTCAGATCAGGAGCAGAGCTGTCAGCGGGAATGCCCAGCTTGGCGGCGAGTTCCTCGATCGTATCGGCCTTGATAATCAGACCGCTTTCGATTTCCGCAGACATATCCTCGGACATGGTGGGCATGATCGGGCCTGCAAGACGAGCAGTTTCATCGAAGATCATGTACATCGTGTTCGGCGTAACCTGAGAATACCAGCTGCCGGAGTAGTTCATGTGACCATGACGGTGCATACCGGATTCGCGGACAAAGCGGGTGCCGTCGGAGCCGACGTAAATCGCTGCGCCGTTCTTGGCAAGGCACATCCCCATCGAGGGCTGGTTAAACCAAGCCTGGTTGTTTACGCTCTGATCGTTGTAAAGCGTGATCCACGGGCCGGAAAGGGCCGCCATGTGCCACAGCTTCGCGCCGACTTCGATGGCCATGTTGATGCCGTCGCCCGTATTATACAGGGTGCCGATCGGCAGCAGGTTTTCACGCTGCGTGAACGCTTCGAGCATTTCTTCGTTGTTTTCAAAGCCGCCGCAGGCCAGAACGACGCCGTTCACGGCCTTCACGTTCAGCATTTCGCCTTCATGTTCGATCTGAACGCCAAGAACGGTCTTGGTGAACGGATCCTGAATGAGGTGCTTCGCAGGGGAATCAAACCAGACGGAAATGCTTTCATTGCGCTCCACAACAGCGGTGCGGAGGCTGTCCCAGTAGTACTTGCCGCTGGCCGCGCCGGTGGAGGGAATGAAATCAAACACAACGTTCGTCGTGCCTTCCAGTTCCGGATACTCGCCGGCCACCATCGCGGTAACGGGGCGCTGAATGCCGACGGATTCGAGCCAGTCCGCATTCTCCATGGAGCCACGGACGATGAAATCGATGATTTCATCCGTCATATTGTCGTAGCCTTCCGATTCAGCCTTCAGATAGGCCACGCCGGCATCATAGTCGGTATAGTTCAGAATGATCTGATAGCTGTAACGGCTGTTGCCGCCTTCTTCACCCAGAGGCGCTTTTTCCGTCAGGAGGACTTTCGCGCCTTCCTCAGCGGCGGCAATGCTTGCAGCCGCGCCCGCGCCGCCGAAGCCGATCACCACGACGTCGTATTCAGCATCCCATCGAATCGTGTCGGAGTAGGTCATTTCTTCTGCGCCTGCGGTGACGCTCATCGCCAGCAGCAGAGCCAGTGTGAGAACCAGTGCCAGTGCCTTTTTCATGTTCATGCTTCCTTTCGTTGTTTGTGTCAAGCTTGACAAACAGAACCAGTTCGCCGAATCGATTCTATTTTATGATAATGATTCTTTTTTGTCAATCTTTTTTCGTAGATTTTTTATTTTTTCGATGGTATAATCCTAAAATAACATTCTTTAAGGAGCGATTCGTTGAATAAGCGTCAAATACAGCGAGAGGGAACGCTGGGATTGATTTACGAGACCGTTAACACACTCGTTGCAGAGAAAGGCTTCGAGCAGATGCGTATCAAGGATATCTGCAGCCGGGCCGGAATTTCCACCGGAGCCTTCTACCATCATTTTTCCTCAAAACAGGATATTCTCTTTGAACGATACAGAGTCACCTGTGATTTTGTCCGGGATCTCTATGAAGAAGGCAAAAAAATGCCGTTCAGCGAGAGCGCATGTTTTTTCATTCGCGAAATGACGGAATACACGCGGACAAGAGTTCCAGACATTCTTCGCAATTACTGCTATGCGTATGATACGCTGCACGAGGACTGGGCGCGCCGTTATCCCGGAATCGAATCGCGGGATGTGCTGCATCTCCTGCTTGACGGGTGTGTGCCGGACGGCGAGGCGATTGCCGAAATGGGAGACATTTATCTGCTGGGAATTACGCAGAAACAATGTGCTTCAAACGGCAAGTATCTTGAAGAATACAGGCCCGAAGACTATTTCTGCAAACTCATCCGCAGTCGGCTTCCGGGCTGATTGCATCGCACATTTCATCAGAAGAAAGCAACCGTACATAAATGAAAACCGTCCGTTCTGCGCTGAGGCAGACCGGCGGTTTTCATTTTTTCGTTTACGGGCATACCTGCAAAAAACAATCCGGTGGATTTTCCCGGCAGCAGCGGGTTTCGCTTGAACAGCTCAAAAAGGGCGGCCCCCGCCGCCCCAAACCCCATCGCTGCGCGCGCCGTCAGCCGGTCGGCAGCGTTTCCTGAACCCTCTGCCAGCACTCCTCCACGCCGTCGAAGTTCATCCGCGGGATGTACTCTGCCTCCAGCGCGTCGTGCAGCGCCTTCGCGCGTGCAAGCGACATGCACGCGTATTGCAGCAGCCGGTCGAATTCCTCCGCGTTGAAGCGCAGCGCCGCTTCCTCCGCGCCGGTCGGCTTGCGGCTGCGCGCGTCGTCCAAACAGAGCGTCTGCTCCGCGCGCGCCGTGAAGGCGTGATAGCGGTTGTCGGTGGTGATGAGCAGATCCATCGCCGGCAGATACAGATGCTCCACGCGCCGCGGATTCACCGGACAGTGCAGCGCTTCCACATCCAGCCCGTGCAGAAGGGCTTCGTGGCGCAGAAGCGCCAGCAGCCGGTGCGCTTCGCCCGCCCATTCGCCGCTCAGCCGCCACACGCGGCGCGCGCCGAACGACTCCAGATGGTTGACGCATCCCTCCGGCGTGATCGCAGAAACGAACATGGAGCGCGATTTCCCCGGCGCGGACGGCGCGCCGTGCTCCGTGACCATCTCCAGCCAAGGCGCGAACAGGCGCATCAGCTTCCGCTCGTCCATGAGCGATTTCTGTATGGCGGCGCTGTCGTCGCGCAGCGGCAGCGCGGCGGCGAGATAGCGGTACGCCTGCGCAAAGCAGCCGGAGACGTCGCGCTGAAGCGCCAGAATGACGTCCCTGCGCGCGGCCAGCGCCTTTTCATCCAGAAACGCGCCGAGGTTGAGAATGCTGTCGGCAGCGCCCGGCAGCCGCGGGTCGACGATGTGCGGCGCGGTGCCGTCGACCATGGCAAAGCCGGCGCTGCGCGCCACAACGCCGTCGAGCGAATGCGGATCGGACGAGCAGAGCAGATACTCCACCGCCAGCCCGCGCGCCTCCAGCGCCGCGCCGACACGCCGCATGAACGTGCTCTTTCCAACGCCCGGCCCGCCCTTGAGAATGATCAGCCGGCCGGTCTCCTCCTCAGGCAGAATGTGGTTGTAAAAGCTGAAAAAGCCCAGCGCCGTGTTGCCGCCGGGAAAAAGTCGTCTCGCCATGTTGCCGTCCCTCCCTTGCCCAGCGTATATATGCGCGGCGAAAGGAGAAAAGAACCGGGCAAAAGAAAAAGGCTTCCCCCGCCCGCGCTGCGCAGTGGGAGAAGCCTCAGACTGTTGAAAAACCTCCGGGAGGTGTCGGAGGGTTCGCAGACCCTCTGACTGCATTCGTATCGCCCGGCTTTGCCGGGCGGGCGGGGCGTTTCCGGCTCAGCCGGAAACTT
>CAZKJW010000037.1:0-1806 GCA_964553125.1 uncultured Oscillospiraceae bacterium
AGCCCCCATCCGGGCAAAAGAAAACGGCGCCGCCTTTTCAGGCTGCGCCGAATCTTCCGCTATTTTCAGGCTTTTACTGAGCGCGCTGCACTTTGCCGCTGCGCAGGCAACGGGTGCACACGTTCATATGGCAAACGGAGCCTTCCACAACAACGCGCACGCGCTGGGTGTTCGGAGCCCAACGACGATGGGTGCGGCGCACGGAATGGCTGACGTTGTTGCCGTTCATAAGGCCTTTCCCGCAGACTTCACAATACTTGCCCATGTTTTTCCCCTCCCTGAGTTGGTCGCGAAGGTTAGTATATCATCATTTGTCACGCATTGCAAGCCTTTTTTCGGCAAGAGGAAAAGAATTTTCTTGAAATTGCAGTTTGACAGCGGCGCTGAAATGACAGATAATAGAGGAATCAATCTGAAAAACGATATTGCAAAAGGATGGAAAAGCATGGCGATGAAGGACGGCAAGAAATCTATGGCGGCGGGCGCGCAGCTGCGCGAAGCGCTTCGGACAAAAAGAGAAAAAAACATGACGCTCATTACGGTCATTGCGCTGGCGGTGATTGTGGGGTGCATGCTGGTGATCGTCACCACGCCCTATGCGAGCGAGACGGTTGCGTTTCTGATTATGACGCTGCTTCTCTTTGCTTTCGTAACGGTCGTGTGCAGCGGCATGAGGCTCTGGCTGGAAGGGCGCGCGCTGCGCGCGTCGATGCGGCGCATTGCCGATCACGGCGGCGCGGAGGCCGTTGCGGCGGAGCTGGCAAAGGCGAAGGTGCTTTGCGGCGGGCCGATCCGGCTGAGCGAGAATTGGCTGTTCGGCATGGGCTCCGGCGTGGCCGCGCCGCTTTCCATGCTGCGCGGGGTGGAGATTCAGGCCGTTTCCGGCAGGGATCAGAGCGTCTTTGCGGAAATGCGCCTGACGCTTGAGGGCGCGAAAAAGCCGGCCGTCGCCATGCGCGAGGAAGTGGGCTTCGTCAACCGCGGCGTGTGCGAGCGCTCGACGGAGTTCGTGAAGAGCATCATTGAAAACGGCGGCAAGCTGCCGGAGAAGACCGCGCAGAGCGCGGAAAAAGGCCCGAAGATCATGCGCGCGAGCGCGAAGGAAACGCGCGCGCTGCTGGCGGAGCTGCCGGAAAACGGTCTGCCCGAGGCGCGGCAGTACGCGCTGTATCTGCGCCTGAAGGAAATGCCCGAAACGGACGGCCTGCTCGTGGCGCGTGGCAAGGACAACCGCATGAACCTCACCGGCGAAACCGAGCTGCTCGACGACGAGCTGATCGAGACCGAGGAGGGCGTGTACGCGCTCTCGCGCGAAAAGACGGCGGCACTCGGCCGGGAGAAGGACGCGCTGGGCTTTGTGCTGGAGGAGACGAACGAGAACGGCCGCAAGCGGGTTTACCGCATCACGCCGGAGCAGTTCCTGCAGCTGGATAAATATTTGTTCGAGTCGGGCAGGGCGTAACAGCCCCGCAGCCGTCGGCGGACAGAAAAAAGCGACGCGTGACGCGCCGCTTTTGCTTGCTGGAAAGAGTGGCGCCGTGCTGCGGAACGGCGCGTCAGGCTGTGAGCAGCGCGTCGCCGAGCGCCTCCGGCGTGTCGTAAATCGCGTCGAAGGGCGCGCCGCCGTCGCGCGCATAGCCGAACCCCGCGCCGATGGCGAGCAGGCGGTTGGCGTGGGCGGCTTCAACGTCCTTGAAGCTGTCGCCGATAAACGGCACGCGCGCGGGCTCAAAGCCGCGCAGGAGCCGCGCCGTCATGTCGGTCTTGTCCGGCTCGCCGCAGGCGATTTCGTCAAACAGCGGCAGC
>CAZKJW010000037.1:1906-20468 GCA_964553125.1 uncultured Oscillospiraceae bacterium
CAAACAGCGGCAGCCCCGCGCGCTTGAGGCGCGCAAGCATTTCCGCCGCGCCCGGAAAGAGCACCCTGCGCCCGAGCGTGCGGCCGATTTCCAGCTCGCCCTCCTCAACGACGGCTTCAAGCTGCCGCCGCTGCGCGGGCGTGGCGTTGGGATAGAGCGCGCGGTAGAATTCCGCGTTGCCCAGACCGATGACGGGGAGAACGGCTTGCCGCGGAAGCGGAGAGAGGCCGCATTGCGGCGCATATTTTGCAAGCGCGCCGATGGTCATGGACAGCGTGTCCACCAGCGTTCCGTCCATATCGAAAATGATCGCGTCGTATTTTCGTGGCATGAGATCTACCTCGCGAACGGTTTTTTACGGATATTATAGGGGGAGGCGACGGGATTTTCCAGCCCCCGGACGATACTTTTTCTCGAAAGGCAGGCAAAATAAGCGCAAACCGCGTCTGTGCTTGCGTTGAAAGAAAAAATGCGTTATACTAAAACGCAGGTCGGACGCTTTCAGCTTTTGACCCAAAAGGAGGACAATTTCATGGAGTGCAAAATCACGAACGATTTGGGCACCATTTCGATTACCGAAGACGTGCTGCTTCGCATGGCGGGTTATGCCGCGCTGGAGTGCTACGGCATCGTGGCGATGAGCTCCAAGCGCGCAAAGGACGGCATCGTGGAATGGCTCGGGCGCGAGAACCTCACGCGCGGCGTGCAGCTGCGCCTTGTTGAGGACGGCAGCGTGGATATCGATCTGTATATCGTAGTCGAGTACGGAATCTCGATTGTGGCGGTGTGCAACAACATCGTGGATACCGTCAAGTACAAAATCGAATCCATGACCGGCGCGAAGGTCCGCCGCATCTCCATTACCGTGGAAGGAATCCGCGTATAAACGAAGGAGGCAGCCGCGATGGCGCAGACAAGAATCGACGGCCTGCTCTTCCGCGAGATGATGATGGCGGGAGCAGCGCTGCTGGAAAAAAACAAAGAAGCGGTCGACGCATTGAACGTTTTCCCGGTGCCGGACGGCGACACCGGCACCAACATGACGCTCACGGCGCAGGCCGCCGTGCGCGAGCTGAACGCGCATGAATACGTCCGGCTTGACGAGGCGGCGGACGCGCTGGCAAAGGGCGCGCTTCGCGGCGCGCGCGGCAACTCGGGCGTAATCCTCAGCCAGCTGCTGCGCGGCTTTGCGCGCAGCGTGGCGGGCCTGCAGGACGCAGGCGCGGCGCAGGTGGCGCTGGCGTTCAAGTCGGGCGCGGAGACGGCTTACAAGGCCGTTATGAAGCCCAAGGAGGGCACGATTCTCACCGTCGCGCGCGTCGTGGCGGAAACGGCGCAGGCGAAGGCGCAGAGCGCCCCCGACGATATGGAAGCCCTGTTCTCCGCCGTGCTGACCGGCGGCGAGGCCATTCTTGCCAAGACGCAGGAAATGCTGCCCATCCTCAAGCAGGCGGGCGTTGTGGACGCAGGCGGGCGCGGCCTGATGCTCATTTACACCGGCATGAACGCGGCGCTTCGCGGCGAAGCGATCGAAACCATGTCCATGACGGACGACGGAGCCGCCTCCTTCGAGGACGATCACGACGCAATCGAAGAGCTGAAATACATCTACTGCACCGAGTTCCTCATCGACCATGTCCGTCCTACGGCGACGGAGGAGGACATCGCGCTGTTCCGCCGCAAGCTCAAGCGCATCGGCGACTGCGTGTTTGTTGTGGGCGATCTGGCGCTCATCAAGGTACACGTACACACCAACGATCCCGGCAAGGCGCTTCAGGCCGGCCTGATGCTGGGCGAGTTGGTCAATCTCAAAATCGAAAACATGGCCGAGCAGCGGCGCGAACGCGCGCGCATGGAGGCTGAGAAGGCGCCCGACAAGGAATACGGCATCATCGCTGTGTCGCTGGGAGAAGGATTCTCGCAGATGTTCACCGAGCTTGGCGCCGACCATATCGTGGACGGCGGCCAGACGATGAACCCGAGCATCGAATCGCTCGTGAGCGCCATTGACGGCGTTCACGCAAAGAATGTGTTTGTCTTCCCCAACAACGGCAACGTCATTCTTGCCGCCCAGCAGGCGGCGCAGATTTCCAGCCGCAACGTCTATGTCATTCCGACCAAGAACGTCGCGATGGGGCTGGCGGGCGTGCTGCAGTTCTCTCCGGCGGTTTCGCCGGAGGAAAACCTCGCTGCGATGACCGAAGCGGCGGAGCATGTCAAGAGCGGCATGATTACAACCGCCATCCGCGACACGCAGTTTGAGGAGCTGACCATTCAGGAGGGCGACGTGATCGGCCTGTATAACGGCAAAATCGCCGTGTGCGACAAGACGCAGGACGACGTTGCGCGCAGGCTGATGGAGATGCTCGTCACCGAGGAGACGGCGCTGATCAGCGTCTATTACGGCGAAGGCGCGTCGGAGGAAGAAGCGCAGGCGCTGGCGGACGAGTTCGCCGAAAAGTATCCGGAGTGCGACGTGGAGATGCAGCACGGCGGCCAGCCGACGTACTGCTACATCCTGTCCGTGGAATAAAGCCGGCGCGGCCGGAAAACGTATATTGCAGACGGAGCAGGGAGAAGCGTTTCCCTGCTTTCGTTTTTTATCGGGAGAAACGTATGCTGACATGGAACGATGTGAAGGGCATCGGCCCGGCCCGGCGCGCCGCGCTGGAAGCGGCGGGGTTCTCGACGCCCGAGCAGCTGGTGCAGTGCCTGCCCGTGGGGTATCGCGATTTTGACACGGTGCGGCCGATTTCCGCGCTGCGCGCGGGCATGGAAACGACGTTCGCGGGAACGCTTGAGCAGGTGCGCACGGCGTGGGTCAAGGGGCGAAGCGTCACCACGGCGTCCGTGCGCGATGAGAGCGGCGCGGTTTCCTGCGTGTGGTTCGCCATGCCGTGGATGGCCAAGCAGCTGGAGACCGGCGCGCGCGTGAAGTGGTACGGCCGCGTTTCGCGCAAAAAGAACGGCGGCCTGTTCGTGACGCATCCGATGTCGGCGGAGGAGGGCGGCCTTCAGCCGGTGTACCGGCCAATCGAAAAGCTGCCGCCGAAAACCATGCGCGCAGCGCTTCAGGCTGCGCTGGAGGCTGGGCGCTATGACGACGCGCTGCCGGAGACCTTTCGCAGCCGCTACGCGCTGTGCCCGCGGCAGTACGCGCTGAAGCAGGCGCATTTTCCCGAGTCGCGCGAGGCGCTTGAGCAGGCGCGGCGCAGGCTCGCCTTTGAGGAGCTGACGCTGTTTCAGACGTTCCTGTGGGGGCTGCGCGAACGCGACGGGCAGGGCGTGAGGATTCCCTCGGAAGCGGCGGACGCGGAAGCCTTCTGGGCGTCGCTGCCGTTTGAGCCGACGGGCGCGCAGCGGCGCGTGCTGGAGGAAACGCGGCGCGACATGGCCGCAGACGCGCCTATGGCGCGGCTTGTGCAGGGCGACGTGGGCTGCGGCAAAACGGCAATCGCCTTCGGCGCGCTGTATCTGGCGGCAAAGGCGGGCTATCAGGGGGCGCTCATGGCGCCGACGGAGGTGCTTGCGGCGCAGCATTACCGCACGGCGCAGAAGCTGCTGGAGCCGCTGGGCGTGCGCTGCGCGCTGCTCACCGGCAAGCAGACGGCGAAACAGCACCGCGAGGCGCTTGAAATGGCCGCGTCGGGCGAGGCGCAGGTGGTCATCGGCACGCACGCGCTGATCTCGGAAAACGTGGCGTATCATCGGCTGGGGCTGGCGATCACCGACGAGCAGCACCGCTTCGGCGTGCGGCAGCGCGGCGCGCTTTCCGGAAAGGGCGGCGAAGCCGCGCCGAACGTGCTGGTGCTGTCGGCAACGCCCATCCCGCGCACGCTGTCGCTGGTGCTGTTCGGCGATTTGGACGTGTCGATTGTGGACGAGCTGCCCGCCGGAAGGCAGCCCGTCAAAACGCGCGTCGTGCCGGAGGAGAAGCGCGAGGGCATGTACGGCTTCATTCAGGCGCAGGCTGCCGCAGGGCGGCAGAGTTATATCATCTGCCCGCTTGTTTCCGAGAGCGAGGCGCTCGATTGCAGGAGCGCGGAGGAAACGTATGCGGAGCTGAAAAAGGGTGCGCTTTCCACGCTGCGGCTCGGGCTGGTGCATGGAAAAATGAAGCCCGCCGACAAGGACGGAACGCTGCGGCAGTTCGCCGCGGGCGAGCTGGATGTGCTCGTCTCCACAACGGTGGTCGAGGTGGGCGTGGACGTGCCGAACGCGACAGTGATGGCGATTGAAAACGCCGACCGGTTCGGGCTGTCGCAGCTGCACCAGCTGCGCGGGCGCGTGGGCCGCGGCTCGCAGGAAAGCTGGTGCTTCCTGCTGGCGGCTGCAAACGAGCGGCTGGACGCGCTCTGCGCCACGAACGACGGCTTTGAGCTGGCGCGCATGGACTTGGAGCAGCGCGGCCCCGGCGAGTGGTTCGGAACCCGGCAGCATGGCGCACCTGAAATGCCCGGCGCGCAGCTCGGCGCAAACGTTTTGCTCATTGAGGAAACGCAGCGCGCCGTGAAGGCGCTGCTTGCAGACCCGCAGCGCGCGCACGAGGCGGAGCTGATGCGCAGCGCGGCGGAAGCCAGATATGGCCGGGCTGAGGAATATGCAGGCAGGAATTAGCAAAATGAAGGAGATAACGGCGCAAGTTGTAAATTATGCATCAAGAGGGCGATAAGTCAGAAAGAAAATGCAACTTTCTGAAATAAAGCTGCATTTTCTATAAAATTCCCAAAAAGAGCGGGCAGATTCGGGGAATGCGCCGCTCTTTTTTGGCGCTTGTGCATAAAATTTATTGTTTTTGGCCGCTTGCATGGAATCGGGGGAGTTGCTACAATGCGCCCATACTTCTTAGAAAACTCAGAGGGAGGCGTCTATAAATGAAAAAGTTTCTGTCTCTTGTAATGGCGTTGTGTCTGGTTCTGGCGGCGTCCGTAAGCTGTGCATCCGCGGAACTGACGTTCACCACCGGCGGCACGTCCGGAACGTATTATGCGTTTGGCAACGTTCTGGCGCAGTATATCAGCAACAACAGCGACGTGGCTGTGACGGCGATTGCGGGCAACGGCTCCGCCGACAATATCGATAAGCTCGATCTTGGCGCCGCGCAGCTTGGGTTTGTGCAGAACGACGTGGCGTATTATGCTTACAACGGCATCCGCTTTGAACAGTATATCGGCATGCCGGTGGATTCCTTCACCGCGCTGTGCGCGCTCTATAACGAAACCGTGCAGCTGATCACCTGCAACCCGGACATCAAGTCGGTTGAGGATCTGCGCGGCAAGAACGTTTCCATCGGTTCCTCCGGCTCGGGCGTGTATTTCAACGCCATGGACTTCTTCGCCGCCTACGGCATGACGGAAGACGACATCGTGCCGCAGTACCTGTCCTTCGGCGATTCCGCCGAGGCGCTCAAGGACGGCAAGATTGACGCCGCGTTCGTCGTCGCGGGCGCGCCGACTCCGGCCGTGACCGACCTGTGCACCACGAAGGGCGCGTATCTGGTGCCGCTGGATGCGGAACATGTGGCGAAGCTGAAGGAGATTTCCGGCGCGTATACCGAGTGCGTTATCCCTGCCGGCACCTATGAAGGCATTGACGAGGACGTGACGACCGTTGCGGTGAAGGCTACGATTATTGCAAACGGCAAGGTTTCGGATGAGGAAGCGTACGCGATCGTGTCCACGATTTTTGAAAACAAGGATGAAATCGCTTCCCTGCACGCCAAGGGCGCGGAACTGGATCTGGAATATGCGTCCGAATGCGGCCTGCCCTATCACGCCGGCGCGGCGAAGTATTTTGAGGAAAAGGGAATTACAGTAGCGAAGTAAGCTTTGGAGGCGAGGACGCGGCGAACGAAAGCCTCTTGAGGGCTTCGGGCGCCGCGTTCCTTTATAAAACTCAGAATCGGTTCGATCAGAGGACGGGAGCTTCCCGTTTCCGGCGCTGAGCGCCGGAGAAACATCATTCATCCCATCGCAAGGAGGTCTGCTCAATGAAAGACGAAAAAACGAACGTAGAGCCGGACGTCGGGACGGCCGTGGACGTTGACGCGATTATGCGCAAGTATGACCGCGAGTCCAATACGCGCATATGGGAGGGCAAGCCGAAGCTGATCGTCGGCTGTCTGCTGGCGGTGTTTTCGCTGTTCTGCCTGTATGTGACGCTGTTCGCCAATTTCCTTGAGCAGGTGCGGCTGTCCTCGTTCATGGGAATGGTAATTATCATGGGCTACCTGACGTATCCCATCAAGAAGAGCCATGTGCGCGTGAACTACATCCCGTGGTATGACATTGTGCTGATGGCGCTGGGCGCGGGCGCGTTTTTCTATTACACGTTCAGCGCGGAGGGTCTGCTGAAAATGCGCCTTGCGCTGAAGCTGCGCGACCCGGTGTATATCATTGTGGGCATTGTGGGGCTGCTGGCGCTGGCGGAGCTTTGCCGCAGGAGCGTCGGCCTGCCGATCCTGTGCGTGGCGGGCGTGTTCCTTGCCTATACGGTGTTCAACTTCGTGCAGGGCGGACGGCATCTGGCGCAGATCCCGCACGAGCTTTTCTACGGCGAGAACGGCGTGCTGACGACGCCGGTGAATGTCTGCTCGAAGTATATCGTTGTGTTCATCATCTTCGGCGCGTTTCTGGAGCGCACCGGCATTGCTGATTTCTTCATCAACCTGGCAAACAGCGTGGCGGGCGCGTCGGCCGGCGGCCCGGCGAAGGTGGCCGTGATTGCAAGCGCCATGGAGGGCATGGTGTCCGGCTCGTCCGTGGCCAACACGGTCGGCTCCGGCTCCGTCACCATCCCGATGATGAAGCGGCTCGGCTACGACGCGGACTTTGCGGGCGCGGTGGAAGCCGCGGCTTCGACGGGCGGGCAGATCATGCCGCCGGTTATGGGCGCGGCCGCGTTCCTCATGGCGGACTATGTGGGCGTGCCTTACAGCAACATCATCGTGCGCGCGATTCTGCCGGCGGTGCTGTATTTCCTCGGTATTTTCCTGGCGGTGCATCTGGAGGCGCGCAAGCTCGGCCTGCGCGGGCTGGATCGCAGCGAGCTGCCGCGGATGCGCGAACTGATTAAAGATTCGTATCTGCTTCTGCCGCTGATCGTGCTGGTATATCTGGTCTGCTCCAACGTCTGCACGATGCAGTTTGCGGCGGCGATTTCCATTGTGGCCGCCATTGCGGCCGGATTCATCAGCAACCTCGTGCAGTATCTGCGTGCGCATAAGGGCGAGCGCGGCACGGGGCGCGGCGCGGTGAAGGCCGTCTGCGGGCTGAGCGGCGAAGGCTTCACGCAGCGCAAGATTTTCGACGCGCTGGAGGCCGGCGGGCGCGGCAGCATTTCCGTGGCCGTTGCGTGCGGCATTGCGGGCGTGATCTGCGGCTGCATCACGGTGACGGGGCTTGCCTCGAAGGCGATCAACTTCATCGTGGGCGTGTCGGGCACATCGACGATGCTCGCGCTGGTAATGACGATGCTCTGCTGCATCGTGCTGGGCATGGGCGTGCCGACGACGGCGAACTACTGCATCATGGCTTCCACCTGCGCGCCGATCCTGATCAAGATGGGCATCCCGACGGTGGCGGCACACTTCTTCGTGTTCTATTTCGGAATTGTGGCGGATATCACGCCGCCCGTCGCGCTGGCGGCCTACGCCGGATCGGCCATTGCAAAGGGCAACCCGATGCGGACGGGCGTAATCGCAACCAGGCTGGCGATTGCGGCGTTCATTATCCCGTATGTGTTCGCGTTCAGCCCGTCGATGCTGTTCATCGATACGGTGTGGTATGAGGTGGTTCAGATCGGACTGAGCTCGGTCATCGGCATGTACGGCATTGCGGCGGCGCTGAGCCGGTATATGCTCAGAAAGATGAGCGCGCTGGAATGCATTATGGCGGCCTGCGGCGGTCTGCTGCTGGTAATTCCAGGGCTGGCGACCGATCTGTGCGGCGTCGGACTGGTGGGCGTTGTGACGGTCATGCAGCTGATTGCCAAGAAAAAGGAAAACGCTGCGCAGGCGTAACGCGGCGCAGACGCAAAGAACAGGGCGGCGGAAGGAAATCCTTCCGCCGCCCTGCTGCATAAAAAAAGAAACCTGCGCGCACAGATGGAGTCCGTCGCCGTGCGGAACCCGCCGCCGCACAGTGCTCGCCGCCGCAGAAAAAAAGAACCGGCCGCCCGGAAACGGACGGCCGAATGACGCGCGAAGCGCTCAGTCCTTTTTCTTGCTGATCTTATACAGCAACAGCAGGACGACGTAGATGACGCCCATGACGAGCACGATGCCGCCCAGCCCCCAGAGCATCATCGGAAGCGTCTGAGCGAGCGTGGAAAAATCGATATGAAACTTCATGTCCGTTCCTCCTCTTACAGCAGATTCTCGACGAGCTTGATGACAAGGCCGCCCGCGATGACGGACGCAATCTGACCGGAAACGTTGGTGCCGGCCGCATGCATGAGCAGGAAGTTATACGGATCTTCCTTGAGCGCCATCTTGTGGATTACGCGGGAGGACATCGGGAACGCCGAAATGCCGCACGCGCCGATCATGGGATTCACCTTCGTCTTGGAGAAGAGGTTGATCAGCTTGGCGAACATTACGCCGCCGATCGTGTCCATCACGAAGGCGACGAGGCCGAGCGCGAGGATGATCAGCGTTTCGGGGGCGAGGAATTTATCGGCGACCATGCCGTTGGCGACGACAAGGCCGAGCAGAATGGTGATGAGGTTGGCCAGCACGTTCTGCGCGGTGTCGGACAGCGAGTTGAGCACGCCGCATTCGCGCAGGAGGTTGCCGAACATCAGGAAGCCGACCAGCGCGACCGAGCGCGGCGCGACGAGACCGGCGATGATGGTGACGACGATGGGGAAGATGATGCGCACATACTTCGGAATGTCGCGCTGGTTGTATTCCATGCGGATCATGCGCTCTTCCTTGGTGGTGACGGCACGGATGACCGGCGGCTGCACGATCGGCACGAGCGCCATATAGCTGTATGCAGCCACAACGACGGCGCCGATGTAGTTGGACTTGAAATACTCGGCCACGAAGATGGAGGTCGGGCCGTCGGCTGCGCCGATGATGGCGATGGCCGCCGCGTCGCGCAGATCAAAGCCAATCAGGCGCGCAAGGCAGAGGGTGAAGAAGATGCCGAACTGCGCGAAAGCGCCGAAGAACATCAGCTTCGGGTTTGTCAGCAGCGGACCGAAATCGATCATCGCGCCGATGCCGATGAACAGAAGAAGCGGCAGCATTTCGTTGGAAATGGTGGCGTTATAGAGAATGGTGATGATGCCCTGCTCCGCGCCCTGCGTGATTGCGCCGGACATTGGCAGGTTGACAAGGATTGCGCCGAAGCCCATCGGCAGCAGCAGAGAAGGCTCCATTTCCTTGGCGATGGCCAGATAAATCAGAAGCCCGCCGATGCACCACATGACGATTTGTTGCCATGTGGTCTCCAGAATGTTACCGAAGAGAACGCCCGTAAAAATCACTCCTTTTGACACATATATGGTGCGCCTATAAGAAAGCCTTATATTCAACCCGACGCGCGAAAAATCCTTTTACGCGGGGGAAGAATAACGAAGAATTTATGCCGCGCAGGGCGCGGCTGAACAGAGCGTGCTCCCAGTCTGCCAAAAAAGCCGCATCGGGACGGAACTGAAACCGGACGCGGCTGTGCGGCGCGTCCGGAAGCTCGTCAGGCGTAGTAGCGTTTTTTCGGCTGCGGAATCTTTGCTTTTTTGTGCCGGCGGCGGAACAGCAGCCGGCGCGCCTTGAACGCGCACAGCACGACGGCCGCGGCGAGTAACATCGGCGGCAGCGCCCAGTCGAGCGAGAAGGGCGGGAAGAGGGAATCGTCCTCCTCCACGCGGCGCTGGATTTCCTCCAGCGTGGGCGGCGCGTTTTCGCGCGCGGCGACGGAGCGTGTGGCGATCAGGTTGTATTTTGCCGGCTCCTCGTCGCTGGGGTAGAATGTCAGCACGCCGACGACCTGCCCCGCCGTGATTGGCGCGCGCGATTCGGCGAGCCATGTGGTGTTGGTGTAGGATTCGTAATCGTCGGCGATGGCGTCCACGTCCTCCACCGCGCCGGTGATGACGACCTTGCGCGTCGGATCGACCGCCTCAATGCTCAGCGTGAGCAGTCCGCGGGTGCGCGTACCCTCGTCGTTGAGTTCGCCCACGTCGTTTTCGTCAAAGCCGCTGAGCTGAAGCCGCGTCGGGTTCTTGGCGTAGATTTCCTCGGGCGTGATGGATTTGTACATCGTGAAGCCCTTGGAGAAAAGGCGGCTGGTGTCCGGCCAGCGGCTGTATTTGCCGGAATACATGATGACGGCGATCAGCTCGGTGCCGTCCTTCTCGGCGGCTTCCACAAGGCAGTAGCCTGCCTGACTGGTGAAGCCGGTCTTGCCGCCGATGGAGTAGCGGTAATAGTAGTTGTTTTCCGGAAGGATGTGCGCGTTGCTGTTGGTGATCTGCCGCGCGGGGTTCATGGAGGTGGAGGAAAGCGTCCACGTGGCCGAGGAGATGATGGTGCGGAAATCCTCGTTGTCCATGGCGGCGTCCATGATTCGCGCCAGATCGTGCGCGGTGGTGTAATGGACGTCGTTGTGCAGGCCGTTGGGGTTGACGAAATGCGTGCTCGTGCAGCCGAGCGCCGCGGCCGTTTCGTTCATGAGGTTGACAAAGGAATCGATATCGCCTGCGACAAACTCCGCGACGGCGTTGGCGGCTTCGTTGCCGCTCTTGAGCATCATGCCGTAGAGCGCGTCGCGCAGCGTGACCACCTCGCCCGTTTTGAACGGCACGACGGACGCGTTTTCTTCCAGCGTGTTGGCCGTTTCGGAGATGGTAAGCTCCGTGTCGAGATCGTCGCAGAATTGCAGCGCGATCAGCGCCGTCATGATCTTCGTGGTGGACGCGGGATACATGAGGTTTTCCTCGTTGCGGCTCATGAGGATATCGCCGCTTTCACGCTCCATGAGGATGAAGCTGGATGCGACGATCTGATCGTCCTGAAGGTCTTCGGGGTGCTTGGTGTCGTAGTTGGGCGCGTTCGGCGGGCGCGTGGGATCGACGAACGCGGGCTCCTCCTCCGCAAAGGCGGCGCACAGGGGCAGAAGCAGAGCCAGCGCCAGTGCGGCGACCGCAAGCCAAATGGATTTTCTGCGCATCTGCGTCTCCTCCTTCCCGCGCTGTGCGCGCATAAACGAACTCTATTCTATCACAATTCCTTCGCTTTGTATAGAATCGCATTTCGCGGGAATGGAAAGCAAATTTCGCATTTTTTAACGTGTTATGACGGTTTGAAACAAAAATCGGCAAAAAATGGCCGAGCTTATTAAGAAAAAGAGAAAATGCCCTTGCAATGAAGCAATGAATTCGACTATAATAACCCAGAACGCATCAGACAGATGAAGATGGCAAAAGAGGGGTGCATGACCATGGCAAAAAGACTTCTGCTCGTTGACGACGAACCGCTCATTATCAAGGGCCTGCGTTTCAGCCTGGAGCAGGATGGATATGAGTGCGATTCCGCAGTGGACGGCGAGGAAGCCATCACAAAATTTGAGCAGGGGCGCTACGACCTGATTCTGCTCGACGTGATGCTGCCCAAGCTCAGCGGCACCGAAGTCTGCCAGCGCATCCGCGAGCACAGCAATGTGCCGATCATCATGCTCACCGCCAAGGGCGAGGATATGGACAAGATTCTCGGCCTTGAATACGGCGCGGACGACTACATGACCAAGCCGTTCAACATTCTTGAGGTGAAGGCGCGCATCAAGACCATCCTGCGCCGCGCGCAGGCTGCGCCGCAGGCCGCGGAGGAAAACAAGATCATCCGCGTGCGCGATATGGAAGTGAACCTCGTCAACCGCTCGGTGAAGCTGGCGGGCAGAGACGTGAAGCTGACGGCGAAGGAGTTCGACCTGCTGCAGCTGTTCATCACCAACCGCGGCCGCGTGTTCAGCCGCGAGAGCATGCTGGAAACCGTCTGGAAGTACGATTACCTCGGCGATATGCGCACTGTGGACGTTCACATCCGCCGTCTGCGCGAGAAGATCGAGCGCAACAGCAACCAGCCGGAGTTTATCTTCACAAAGTGGGGAGTGGGCTACTATTTTACGGATAAGGACTGAGCGCCGGTTTTTCAGCATCCGCTGGAAAATCGTCATCGCGTTCCTGCTGATTCTGGGCGTAACCTTTTATGCAGTCGCTACATCGCTGATCAATCTGGTCAGCGATTATCTGTTTCAAACCAAAATCAGCGCGGAATCCGCGACGGTGGAGGAGCTTGCGGTGCGCTTCGCGCCATATCTGGAGAGGGGCGACGCCGAAACGCTGCATCAGGATATGCTCCGCGCAGGGCGCGAGCTGGAGGGGCGGCTGCTTGTAATCGACTCCGACGGCAAGGTGCAGGCCGATACGTTTTCGGAATTGAACGGCCTGCGCATGGGGCAGCCGGAGGTCGTCAGCGTGCTGCACGGCGAGACGGCGGATTACGGCTTCCACCTGCTTTCCGGGCAGAACGACGGGGAGCGGCGCGCCGTGTTTGATTTCCTGCGCAACACGCAGACGGGTAAAACATGGGTCGGCTATTTCACGGCCGCGCTTGTAGGCGGAGACGGCCGGCTGGGCGTTTTGCTCTACTCCATCGACGTGCAGGACATGATGGACAACCTGCGCGTCATTCAGGATAAGATGGTCGTGTTTTTTGCGGCGGCAGCCGCCGCAATTCTGGTGATGAGCCTCGTGATTTCGCGCGTGATCACCAACCCGATCGGCAGGCTGACGGCTGGAATCCAGCGCATGGGGCGCGGCGACCTGTCCGCGCGCGTGGCTGTGACCGGGCATGACGAGATGACGCGGCTGGCCGAGACGTTCAACCAGATGTCCGAAAAGCTCGAGCATCAGGACGCGCTGCGCAACGAATTCGTTTCCAACGCCTCGCATGAGCTGAAAACGCCCATGGCGACCATCAAGATTCTGCTGGAGTCCATGATCTATGAGGAGAACATGGACCCGGCGCTGCGCCGCGAATTCATGACCGACATCGACAAAGAACTGGACCGCATGAGCAAGATCGTCACCGACCTACTCACGCTGGTGCGCGCCGACTCAAAGGACTTCAAGCTGAACCGGCAGGCGATTTTGCTGCGCGAACTGACGGACGACACGCTGCGCCGTCTGCGCCCGCTCGCCGAGACAAAACACCAGCGCATCCGCTTTGCCGCGGAGGCCGAATGCCCCGTCTTTGCCGACCCGACGCGCTTGCAGCAGGCGATCTACAATATTGTGGATAACGCCATCAAGTATTCGCCCGAGAATGAGACGATCCGCGTCACCCTCGAGCAGCGCGGCAAAATGGCGGCGCTGGAAATCGCCGACCGCGGGCCGGGCATCCCGGCGAAGGATCAGCCGCACATCTTCGATCGCTTCTACCGCGTGGACAAGGCGCGCGCCCGCGCCACCGGCGGCAACGGGCTCGGGCTTTCCATTGCGCATCAGGCGGTCATGCTGCACGGCGGCGCGCTGACTGTGCGCAGCGAGGAGGGAAAGGGCACGACGTTCCGCATGGAGCTTCCGATTTCAACGCAGAGTGGAGAGGAACGATAACAATTATGGCGAAACGTGCGAAAAAATGGAGAGTTGCGGCGCTGCTGCTGGCAACGCTGCTGCTGGCCGGATGCGGCGCGAAAACGCCGGACGAGGGCGGCGAGGCCGTTTCCGCCCCGACGGCGGAAATCGGCGCGACGCAGGCGGACGTTCCCTCCGGGTCGGGCGGCAGCCGCGTGGAAACGCGCGAGGTGGCGCTGTATTTCCGCGTGCAGGGAGAGGATTTATTGGCGCGCGAAACGCGCAAGATATATCTGTCGCGCGACGAACGGCTGGAGAAGGCGATTGTGCGGGCGATCATCGACGGCCCGAGCGCAAGCCTGATGGACCTGACCGGAACGTTCAACCCCAGCACGCAGGTGCTCAGCGTGTTCGAGACGGGCTCCATCCTCAATGTGACGCTCAGCCGCGCGTTCCTCTCATCGCCGACGGACGTGCCGGCCGACTGGTACAACTACGCCTCGTGGCGCGAGGAGGTGCTCATGCGGCGCCGGCTTTCGCTGGCCGCCGTGACGCTGGCGCTGACGGACGCGTCGGAATACACGGCCGTGCAGTTTCTCGCGCAGGAGCGCGCCGATGATCTGACCGGCAAGCGCATCCTCCGCAAGGAGATTTTTTTCGGAGAAACCGACGACACCGCCGTGCTCGCCCCGATGACCCGCGAGGAAAGCCTGCTTCTGACGCAGTACAACTCCGCGCAGGTGATTCTGGAATGCTGGCGCGGCAAGGATTTTGCACGGCTCTATCGCTTCACCGCGCAGGCGGACGGCGAGCGTCCCACACAGGAGGCGTTCGTGCAGACGGTGGCGGATATGCCGTACGCGCTGATTGATTTCGACGTGCAGCCCGGCAGCGTTTCGGAGGACGGGCAGACCGCCGTGATGACGGTGGAGCTGACGTGCATGTCGCAGGGCGACACGCTGGAAATTCACGCCTATCCGATGCACCTGCTGCGCGAGAACGGGCTGTGGAAGATCAGCTATTCGACGCTGACAAGGATGATGGAGGCCAACTGATGAAAAGAATCGGCCTGTGCCTGCTTTTGTGCCTGACGCTGGCTCTGACGGGCTGCGTCAGCAGTATGCCCGAGGAGCGGACGGAGGCGGCGGAGCCGCTGCCGACGGTGCGCCCCGGCCCGGAAGCCCCCGTGGGCGATACGCAGTCCGACCGGACGGTCAGCGCGGTGCTGTATCTGCCCAGTACGGACGGTTCCACGCTTTCGGCGGCCGTTCGTACGGTTTTCGTGCGCGCGGGCGAGTCGGAGCATGAGGTGATCGTGCGCACGCTCCTGCAGGAGATCAGCGAGAGCGGCTTCTCCGGCGGGCAGCAGCTCAAGCTCGCCTCGACCTCCTTCCCTGTGGAGGTGACGGGCGAAATCGCCACGGTGAACCTGAACACCTCGGCGCGCGTGCTGGGCGTGGAAGCGCTCTACGCGCTGCGCATGGCGATTACCAACACGCTGGTCGAGCTGCCGGGCGTGAAGTATGTCAACACGCTCATCAACGGCTGGGACACGGGGCTGGACGTTGCAATGACCCTGCCCGTGGGCGTTATGGCGCGCTATCCTTCCGGCGATATCGCCGCATTCTGGAGCCAGGTGGAAACGCAGCGCGCGGCCGAGGGCGGCGAGCTGCCCAAGACGGCGGCGCTGTATTTCGCCTCGCTGGACGGCAGCGCCATGGTGGCCGAGGCGCGGAACATCACCTTTGAAAGGCGCGACCTTGCCGTATATGCGCAGAAGCTGCTGGAGGAGCTGGCGGCGGGCGCGATGCAGCTTTCCGGCGCGCGCACGCTCGTGCCGCCGTCGGATTACTTCGAGCGCGACGCCGAAGTGCGCGAGACGGAAGACGGCTCGCAGCGCGTGGCGGTGGTGTATCTGCGCGAGGAAGTGGACGATTATCTGCTCCTGCATGACAGCACGCGCGCGCAGATGCTGATGACGGTCTGCTATACGCTGGTCAATTTTATTCCGAGACTGGACGGCGTGATCGCCTGCATCGGCGGCAATGCGGTGACGGAGATGACGCTGCCGGATGGAAGCATCTGGCAGGCGGACGACGGCGTGATGCGCCGCGAGTCGTTTTCGGCGTATGCCGCGGATGTGCGCAATATCTATTATCCGCTGGCGGATGGTTCCGGCCTGAAGGCGGTGCAGCGCCCCATCGCGCAGAGGTTCCGCACTTCGCCGCGCCAGCTTCTGCGCGAGATGATGCGCGCGCCGGAGAATGAGGCGCTTTGCGCCGCAATGCCCGAAGGCGTCACGGACGCGGACGTGATCGGCGTGAAAATTGAGGGCGACAGCGCCCTGATCAACCTGACCGGCAGCTTTGCCGGGGCCTGCGCCGCAATGGACGAGACGCAGGAGCGGAACCTGATTTATTCAATCGTCAACACGATGACGGAATTTGAGGGCGTGGCGCGCGTGCGCTTTTATGTGGACGGCGAGCAGACGCAGCTGGCGGGGCATCTTTTCCTGCCGGGAGAATTTCTGCGCAACAGCGGCCTCATTGCGGAATAGGATGAAGGAGCGGGAATGCAGCGATTGATTCAGTCCGTCGCGCCTGTGCGCGACATGCTTTATAAGCGCGCCGTGGGCAAGTTCGTCGAGCAGCAGAAGGGGCTTGGCATGGAGATCGACGACGCGCAGACCGTGGAGGCGCTTGGAACGGCGCGAACCATCGTGCTGGATGCGGAGATGCTACTGGAGGGCGACGAGCATGTGCGCGGCGCATGCGCGCCCTTTGCGCTGTGTCCCGTGGAGCGGCTCAAGCGGCAGCCTTCGTGGATGATGCTGGCGGCCGGCGTGGCGCTGGGCTGCGCGGATTACGCGCCGCTGGAGCGCTTTGCCGAGGCGCTGAGCTTCGCGCCGGAGCGCATGGCGCGCCAGTATCCGCGCGTGGAGCGCATCGCGTATGACGACGCGCGCGGCATTGAAACGACCATTCACCGCGAGGGCAGCGGACTGCGCGCCTATGCAAAGGGCGCGCCTGGCGCCGTGCTGAAGCGCTGCCTGAAGGTGCAGGAGGGCAAGGAGCGCCCGCTGCTGGACTTTGAACGCGCAAAGGTGATGGATGCGGCGCGGCGCATTGAGCGCGAGGGCTTGCAGGCGCTGGCCTTCGCCATGAAGCCGCTGGATGAAACGGCGGCGGAGCCGGAGACAGAGATGACGTTCCTTGGCATGGTGGCTGTGGGCGACGCGCCGAACGGCGAAGCGCCGCGCTACGCGCACAGCCTGGGCGCGCTGATGCGGCCCGTGCTGATGTCCGCGCGGATGCTGCCGGAGGGCGTTTTGCACGCGACGGGGCTTATGCGGCCGCAGGCCGGCGTGCTGACCGGAGCGCAGGCAACGCTGATGGACAGTGCGGCGCTCGTTTCTGCGTGCGATGCGTGCGATGCGTTTATGGGCATGGACGAGGTGCAGCGCGCGCGTGTGGCGGCGGCGCTGCGCGCGGGAAGCGGCGCGGACGTGTTGGCGCTGGGTGAGGCGGCGTGCGGCGACGTGCGCGTTTCGCTGAAAGGCGGCGAGGGCGATGTTCGGTTACATGGCGGGCCGGAAATGCTGGCCAGCCTCATCCGAACCAGCCGCGTGTTTCTGGAAACAAACGGAAAAATCGGAGGATAAACGCGAGAAAAAGCAGAAAAAAGTCTATTTTAGTTACACGAGATACTTGAAATAAAACCAAACATGTAATACAATGTAACCGAACGCGCTTTTCGTAGGGGGCAATGGGATGCGTAGACTCAAATCCGTTCGGTGCATAGCTGCCGTTGCGCTGCTGGCCGTGCTGTCAGTTTCCGTGGCGGCTTTTTGTATTGCTTCGGGCGGCGGTTCAGCGACGAGGAAGTCGCGCTCTGACGGGAAGCTGACGCTGGATGTCAGTCACATTTCCGAAGGATATATCCGCGCGCAAGCGCCGGCGTCCAAGAAGCGCCTGAAGCTGCGCGTGGCGAAAGACGAGAATATGGTCACATACGACATGAACGCGGAGGGCGAATATGAAACCATTCCGCTGCAATATGGAAACGGTTCCTATACCTGCACGCTCTATCAGAACACGACTGGCTCCAAGTATTCGCAGGAGGGGCGCATCCGCATCAAGGTGGAAATGGAGGACGAAAACGCGCCGTTCCTCTGCCCGAACCAGTATGTGGACTATCAGCAGGAGGATTCTGAGATTGCGGTAACGGCGGCGACGGTCTGCCAGGGGCTGACGGAGGCGAAGGCAAAATACGAGGCGATCTGCGCGTTCATGCGCGAAGGCTTCGTGTTCGATTATGTCAGCGCGCTGACGGTTGCGCCGGGAACGCTGCCGAACGTCGAAGGCTGCCTGCATTCGCGAATGGGCATCTGTCAGGATCTGGCGGCGGTGATGGTGAGCCTGCTGCGCGTGGAGGGCATTCCCGCAAAGCTGATGATCGGCTATGCGGACGCGAACTACCATGCGTGGGTGTGCGCGACGGTGGACGGAAACGAGCTGCTTTTCGATCCGACCGCCGAACTGAACGGAATCGCCCGGCCGACAAGCTACGCCGCGGAACGATACTATTGAGGAGGACCTATGCCGAAGAAGAAACAGCGCCTCTGCGCTGAGGAACTGAGCGGGCTTTGCGCGCAGATTGCGCTCATTGCGCAGACGGGGATGCGGCTTGGCGACGGGCTGGAGGAGCTTGCGGAGGAAAGCGAGGGCCGGGAGACGATCTATGCGCGGCTTGCCGCCGCATTGACCGAAACCGGCTCGCTTCACGACGCGCTGAAGGAAATTCCGGAGGCGCCGGGTTATCTGGCCGAAATGGCCGGCATCGGCGAGGCCAGCGGAAGGCTGGAGGAAGTGATGCGCAGCCTTTCCGCGTATTACGAGCGGGAGGCGCGCATCCGCGCCGCGGCGCTGGACGTGGTGACCTATCCGATGATCATGAGCGCGATGCTGGCGCTGATCGTGCTGAC
>CAZKJW010000038.1:0-7406 GCA_964553125.1 uncultured Oscillospiraceae bacterium
GAAGGCGGCTCCAAGGGCGGCTTTGTGACCGACGCCTCCGGCGCCCCCACCAAGGAAGACCTCGACGAAATCATGCACTTCACCTCCCTCGCCGTGACTTCCAACGGCAAGACCGACTGGTACATGGTCGTCATCACCGACCCGGCCGAGCAAGAAGCCATCATCGGCGATAAGTGGGGCGTGGCCGCCTCCGAAGGCACTGCGACCGTGCTCGTGTTCTCCGAGCGCTGCCTGCGCGAAGACGTCCGCACGGACGACACCAACGTTTACACCCCTGACCGCGGCTACTACGACGCCGGCATCGTGACCGGTTACCTCAACGTAGCCTGCATCGCCAAGGGCTACGGCACCCATATGTTCATGACCCCCGGCGGACTGGAAGGCGTGAACGGCTTCAACAACGGCGACGTCGGTCTGGATTGCTCCAAGTACCTCGCCGGCACCACCTATGTCAACGGCAACGATGAAGAAACCTACTCCAACGACAACATGAAGTTCGTCTGCGCCGTCGTCATCGGCACGCTCGATGAGACCGTTGAAACCGGTTTGACCACGCACGAATTCCCCGAGAACTACTACTTCTACGAAGTCAAGTAATTCCAATCCAATCATCGTATTGCGCCGTTTATCAAGCGGCGCAATACTTTTTTGAGGTGCTATATGAAAAAAATTCTCGCTGTCCTCCTGCTTGCGGGGATGCTTTTCTCCTCCGCCCTCGCGGATGATCCCGACGCTGCGTTCGCCACCTATGAAGACTACGGCGCGGTGCTCGCCGTTTTCGCCAACGACGAAGGCGCGCTGATTGAAGCGGAAGGCTACTGGGGCTATCACATGGACGAAGATCCGTCCATGACTGTCAACGTGCTCATCCGTCCCGACTGCACAATTCAAAGCGTGAACGTCGCCGGTTCCAAGGCGCAGACGCCCGGATTTGACACGCAGATCACTGAGGATTACCTCAAAGCAGCCTACGTGGGCAAAACCGCTTCCGCCGAAATGGACGTTGACGCAGTGTCCGGCGCAACTGCGACCAGCCAAGCCGTTCTTTTCGCCGTGCGCACGGCTGCCTATTACGCGCAGAACGCGCTCGGCTATGCCGCCGACACGGACGCCGCCGAAAAAGCAGAGCTGAGCGAAGTGTTCGCCGCCGACTACACCACCGTCGATCTGACAGGCTTTGAGACGGACGCCAAGAAACTCGGCACCGTGCTCTATGCCGCGCAGGGCGTGACTGCCGAAGGCAAAAACGTATTTGCCATGAAAATCAAGAGCATGACCAAGCCCGATCAGAGCGGCTCCGCCCGTACCGGCTGGACAGCCGCCATGCCCAATCCGTTCACGATGATCATCGTCATTGATGAAGAAACTGACTGCGTGTGCGCGTGGAAAGTCGCTGCCGCAGGCTACAAGGCTTCAAGCTATTTCGCCGTTCCCGACGAGTTGATTGACAACTACAAAACCGTCGTCATCAGCGATGCGTCCGTGTTCGACAATTACCTGGAAGGCTCCATCATGTCGCTTGAATATGAAACCACGCCTTCCGACGACGGCCCCGTGATCACCGGCACGAGCATCGTCTACACCGGAAAAACCGAGCAGGGCACCTTCTCCAGCCAGTTTATTCGCAGCTGCTTCCGCACGGCGGCGGCGCTGTACTGCGAGAAAACCGCAAAATAACCAACCGACACGCTAAAGTCCCGGGAGGGCTGCCGCTCTTCCGGGCGCTTTCGCACTTTCAGCGAGGGAAAACGAATGTCACATGTGCGCGCAAAGCGTATCCTTTGCCTGCTGCTTGCGGGCCTTCTGGCGGCAGCCTCTGCCGCCGCGGCGGATGTTCCGGCTGAGTACACTGCAAAAAGCAAGGTCACCATGGGCTATTTCGGCACGTCCAGCATGCTCTGCCTTTACGACGACTACACGCAGCCCGGCGCGCAGGATCGCTATCTCGCCGTATGGGAAAAGGTCAAGGGCATCCTTCAGGAGCTGGACGAGCTGCTTTCCGTTTCCATCGCCACCTCTGAAATTTCGCGCTTCAACGCGCTTTCGTGTGGGGAGTCCATGCCCATAAGCGCAGAGACGGCGGAGGTGTTTTCCCTTGCGATGGAGATGTATCGCAAAACCGAGGGCTACTTCAATCCCGCCATGTATCCGCTCGTCGATCTCTGGGGCTTTTCGCCCCGGTTTATCTATCGCGATTCCATCGAACAGCCCTATGATCGCGCACGCGAAGACGACACGCGCCCGCTGCCCGATGAGGAATACATTGCTGCCTTTCTCAAGCTGGCTGATCCGGAGAATATCGTGCTTTCCGGCACGGCGGAAACCGGATACGTGCTTGCAAAAAACGTTCCCGATGTGGAAGTGCACGGCGTGGTCTATCATGCACAGATCGATCTGGGCGGCATTGTCAAGGGCTATGCCGTCGATCGCGTGAAGGCCCTGCTCGAAGAAGCGGGCTACGAATACGGCTACTTCTCCTGCGGCTCAAGCAGCATCTGCCTGCTCAAGAGCGCCGGAAAAACAGCCATCGCGCAGAACGATCCGCGCTTCGCGCTGGAAATACGCAGCCCGCGCGAAACGCAGAGCAGTGAATACGCACGCGTTTCCATTATGGATACGTGCCTTTCCTCCAGTGGCGATTACGACAATAACTATCAGCACGGCGAGTATGTCTATTGCCACATCATTAACCCGTTCACGGGCTATCCTCTCAATGTGGACTCCGGCACGGTGCAGCGCGGCGTCTCCACGGTGACGCTTTTCAGCGGCAATGCCACCGAGGACGACGCGCTGACAACAGCGCTTTGCCTGATGGGGCCGCGCAAAGCAATCGATTACATCAATGAAAACCTGTCCGGGCATGAGGTCGTCATGATGCTCTACAGCGCCGACTCCTCCCGCTACGAGGTCGTCACAAATCTCCCGCAGGAGCGGTTGATCCTTGAGGATGAGGCGTATGTTCTCGCCTCCACCGTTAATGAGAACGGGCTGATCCATTACAACGGTGTTCTCTTCAGTGATTGATGCACCCCCGTTTCAAAGGGAAAGCGATGTTCCGCTTTCCCTTCTTTTTTGCTCCGCGCCGCCGCGTATGCACGCCCCTTTTTCGCAGAACATAAGCTGCAAGCAAAGGCTTTTTGAGAAAGGGGCTTTTTCCGTGATCGTTTGCAAGTTCGGCGGCACGTCCCTGTGCGACGCAGCCCGCTTTTTTCGCGCCGTGGAAATCCTCAGAGCGGACGCGCGCAGGCGCGTGGCGGTTCCGTCCGCGCCGGGACGCCGCTTTGACGGCGACGAGAAAATTACCGACCTGCTGCTTGCCTGCCGCGCGGAAGGCGCGCCGTTCGCGCCCATCCGCAAGCGCTTCCGGCAAATCGCGTCCGAGGCGGGACAGCCCGGCCTGCTCGACGCGCCGCTTGCGGAAATTGAGCGCGAGCTGCCCGCCCGCAGCACGGCATGGGCGCTCAGCCGCGGCGAATATCTGTCCGGGCTGCTGCTCGCGGCGCTGCTGGGCTGGAAATTCCTCGATGCCGCGCAGGGCGTTTTCTTTGCCGCGGACGGAAAATGCGACATGAAAAAAACGCGCTCCGCGCTCAGGGCCGCGCTGCCGGAAACCGGCGGGCTGGTGCTGCCGGGCTTTTACGGCGCTTCGCCCGACGGCTCCGTGTGCACGTTTCCCCGCGGCGGCTCGGATATCACCGGCGCGGTCGCGGCCGCCGCGCTCGATGCGGCGCTTTACGAAAACTGGACGGACGTTCCGGGCATTTTCTCCGCCGACCCGCGCGTCGTGCCGGAGGCGACGCCCATCGCGAGCCTCGACTATCGCGAGCTGCGCGAGCTTTCCGCTCTGGGCGCGTGCGTCCTGCAGGAGGAGGCGGTGCTGCCCGTGCGCGAGGCGGGCATCCCCATCGCGGTGCGTTCCACGCGCCAGCCGCAAGAGCCGGGAACGCTCGTTCATCCCCTCAGCGCGCCCGGCGGTTTCCCCGCGGTTGGCGTGGCCGCGCGGCGCGGTTTCCTGCCCGTCATGGTCGAAAAAACGTTGCTGCGCGCCGATCCTGCGTTTGCGCGCAAAGCGCTGGAGACGCTGGAAGCGTTCGGGCTGCGCCCGGAGTGTATGCCCTGCGGCGTGGATACGCTTTGCCTCGTCGTGCCGCAGGCGGCGCTTGCGCCGCAGAAAGAAGCCGTCTGCCGCGCGCTGCTCGACGCGCTCGACGCCGACAGCGTGGAGGTCGGTGCGCCGCTGGCGCTTGCGGGCGTTGTGGGCGGCGCGATGCGCGGACGCAGCGGCGTAGCCGCGCGCGTGCTGGCGGCGCTTGCGGACGCGGGGCTTCGCGTGCGGCTGCTCGACTACGGCGCGGGCGGGCGCACACTGCTTTTCGGCGTGAACGACGGCGACTGCGACGACGCCGTGCGCGCCGTTTTTCGCGGCATGTTCGGCGGATAGTTGTATTCCCCCGCCGCGTGTGATACAATCAGGGCATCAATCACCGGAGCCATTCAAATGAAAGAAAATTTTGTCCCGCCCGTGTCGCAGGCGGTAATTCTGGCCGGCGGCTATGGCACGCGGCTGAAACCGTTCACCGACTCAAACCCCAAGCCCATGTATCCCTTCGAGGGCAAGCCGTTTCTGGAATATCTGCTCAGGCAGGTTCGCTCGTTCGGCATTCGCCGCGTGCTGCTGCTTCTGGGCTACCTGCCGGAAAAGATCATCGATTTTTTCGGCGACGGCTCTCGCTTCGGGCTGGAAATTGAATACAACGTAACGCCCGTCGAATATGAAACGGGGATGCGGCTTCGCGCGGCAAAGTCCAAAATGGACGCGGAGTTTTTGCTGCTGTATTGCGACAACTACTGCCCCATCGATTTTCCGCGCCTTGCGCGGATCTATCGCGAAAGCGGCGCGAAGCTCTGCCTGACGGCCTACGCCAACCGCGACGGCTACACCCGTTCCAACCTGCGCATTGCGCCCGACGGCCGTGTGGAGGTTTACGACAAGGCGCGCACTGCAACCAACCTTTCCGGCGTGGAGATCGGCTACGCGCTCGCCCGCCGCGAAGTGCTCGATCTCATCCCCGACGGAAACGACAACTTTGAAAAGGCGGTCTATCCGCAGCTTGTCGCGCAGGGCACGCTCTATGCGTGCGTGACGGAGCATCGCTATTATTCCGTCGGCTCATGGGAGCGCATTGAGCTGACGCGGCAGTTTTTCTCGCCGCGCAGGTTCGTGTTCCTCGACCGCGACGGCACGCTGAACGTAAAAGCGCCCCGCGCGTATTACGTCACCCGCCCGGAGGATTTCATCTGGCTGCCGGGCGCGCGCGAGGCGGTGAAGCTGCTCAAGGACGCGGGCTACACGGTGCTTCTCTTTACCAACCAGCCGGGCATCGCGCGCGGCGCAATGACGCAGGCCGACCTTGACGCCATTCACGAGAAGATGCGCCGCGAGTTGCGCGAAGCCGGCGCGGACATCGACGGCGTCTATTGCTGCCTGCACAACTGGGACGACGGCTGCTTCTGCCGCAAGCCGAAGCCGGGGCTGCTGTATCAGGCGCAGCGCGAGTGGTCGTGCGACCTGACGCGCGCCGTCGTTTTCGGAGACGACGAGCGCGACATGCAGGCCGGCGCAGCCGCCGGCTGCCGCTGCGAACAGGTTTCCCAAGCGCGGCCGCTGCTGCAAGCCGTGCAGGCGTTTCTGAAGGAAGAAGAGGAAGAAAAATGATCATCTCCAAGACACCGCTGCGCTGCTCGTTCTTCGGCGGCGGCACCGATTTTCAGGATTACTACGACAACACCCCGCGCGGTTTTGGCGGCGTGCTGAGCACGGCGCTGGACATGCACGTCTACATCACCGTCAACAAAAAATTCGACGACAAAATCCGCCTCTGCTATGCGGGCAACGAGCTGGTCGATTCGGTGGACGAGGTGAAGCACAACATCATCCGCGAAGCGCTGAAGCTGACGGGCATAACGAAAGCCATCGAGATCGTCTATCAGGCGGACATTCCGCTGAGCACGGCGGGCATCGGGCTGGCTTCGTCCAGCGCGCTGGCCGTCGGCGTGCTCAACGCCCTGCACGCCTATAAGGGCGAATACGTGCGGCCCGACCAGCTCGCGCGCGAGGCCGCGCACATCGAAATCGATCTGCTCGGGCAGCGCATCGGCATTCAGGATCAGTTTGCGGCCGCTTTCGGCGGCTTCAACCGCTATCGCTTCCATCGCGGCGGGCATGTGTCCGTCGAGCCGGTGACGGCGAAAAAAGAAACGCTCGACGCGCTCTTTGGCAGCGTGATGCTTTTCTTCACCGGCCTCACGCGCGACAGCCGCCAGATTCTCTCCGAGCAGCAGCGCACCATCGGCGAAAAAATGGCCATGCTCGACGAGGTCGGCCGCATGGTGGACGAAGCGTGGGACGCGCTTGGCGCAGGCGACGCCGACGAAATCGGCAGGATGCTCGACCGCGCGTGGCAGCGCAAGAAGCGCTTCGCTCCCGGCGTCTCCACGCCGCTCATCGATGAAATGTACCGCGCCGCAATGGATGCGGGCGCGCTCGGCGGCAAGGTTCTCGGCGCGGGCGGCGGCGGGTTCCTGCTCGTCTATGCGCGCAGGGAAGACCAGCCCGCCGTGCGGGAAGCGCTGCGCGGCTACCGCGAGGTGCCCTTCGTCCCCGAAGGACAGGGCAGCCACATCGTGTTCGCCGACTGACGCGCTTTTCAGTCCGCTCACCCCTCCGCACACCTGCTGCCGAATCAGCCGACGCAAATTGCGTCGCTTATCCGGCAGTTTTCTTTTTGTATTCGGCGCGTTTTCCGCAATAATTTTTGTTTTAATATGATTATTAAAAATATTTTCGGCGCTCGCCTTGCATTCTCGTATGATATATGCATATTTTATGTAAGAATATAAACCGTGCAGCCTGTTCGCTCCTGAATTTCAGGCTGTTTCCGCCCCTGCATTTTCTGAATATGCCTGTATATGATTCGTTATTCAGCATCATTTTCTCTTTTCCTATTGCATTTATAATTACGCTGCATTATAATACACTAAATTATATTCCCCCTTCGGCGTAAAGCGCGAAGGCGCGGACGGGGAGAGAATGTCATGCTTCGTTATGCGTTCAAGCGCACGCTTGTAATGATCCCGACCATGCTGCTGATCATCTTCATCGTCTATTTCATCCTGCATCTGATGCCCAACACGCCGGGGCGCATCATCCTCGGCATTCAGGCGACGCAGGAGCAGGTGGACGAGCTGAACGATTCTCTCGGCTACAACGATCCGCTGCCCGTGCAGTATGTCCGCTATATCGCCGGCGCCGTGCGCGGCGATTTCGGCGAGTCGTATCAGTATCACCGGCCGGTGTTCGATATCCTGCTGCCCAAGTTTCCCACCACGCTGCGGCTGGCGTTTTT
>CAZKJW010000038.1:7506-20401 GCA_964553125.1 uncultured Oscillospiraceae bacterium
CCCTCCATGGCGTTCATTTCGCGCATGTCGCGCTCGACGATGCTGGACGTCATCAATCAGGATTATATCCAGACCGCGAAGGCGAAGGGCTGCGGCCCGATGCGCATCATTTTTCACCATGAGCTGCGCAACGCAATGATGCCCGTGGTCACGCAGGTCGGCATGGATTTCGCCGCGCTCCTCGGCGGCTCGGTCATCGTGGAAAACGTGTTCGGCCTGCCGGGGTTTGGCAACGTCATCCTCAACGCCATTCACGCACAGGACGCGCCGATCATCATGGCGTCGGTGATTCTGCTCTCCGGGCTGTTCATGATGATTATGCTGGCAATCGACCTTTCCTACGCGCTGCTTGACCCGCGCGTAGCCGCCAAATCGTTTGCGGGAGGGAAGAAAGCATGAGCGTTTTCAAAAAGAAAAAAATTGCCCTCGCCGCGCCGCACGGCCACTTCCGCGATGTCTGCCGCAACTTTGCCCGCAATCGTGTGGCGCTGGCGGCGCTGATCGTGCTGACGGTCATCGTGCTGCTGGCGGCGTTCGCCGACGTAATCGCCGACTACAACGGCATGGCGCTCAAGCAGAACCCGCGTGAGCGGCTTCAGCTCCCCAGCGCGCAGCACTGGCTCGGCACGGACAACTACGGGCGCGACCTGTTTGCGCGCATCATTCACGGCGCGCGCTATTCGCTTCTTTTCGGCATCGGCTGCACGGCGCTGAGCCTCGCCATCGGCTGCATTCTCGGCGCGGCCACCGCCTATTACGGCGGCTGGCTCGACTCCATCGTGATGCGTTTCCTCGACACGGTGATGTGCATCCCCTCCATGATGCTCGCGCTGACCATCGTGGCCGTATGCGGCTCAGGGCTGAAAAGCCTCACCATTGCCATCACTGTGGCGAGCGTTCCGGGGTTTACGCGCATGGTTCGCTCGGTGGTGCTCTCGGTGGTCTCGCTTGATTTCATCGAAGCGGCGCGCAGCTGCGGCACGCGCGATTCTGCCATCATCTTCGGCCACATTCTGCCCAACGCCATCGGGCCGATCATCGTCAACTGCATGATGAACATTGCCGGCATCATCATGACGGCCGCCGGGCTGAGTTATCTGGGCATGGGCATCAAGCCGCCCGCGCCGGAATGGGGCAGCATGCTTTCCGAAGGGATGCAGATTTTCCGGCGCTATCCCCATGTGGCGCTTTCCGCCGGAATCGCCATTATGATCACGGCGCTGTGCTTCAACCTCGTCGGCGACGGGCTTGCCGACGCAATCGACCCCAAGCGGCGCGACCGCTGAGCGATAAATTCAGGGCGCAGCCCTGCGTTTATAAAAAATCTTCAATGGAAGAAGGGACACCCATGAAAAAACTGCTTGCTCTCGTTCTGGCGCTGATGGTGGCGCTGTCCGCCGTCGCCGCCGTTGCGGAAGACAAGGACACGCTGATCGTAACCGCGCTGACCTCCAGCGAATCGTTCGATCCGCACACCGCCAACGAGTTTGACCGCATGGTCGTCAACTCGGTGATGGACACGCTGTTCATGTATGATGAAAACGGCGACGCCGCTCCGTGTCTTGCCGAGCGCTGGGAAGAGGACGGCATGAATATCACCGTTCATCTCCGCCAGGACGTGACCTTCCATGACGGCACGCCGTTCAACGCCGACGCCGTGATGAAGAACTACGAATACGAGCTGGCCGGCGAATACGGCGCGCTCATGCCGACGTATGTTGCTTCCATTGAAAAGGTGGACGACTACACCGTCACCCTCGTTAAGGCGACCACGTTCGCCAGCGTCATCGACTATTTCTGCTCCTACTTCTATATGGCTTCCCCGACCGCCTATGATGCGGATCCGGCCGGCTTCGCCACGCATCCCGTCGGCACCGGCGCGTATGTGTTCGATCATCGCGACGCCGCCACCGGCTACTCCTACCTGACCGCCAACGAGAATTATTTCCAGGGCGCGCCCTATTTCAAGAAGCTCGAAGTGCATACGCCGCTTGACAGCGCCACCGCGCTGATCGCCATGGAAAACGGCGAGCTCGACCTGTGCTTGATGCCCAGCGTGTCCGACTTTGAAATGGCGAGCGAAAACAGCGCGCTCAAAACCGGCACCACTACCGGCTGGACGCAGATGACGCTGATGCTCTACGGCGATCCCTACCGCAGCGACGTGAACCTGCGCAAGGCCATCATGTACGCCGTCAACGCCGAGAACGCCGCCATCTACTACGGCATGACCGAGCCGGTTCTCTCCGTCGACATGTTCGCTTCCGCCATCATGGACGATTATTCCGGCTCCGTGGAAATGCCCGGCTATGATCCGGAGCTTGCCAAGGAATATCTCGCCGCTTCCAACTACAACGGCGAAACGCTGGAAATCAACGTGCCCGCAATGAGCGAGCAGGTCGCCGTTTCCATCGCCTACGATCTTGAAAGCATCGGCATCAAGACCGTCATCAGCGTGCTGGATATGAACACGTGGGTCTCCAAGATCTTCGACGGCACCGTGGGCATCACGGCCTCGTCCCTCGGCGGCTCCTACGGCTGCCTTGAGGAAATGCTCCAGACCTTCTCCGGCGAAGGCTACTACGGCTGCCTCGGCGGTCTGGCCATCGATGCGGACGCGGACGCCGCGCTTGCCAAGGCGCTTGCCGTGTCCGACGCGGCCGAGCGCGCGCCGCTGACCATCGAAGCCTATAAGCAGCAAGCTGCCCTGAGCAACATGCGCGGCATCTTTGAGGATGTGTTCCACGTCATCTATCGCGCGGAGCTTTCCGGCGTTGAGACGAAGTGGGCCGCTTCCGGCGTGCCGTATCTGTACAAAGTGACCGCGGCTGAATAAGCCTTTTCCGGCCGCAAGGCGGCGGGTCGTCCTTCCCGGCGGCCCGCCGCGCTTCCGCCCCCTGTCGCCTGTGTCCGGGGCTTTTCGGGCGCAGCCGACATGCGGCGGCCAAGTTTTTTTGAAATGAGTGAACGGTTATGAGCGAAAAAAGCCTGCGCGTGGAAAACCTGCATGTTGCCATCCGGACAAAGGACGCGCTGCTCTCCCCCGTGGAGGACGTCAGCTTTGAAATTCCCGGCGGCAGCATCGTCGGTGTGGTCGGCGAATCCGGCTGCGGCAAGAGCATGACGGCGCGCGCCATCATGGGGCTTCTGCCCGCCGGCGGACGCATTGCCGGCGGACGCGTGCTGCTGGACGGCGAAGAAATCTCCGCCTACACGCCGCGCCAGATGCGCAGCATCAACGGCAATCGCATTTCAATGATCTTTCAGGAGCCGATGTCCAGCCTGAACCCGGTCGTCAAGGTGGGCAAGCAAATCGAGGAAACGCTGATTCTCCACACCCGCCTCTCCCGCGCCGAGCGGCGGCAGAAGGTGATTGAAATGATGCGGCAGGTCGGCGTGCCCGAGCCGGAGCGCCGCTTTGACGCGTATCCGTTTGAGCTTTCCGGCGGCCTGCGCCAGCGCGTGATGATCGCCATGGCGATGATCCTCACGCCCGAGCTGCTCATTGCGGACGAGCCGACCACCGCGCTGGACGTGACCATCGAGGCGCAGATCATGCGGCTGATGAAACAGCTGCGCGACACGTTCGGCACTTCCATCCTCATGATCACGCACAATCTCGGCGTTGTGGCGAAGGTCTGCGACACGGTCAACGTGATGTACATGGGGCAAATCGTGGAAAGCTGCGATGTGGTTTCGCTCTTTGAGCAGCCCCTGCACCCCTACACGCTCGGCCTTCTCGGCTCGGTTCCGCGCGTGGAAACGGGGCGCGAGCGCCTGAAAAACATCCCCGGCACGGTACCCACGCTTTACGACGTGCCGAAGGGCTGCCGCTTTGCGGCGCGCTGCAGCCGCGCCTGCGCGCAGTGTACGCAGGCCATACCGCCGCTGCACGACGCCGGGAACGGACATCTCGTGCGATGCTTTCTGACGGGAAAGGAGGCTGCGGGCAATGAATGACTCCGTGCTTCTTCACGCCGAGCACGTCAGCCGCGATTTCAAAACGGCCGGCGGCACGGTTCATGCGGTGAGCGACGTCTCGCTCGACGTATACCGCGGCGAAACGCTCTCGCTGGTGGGCGAGTCCGGCTGCGGCAAGTCCACGCTGGGGCGGCTGCTTCTGCGGCTGATTGAGCCGACGAGCGGCCGTGTGGTGCTCGACGGGCAGGACGTTACGGCCATGTCCGCGCGCCGTCTCCGGCAGGAGCGGCAGAATATGCAGCTCGTCTTTCAGGACCCCTACACCTCGCTCGACCCGCGCATGACGGCGAAAAAAATCATCGCCGAGCCGCTTCGCGCCTTCGGGGTTCCCGCGCGCGAGCAGGAGGAGCGTGTGCGCGCGCTGGCCAAGCAGGTGGGCGTTCCGGAAGAATTTCTGGAGCGCTATCCGCACCAGTTCTCCGGCGGGCAGCGTCAGCGCATCGGCATCGCCCGCGCGCTGATCATGCACCCGAAGCTGATCGTCTGCGACGAGCCCGTGTCCGCGCTGGACGTTTCCATTCAGGCGCAGATTCTGAACCTGCTGCACGATTTGCAGGCAGAGTTCGGCGTAACCTATCTGTTCATCTCGCATGACCTGAGCGTCGTGCGCTATATTTCCGACCGCGTAGCGGTCATGTTCCTTGGCAAGCTGTGCGAGCTGGTGTCCGTGGACGAAATCTACGACAGGCCGCGCCACCCCTACACGAAATTCCTTCTGGCGGCCACGCCGAAGCTCGACCCGCATCAGACGGACGAAAGCGAGCTGCTCACCGGCGAAATTCCCAGCCCCATCAATCCGCCGAGCGGCTGCCGTTTCCGCACGCGCTGCCCCTACGCCACGGAAATCTGCGCGCGGCAGGAGCCGCCGCTGGCGGGCGAGAACGGGCATCTGGTCGCGTGCCATCACCCGCTGTGGTAAACCATCCGACAAATTTCCAAAGGAGGACGGTTCATGGATTTTGATCTGCTCATCAAAAACGGCGTCGTCGTGGACGGCACCGGCGCGGACGCTTTCCGCGCGGACGTCGGCGTTCGCGGCGGAAGAATCGCCGCCATCGGCGATTTGTCCGAAGCCGCCGCAAAAGAAACCATCGACGCAGCCGGCAAGTGCGTCTGCCCCGGCTTCATTGACCCGCACACGCACGCCGATCTTTCCGTGCTTTTCGTGCCCTCCATGACGAACTACCTCATGCAGGGCGTAACCACCGTTGTAGGCGGAAACTGCGGCCACTCCTACGCGCCCGTGGGCGACGAGCTGTATCGCGCCGCCATTGTGGACAGCCGCGTGCAGTACGCCGCCAACCCCTCCTATTTCCAGATGACGCAGCTGCTCTTCAACAAGGCGGACGCCGTGCGCGCCTTGCGCGAGGAATACGGCATTGAGATGGACTGGCATTCCTTCTCCGAGTATCTCGATCGCTGCAACGCCGCGCCGATGGACGGCAACATCGCGCCGCTCGCCGGTTACAGCGCCATTCGCGGCACAGTCATGGGCATGGACTGCCTGCGCGCGGCGACGGACGAGGAGCAGAACGCGCTGGAGCGCCTCACGCGCGAGTGCATGGAGCAGGGCGCTTTCGGCCTGTCCACAGGCACCGACCCGCAATACGTTCCCGGCCCATTCGCAACGCACGACGAGACCGTCCGTATGCTGCGCATCGTGCGCGAGTTCGGCGGCATTTTCTCCTCGCACACGCGCAACACCGCAGCAGACGGCTCCCCCGACCGCATGGGCGGCTATCGCGACATGCTTGAGCAGGCGCTGGCCGCGGGCGTGCGGGCGAATGTTTCGCATGTCCACACCATCGGCATGGGCGCGACGGGCGAGGAAAACGCCCGCGCCGCCGAAGAAACCCTGCGCTATTTTGAAAAAATGGAAAGCGCGGGCGTCGATCTTTCCTACGACGTAATCCCCAGCCCGTACAGCATGGACATGACCACGCCGTATTTCTCCACCTTCCTGCGGCCCTTCGTGCTCATGAGCGGCGGCCGCGCGCAGCTGGCGAAAAACTTTGGCGTGGCGGATTTCCGCAAGATGGTGCACACGGTCATTGAAGCGGGCATGTATCCGATGCTCGACGTGCGCGAGGCGATGAACATGTACGGAATGCTCCGCATTTCGCGGCACAAGAACCCCGGATACGTCGGCAAAAACCTGCTGGCATTCTCCGCCGAAACGGGCGTTGATCCGCTCGATCTGACGATGGATCTCTTCCGCGAGGACCCGGACATGGGCGCCGATCTCATGATGCCCGACGCGGAAAAATCCAACGAGATTCTCTGCCGCCACCGCATGGCCATGCCCTGCTCGGACGGCGTGACGGGCGACAAGACCATGAACTTCGGCCTGAACGAAGATCTGATGATGACGCCCAACCCCATGAACTTCTCCTTCGCCGTGCGCTACCTCACGCAGCACCCGAAGGCGCGCTTTGAGGACACCATCCGCACGATGACCGGCTTTGTGGCCGAGCGGTTCGGCATTGAAAACCGCGGCGTGCTGCGCGAAGGCGCGTTCGCCGATATCGTCGTGCTCGACCGCAAAACGCTGCACAGCTATGACTGCGACGAAAACGTGCTGCAATACCCCGACGGCATCGACGCGGTGATCGTCAACGGCGTGCTGACCATCTCGCACAAAAAGCACACCGGCGCGGCGGCGGGCCGTATGCTGCGCAAGAGCGACAAATAAGAAAGGCCGAAGGATATGCTTTGGATTGCAGCGCTTCTCCTCTGCCTCGCGGCGCTCTGGCTGCTCGAACGCGCCCTGCGCGCCCGGACGCAGAAAAAATTCCCGCCCACCGGAACCATGGTCGAAGCGGGCGGCCGCCTGATGCACGTGTGCATTCACGGCGCAGGCCGGCGGACGATCGTTTTCCTGCCGGGGCTGGGCACCGCCTCGCCGGACACGGATTTTCTGCCGCTGACGCGGCGGCTGACGGACTACCGCTGCGTCGTGCCGGAACCGCTCGGCTACGGGTTTTCGCAGGATGCGGTTACGCCGCGCACAGCGGACAACATCATTGACGAGCTGCGCGAGGGGCTTCTGCATGCCGGCGTTCAGCCGCCGTATATTCTGCTTGGCCACTCCATTTCGGGGCTGTACATGCGCCGCTGGGCGTGCCGCTATCCGGACGAAATCGTCGGGCTGATCGGCGACGACCCGAGCCTTCCCGAGCAGATGGACGCGCCCGAGCTGACGGCGCATCTGCCCGACCACGGCGTGCTGCTCGCGCTGTGCAAGCTGGGCGGCGCGCTCAACCGGCTGTTCGGCTTCGGCCGACTCTGGACGCGGCTTTTCCCCACCGAGGCATATTACATGACGTGCGGCGATCTCTCGCTGCTCCCGCTCACGCGCGCGCTCGCCGCCGAAAAATGGAACGGCCGCGCCTTCGTGAGCGAATACGAGCAGATTCGCGCCAACGCGCGTTGTGCCGGCGAAGCGTTCCCCGCCTGCCCGTATCTGATGTTCACGGCAAACGGCAAGGCCAGCTGCGGCGGCATGACGTTTGCAAGCGGCTTCTCGTGGGTGCGGGCGCATGAGGAAACCGCCGCGCGCGCCCCGCTGCACCGCTTTGTAACGCTGCCCTCCGGCCACTACATTCACTGGATGTTCCCCGACCGCATGGCGGAGGAAATCGCCTCGTTCTTCCCCGCAGAGAAAACCCCATGACGCCAGCGCGCCCCGCACGGATGCCACCGCTTCCCTGCGGGGCGCTTTGCGCTTCGCCGCCATATTGCCGATTGCCGACGCATGGGCTATAATAGCCTCAGCATCAGAAAACGGAGGATTGCCATGGCTCGCGTATTGTTCATCGACGGCTGCGTCCGCGCGGAAAACTCCCGCTCACTGGAGCTTGCCGAAACGTATCTTGCCGCATGGCGGCAGCACCACCCGCAGGACGAAATCGCCTCCATCCGGCTGAGCGACCTGCGCCCGCAGCCCTACACCCCGGAAACCATGCGCTCGCTCGCCGCGCTCGGCGAAAACTGGGACGTGCCGCAATACGCGCTTGCGCGGCAATTCCGCGACGCCGACCACATCGTCATCGCCGCGCCCTTCTGGAACGGCACGTTCCCCGCGGCGCTGCACGCCTATATCGAGCATGTCTGCGTCGCCGGGCTGACGTTTGTTTATGAGCATGACCGCTACAAGGGCTTCTGCCGCGCGCGCGAATGCGTCTTTCTCACGACGCGCGGCGGCTTCTACGAGACCGGCAGCCCGGAGCTGAGCGAGCTGGCCGTGCCTTTCCTGAAAAGTATGCTGACGATGCAGGGCGTTCACCGGCTGCACGTCGTCGCGGCGGAAGGGCTGGACATCGTCGGGCAGGACGCGCAGGCGCTGCTGGAGGATGCAAAGCGCCGCGCCCGTGCGCTGGCGGCGCAGCTGTAAGTTCGTTACATTTTTATTGCTTGATGCAACCATAAATGTATGCTATACTGCTTGCGTGCTGCGGCGCGCATGCCGCACGTGCAAAACATTTATGGGAGGATCACCACCAATGAAGAAACTGGTTGCCTTGTTCTGCGCCCTCGCGATGCTCTGCGTGAGCTTCTGCGCGCTGGCCGAGTCTCAGGTTGTCTCCTTTGAATCCCGTGGAAACGAAATCCCCGCGACGGTCGTAACGCCTGACGGCGCGTCCGAGTATCCCTTCGTCGTGCTCTCTCACGGCCACGGCGGAAACCGCGAAGAACTTGGCGTCGTCGCCGATGCGCTGGCCGCGCAGGGCGTCGCCTCCATCCGCGTTGACTTCCCCGGCTGCGGCGACAGCACCGAGAGCTTCCAGGCGAACACGCTTTCCAACATGGAAGCCGACGTGACCGCCGCGATCGATTACATGAAGGCGACCTACCCCGTGACCAAGACCGGCCTGTTCGGTTACAGCATGGGCGGCCGCATCACGCTGGAACTGCTCGCCAAGGGCGCTGAAGTCGATGCGATCGTGCTGCTCGCCCCCGCCGCCGACACCACGAACCTCAAGGATCTCTTCGGCGGCCAGGAAGCCTACGAAGCGATGCGCGTTGAAGCCAATGCCAACGGCTATGTCGTCTTCACCACGATCTACGGCCAGGTGCAGGAGCTGAGCAAGGAATGGTTCGCCGACCTCGATCTCGTCGCCGACAGCGCCGCCGAAGCGGCCGCCGTCTGGAACGGCCCGTCGCTGGTCATCTGGGGCGAGGATGATGAGGCCGTTGCGCCTTCCATCTCCGCGAACACTGCCAGCGTACTCGGTTCCGAAACGATCAACGCCACCGGCGAAGGCCACGGCTACGGCTTCTACAGCGACAACCCCGAGCTGCTCGGCATCGTGACCGGCGGCACCGCGGATTTCTTCGCTGCCAACCTGAAATAATTTCCAGTTTCAAATGCAAAGCGTCCGGCTTGTTGTCGGGCGCTTTTTTATCGGGCGCTTTCGCGCCGGAGAAGACGGCGCTTGAAAAATCCGCCGCGCGCCGCTATACTCTGCTGGAGAAGCAGATGCGAAACCAATCCCAAAGGAGCAAGGCAAGGCATATGAACGTCAAATCCCTGTCGAAACGCTTTTCGGTGCGCGCGCTGACCGCGGACGATGTGGAGTCCGTCTATGCCGTGAGCTGCTGGAACCCAACCTTTTACCAGTATCACCCGCCGTTTGTGACACGGCAGAGCATCTTGGAGGACATGTCCGCGCTGCCGCCCGGAAAAACCATGGCCGACAAATACTACGTCGGCTTCTTTGACGGCGGCGCGCTGGTGGCCGTCATGGATCTGATTCTAGGCTTCCCGTCAGAGCGGGTCGCCTTCATCGGGCTTTTCATGATGAACGCGCGCTGGCAGGGGAAGGGCGTCGCCTCGGAGATTATCGGCGAGGCGGCCGCTTCGCTGAAGGCGTGCGGCTTTGAAAGAATCCGTCTCGGCGTGGACCCGGCAAACCCGCAGAGCAACGCCTTCTGGCGGAAGAATCAGTTCCGCCCCGTTGAGGAGGGCAAGTACATCGTGATGGAGCGCAGGATATAGCCCGCCGCGCAAGCGCGCTTTGGCCGGCGCTTGCGCCGCCAAAAAACGAAAGAAACGCCGCGTTTTTGCCAACGAAAAGCAGCAATTTTGCAACCGCGGGTGCGCAGACACGCGGCATTTTTCGTGTTATATTTGCAGCCGGAGGTGAACGGCATGAATTTCTCGGAAAAACTTCAGGTGCTGCGAAAAAGCAAGGGATTCACGCAGGAAGCATTTGCCAGCGAGCTGAACGTTTCCCGGCAAGCCGTTGCGAAGTGGGAATCGGGGCTTGCGTATCCGGATATCACAAACCTAATCCGCATCAGCGATTTGACGCACGTGACCGTCGATTATCTCGTGAGGGATCAGCAGTGCGGCATGGCTCCCGCGCAGACGCCGCCGGACGGCGTGGCGGAAACAATCGCTTTCCGCCTCAAGGCGAGCCGGAACACGTATGCCGCATTTATGAACGAGGCGCCTTCGACGCGCTTCGACTCGCACGATTTTCGCTACGAGGAAGGGCCGTACTCCTATCACGACACCTACGTCGGCGGGGAGCAGTTTGCCGGCGAAGAAGCCATCTGGAAAAACGGTCGCGCGGTCTATGCAATGAACTATGCCGGCCGGGTGCTGAAAGACGTTTTCAGCGGAAATTTTCTCAAGGAAGCGCTGCGCGCTGCCACCAGCGAGATGCCCTTCCGCGGTCCCGAATTCTATCAATCGGGTGAATATCTCTATAAGTGCAAGGTCTCCGGGGATTTCGCATGGTTTCAGGGCTACGAAGAAATCTATTGCAGCGGCGCGAAAATTTACGAATGCTACTTTCATGGCGGCATGGTAAAATAACGTGCAGCTTTCATGCCCCCGCCGCGGCGCTTGCGCCGCAAAAAAAGCATAAGAAAAAGCCGTCGGAAAACCCGACGGCTTTGTTTTAGCCTCTCTTACTTATCGAGAATGGCGGCATGGGCGGCAGCCAGACGCGCGATCGGCACGCGGAAGGGCGAGCAGCTCACGTAGTTCAGGCCGACCTTGTGGCAGAACATAACGGAGGACGGATCGCCGCCGTGTTCGCCGCAGATGCCGAGCTTGATGTCCGGGCGCGTGGAGCGGCCGAGCTTGGCAGCCATTTCAACCAGCTTGCCAACGCCGTCCTGGTCCAGCTTCGCGAACGGATCGGACTCGTAGATCTTCTTGTCGTAGTACGCGCCGAGGAACTTGCCGGCGTCGTCACGGCTGAAGCCGAAGGTCATCTGCGTGAGGTCGTTGGTGCCGAAGGAGAAGAATTCAGCTTCCTTGGCGATTTCGTCAGCGGTGACGGCAGCGCGCGGGATTTCGATCATGGTGCCGATCTTGTACGCAATGGTTTCATTGCGTTCCTGCTCGACGACCTTGATGGTGTCTTCCACAACCTTCTTCACGTAGGCCAGTTCCTTGGTTTCGCCAACCAGCGGGATCATGATTTCGGGTTCGATATCCCAGCCGGTTTCCTTGCGGACGTTCATGGCCGCTTCGATGACGGCACGGGTCTGCATTTCGGCGATTTCAGGATACGTCACGGCCAGACGGCATCCGCGGTGACCCATCATCGGGTTGAACTCGTGGAGCGCGTCGATCTTGGCAACGATGGCGTCGGCGGTGGTGTTCAGTTCCTTGGCCAGGGCCGCGATTTCCTCGGTCATATTCTTCTGCGGGAGGAACTCGTGGAGCGGCGGGTCGAGGAAGCGGATGGTCATCGGCCGGCCTTCGAGCACCTTGTACATGCCCTCGAAGTCTCCGCGCTGCATCGGGAGCAGCTTGGCCAGCGCAACGCGGCGCTGTTCTTCGGTGTCGGCGAGGATCATTTCACGCACGGCGGCAATACGGTCTTCGCTGAAGAACATATGCTCGGTGCGGCACAGGCCGATGCCCTCAGCGCCGAACTTCACAGCCTGCGCGGCGTCGCGCGGGTTGTCGGCGTTGGTGCGGACATGCAGCTTGCGGGCGGCGTCGGCCCAGCCCATCAGGCGGGCGAAATCGCCGGTCACGGCCGCTTCAACGGTCGGGATCTGCTGGCCATAGACGTTGCCGGTGGCGCCGTCGATGGAGAGGAAGTCGCCTTCGTTGAAGGTCTTGTCGCCAACGGTGAGGGTCTTCTTTTCTTCGTCAATGCGGAGCACGCCGCAGCCGACGACGGCGCAGCGGCCCATGCCGCGCGCAACAACGGCGGCGTGGCTGGTCATACCGCCGCGGCAGGTCAGGATGCCCTGCGCGAGGTCCATGCCTTCGATGTCTTCCGGAGTGGTCTCATTGCGGACGAGCAGCACCTTCATGCCGGCCTTGGCAGCCACAACGGCGTCTTCGGCGGTGAAGAAGATCTGGCCGCAAGCGGCGCCGGGGGAAGCCGGCAGGCCCTGCGCGATGGCCTTGGCGGCCTTGAGCTCAGCGGCGTCGAAGTTCGGGTGGAGCAGGGAGTCGAGCTGCTTGGGTTCAACCTTCAGCACGGCCTCTTCCGGCGAGAGCATGCCTTCGTCCACGAGATCAACTGCGATCTTGAGGGCGGCGGCGGCGGTACGCTTGCCGTTACGGGTCTGCAGCATGAAGAGCTTGCCATGCTCGATGGTGTATTCCATATCCTGCATGTCGCGATAGTGGTTCTCGAGGATGTTCGCGGTCTTGACGAACTGGTCATAGACCTCGGGCATCGCTTCGGCCAGCGTCGCGATCGGCTGAGGCGTGCGGATGCCGGCGACGACGTCTTCGCCCTGCGCGTTGAGCAGGTATTCGCCGTAGAGCTTCTTTTCGCCGGTGGCGGGGTTGCGGGTGAAGGCAACGCCGGTGCCGCAATCATCGCCCATGTTGCCGAAGACCATGCTCTGCACGTTGACGGCAGTGCCCCAGGAGCCGGGGATGTCGTTCATGCGGCGATAGTAGATGGCGCGGGGGTTGTCCCAGGAGCGG